>DASXME010000139.1:0-6242 GCA_036495825.1 Streptosporangiaceae bacterium
CCGCGCGAGCTCGCCGAAGTGATCCGCACCGGATTCGACCCTGACGGCGCGTCTTCGCTGGCTCAGCGGCGGGCCGCCGAGACATCGGCGCTGCTGGCCGACCACCCGCACACCGGGCTGGCGGCCGGGGTGGACCCGAGCCTGGCCGGCCCGGTGGCCGCCGAGGCGTCATGGGGCTCCTACCAGCACGACAGCGCCGTCAGCGCCGCCTACCTGGTCTACGACTGGCCGCGCTCGGAGGTATATGCCACCGCGCTGTTCCCGCTGCTCGGCGACGGAACGACCCGGCGGGCACTGTCGCTGTACTTCCAGCCGCTGTCCCCGCGCGACGCCGAGCGCCGGGTGCTGACCGAACGAACGCAGCGCGACGTGGCCATCCGGATGCGGCAGAAGACCGGCCAGGTGGTGCCCGAGCACGAACGGGCCGCGCTGCGCCGCGCCGACGCCCAGGACGCCGAGCACGCGGCCGGCCACGGCCTGGTCAGGTTCACCGGTTACCTGACGGTGACCGTGCCCGATGCCAGCGAGATGGCCGACGCGCTCACCTCGCTGGAGGCGGACGCCGCGGCGGCGCGCCTCGAGATCCGCCGCATGTGGGGCGCCCAGGACGTGGGCTTCGCGCTTGCCGCCCTGCCGGCCGGCCTCGGCCTTCCCCGGCGCAGGTGGTGACCCGATGCTCGGCATCGCCAGCCGCAAGCAGGCGGCAGCCCAGGAGCTCCCGGCCTCGGCCCTCGCCGACCTGGTACGCCCCGGGAGCGGGGAACCCGCATCCGGTACCTCCGGTGAACCGGCAGAACCGTTCCCGCCCCGCCCCGCGCTTGCCCAGCCAGGCCGCGTCCCGCCCGCCCGTGGCTGGGCCCGGCGGGGCGCGGGCCGCGCGCCGCAGCCGACGCCGCCCCGGGTGTTCCGCGGTTCCACCGGCCAGGTGCAGGGCCTGTACCCCTGGCTGCACGGCGCAGCCCTGCCGCAGGCCGGCGCCTACCTCGGCGTGGACTGCCTGAGCGGTGCCTCGTTCTCCTGTCACCCGATCGAATGGCTGCGGCTCGGCCTGATCACCAACCCCAACCTGCTCATCACCGGCATCCCCGGCGCGGGCAAGTCGGCCACCATCAAAGCGCTGGCACTGCGGCTGATGGCCTACGGCGTGCGGGTCTTCGTGGTCGGCGACATCAAGAACGAGTACGCACCACTGGCCCGCGCGCTCGGGGTCAGCCCGGTGGAACTCGGCCCCGGCCTGGCCACCAGGCTCAACCCGCTGGACGCAGGCCCGCTCGGCGAGAACTTGCCGGCCGGTGCCGAGGAACTGCGGCAACGGCTCGCCGAGATCCACCGCAGGCGGCTGACCCTGCTGTCCACGCTGGTGACGATGCGCCTCGGCCGCGCCCTCGAGCCCACCGAGGAGGCGGCGGTGTCGCTGGCCATCCGGCAGGCCTCGGGCGAGGCAGGCGCGGCCAGCACACTGGCCGAGCCCACCATCCCGCAGGTGTGGCAGCTGCTCAGGGACCCGGTTCCCGAAATGGCCACTGAGCTGCGGGTACGCCCAGGCGTGGACGAGCTGCGGGAGATGATCCGGCCGGTCACCGACGCGCTGGGCACCATGGTCACCGGATCGCTGTCCGGCCTGTTCGACGGCCCCACCACGGTGCGCCCCGACTTCGGCGCGCCGATCCAGACCGTCGACCTGTCCCGGCTGCACGGCCGCGACGACGGCACGCTGGCGATGACGCTGGCCTGTGTCTCCTCCTGGGGCCAGGCCGCGATCGACACCGAGGGTGGGCCGGTGCGGCTGGTCATACGCGATGAGCTGTGGCGCTCGCTGCGGGTGCCCGCGATGGCCCGCAAGATCGACTCCGACCTGCGGCTGTCCCGGGCCGAGGGGACGATCCAGGTGCTGGCCACCCACCGGCTCGCCGACTTCGAGGCGGTCGGCGCGGCGGGCAGCGAGGAGGCGGCCATCGCCCGCAACCTGATCGGCTCCTGCGACATCCGGGTGTGCCTGGCCCAGGACACCGGCCCGCTGGCCATGACCCGCGAGGCGATCGGCCTGACCGAAACCGAATGCGCCCACATCGGCTCCTGGTCGGCCGCCCAGATCGGCCGCGCCCTCTGGAAGATCGGCCGCACCAGCTCGCACGTGGTCCACGTCATGCTCACCCCGGCCGAGCGGGAGCTGTTCTGGACCAACGAGCGAATGGCGGTCTGAGCGGTGCGCGGCACGAGCAGGCTCCTGCTGGCGGTGCCGGTCATCGCCGGCCTGCTCGCGGCGGCTGTCGCGCTGATAGCCGGGGGAACGGGCCTGAACACGCCCGCCGTCAGCCTGCTGGGAGGGTGCCCGCCCCCGGTGAGCGCCGTGACCACCGCCGCGGCGCGCGTGCCCTTCGGCCCGGGTCAGATCGCCGACGCGCAGACCATCTACCAGGTTGGCGTGGACCTCGGCCTGCCCGCCCGGGCCGAGGTCATCGCGATCGCCACCGCCATGCAGGAGTCAGCGCTGCAGAACCTGCCGTATGGCACCGGCGCGTCGCTGGGCTTGTTCCAGCAGCAGGCGGGCATGGGCTGGGGCAGCGCAGCCCAGATCATGAACCCGGTCTACGCGTCCCGCTCGTTCTACCTGCGCCTGGCCCAGGTCCCCGGGTGGCAGACGATGCCGGTCACCGTGGCCGCGCAGGCCGTGCAGCGCAGCGCCTTCCCCGGCGCGTACGCCCAGTGGCAGACCGATGCCGCCGGTCTGGTCACGTCCTTCGGCGGTGCCGGCGGGTCGCTCGCGGGCACCAGCGCGACGTGTCAGGTGCTCGATGCCAACGTCGCCGTCCCGGCCGGTTCGGCGGCCGGCGGCGGCGTGACGGTGCCGTCCGGGTTCCGCCTGCCGGCCGGCACGCCGGTCGCGGTGGCGCTGGCCATCCGGTTCGCGTTCGGACAGCTCGGCACCAGCTACTACTTCGGCGGGAGCTGCACCGACGCGCACAGCCCTGACGTGGCCCTGCACTGCGACTGCTCCTCGCTGGTCCAGCAGTCCTACCGCGCCGCCGGGATCGCTCTGCCCCGCACCACCTACCAGCAGGTCTACCTGGGCACCCCGGTCTACTCCCTCAGCGACCTGCGCCCGGGCGACCTGCTGTTCCTCCCCGGCGCCGACGGCACCGCGGCCAACCCGGGTCACGTCGGCATGTACGTCGGCGGCGGGCTCGTCATCCAGGCCCCGCAGGCCGGGGAAAACGTTCAGCTCAGCCCGCTCTCCCGGTGGGCCTCCAGCATCGTCGCGATGCGCCGCATCGTGACGGCCTGAGTGTGCAGGGCTGCGGTTGGCGCGGCGGTCTTCGCCGGTGTCTCCTGGCCGGGTGATGAGTGTTGCGGTGAGCGGATTGCGGTGACGGCGAGCAGCAGCGCCAAGAGGGTGAGCCCGGCGGCGACGCCCATGCCAGCGTCGTAGCCGGTGGTGAGCGCCTGGGCTGGTGCCGTTCCGTGCAGGGATCGGGTGATCGCGGCAGCGGCGCCGGAGACGATCGCGAGGCCGACAGCCCCGCCCATCTGCTGGGAGGCGCTGATCAGCCCGGAGGTGATCCCGGCCAGCCGGGGCTCGGCGCCGGTGGTGGCCGCGGCGTACATCGGGGCGAAGGTCATGCCGTAACCGAGGGGCATGATCAGCAGGCCGGGCAGCACGTGGAGGGCGTAGCCGCCGTGGACGGGCAGGAAGCACGTCCAGGTCAGGCCGGCGATGATGAGAGCGGGTCCGAGGATGAGGAAGCGCCGGAAACCGAACCGGGCCACCAGCCCGGCCATCCGGGTGGAGGTGAAGCCGAGGATCACGGGAAACGGCAGGAACGCCAGCCCGGTGCCGATCGCGGAATATCCCTCGATGCCCTGCAGGTACAGGGTGAGCAGGAAGAACATCGCCAGGTTCCCCGCGTAGACGGCAGCCATCATCGCGTTGGCGCCGCAGATGTTGCGGACGCGGAAGACCCGCAGCGGTATCAGCGGCCGGCCCGTCTTGTGCTCGTTGACGGCGAACCCGCCGATCAGCATCACCGCCGCGGCCAGGCCGCCCAGGGTGCGGGGATCGCCCCAGCCCCATACCGGGGCCTGGGAGCAGGCCAGGACGGCGGCCATCAGCCCGGCCGTCACCAGCACCGCGCCGGGCAGGTCCAGCTGCCGGTCGTCCCCGGCCGCCCCGTGCCGGGGCACCAGCCTCATGATCAGGGTCCCGGTGGCGATCCCGACGGGGACGTTGATGAAGAAGTTCCAGCGCCACCCGGCGTACTGGGTCAGGATCCCGCCGAGCAGCAGGCCGACGGCGGCGCCACCGGTGGCGGTCATCGACCAGAAGCCCAGCGCCCGGCGGCGCTGGTGCTCGTCGCCGGCGAACGTCACCAGCACGGTCGACAGCGCCGCCGGGGACATGAACGCGGCGGACGCGCCCTGCAGCCCGCGCAGCACGATCAGCAGCGCAGCGGAATTGCTGAGGCCGGCCAGCAGCGAGAACAGCGTGAACGCGGCCATGCCGGCCAGCAGCACCCGGCGCCGGCCGAACAGGTCGGCGGTCCGGCCGCCGAACAGCAGGAACCCGCCGAAGGCCAGGACGTAGGCGGTCACCGCCCACTGGATCGAGGTTTCAGAAAAGCCGAGCCTGGCCTTGATGACCGGAAGCGCGACATTGATGATCGCGGTGTCCAGCACGACCATGAACTGAGCCGCGGCGACCAGCGTGAAGGTCACCCACCGGGAATCGTGGCGCACGGGAATCTCCCTTCTTTGGGGCATGCGGGCGGCCGCCGGCCAGGTGCGTGGCCGGCATGAGGTGAAGGCTGCTGGTTTAGCCGAGGTGCTCGCTCAGCGCGTCGCCCTCGGCGGTGAGCTGCCTGGCCGCCGCCTTGTCGCCGGCCAGCACGGCCTGCCAGTAGGCGATCCGGTTCTCGGTGAACCTCTTGCGCGCCCGCAGGCTCCTGATCTCCGTCTCGAGCTTGTTCCTGTGGGCGGCGAGCAGCGCGATCTTGGTGTCGACGGTCTCCGGGCTGTGGCCCCGCGAGTGCATCAGCACCCGCATCTCCTCGATCCCTAGCCCGATGGCGCGCAGCCGGGCCAGGGACTCGACCCGGGTCAGCTCGTCACCGTCATAGCGGCGGTGGCCGCTGGAGTCGTCGCGGTCCACCGGGTCGATGAGGCCGATCTTCTCGTAGTACCGCAGCGTGTACTCCGACAGCCCGGTCAGCCTCGCGACCTGCTGGATCGTGAAGCTTCGTGCCTGCTCCGGGTCCTGAATGCCGTCCACTCCGTTACCGTACGAAACTTAGAGCGCTCTAAGTCAAGCGGGCGTGACCGATAGAAACAGCTAGCGGTTGCGTCATTTCGATGGTCGGGATGTCCCGCAGGCAGTGACCACACCGCTGCGGAGATACTGGGGCGGTACGTGGCGTGTCGCGAGAAGGAGTGACCCTATGGCCGAGTCGGACCGCCGAAGCACGCTGCTGCACTCGTACGAGAACGCTGCGGTGATCGTGTCTGGGATTGCGGTTGACCAGGTCGGCCACCCGACAACATGCCCCGGCTATGACGTGGCCGGCCTGATCGACCACATCGTCGAGGCGGCGTGCCGGGCGGCCGCTCTCGGCCGGGGGCAGACCCCCCCGGCCGGAGACGACTCGCCCCACGTGGAGCTATCCGATGCGCCCGCTCAGCTACGCCGCGCCGCCGGGGATGCCGCGCAGGCATGGGGTGACGAATCTCGGTTGGTCTCGTCGTTCACCATGCCGTGGGGTGAGAAGTACACGGGTGCGACCCTGGTCAACATGTACCTCGCTGAGCTGGCCGCTCACGCCTGGGACCTAGCCCAGGCCACCGGGCAACTCGACAGGTTGGACCCTTCCCTAGCCCAGCCGGCGCTCGATGGGGCGCGGGCCGTGATCAAACCCGAGTACCGCGACATGGTGGAACCCGGATCGCCGTTCGGGGCCGAGGTGCCGCCACCCCCCGGCGCCGACGACTGGGAATGCCTCGCCGCCTTCATGGGACGCGACCCCCGAGCATCGCTGGGCTAACATCGGACTCGGGGAGCGCTCGCTCCAGTACTCGGCCATCCTCGGTGAGGGCGCGGTCCACCACTATAGCTAGCTGGGCTGACGCGACAGTCATGGCGCGGAGCTTACGTCGTCGGCTAGGCCGTTACGGTTCGGCGGGGCCGGGCGACCGGAGCTGGCCGCAGGTCGCCGGAAGTGGCCGAGAGCACCTGCCGGAGCTGGCGCAGGCCG
>DASXME010000140.1:0-11677 GCA_036495825.1 Streptosporangiaceae bacterium
CCGCTGCGTCTCATGCTGCCTTGATGGACCCCCGTGCTTTCCTTGATCGTTTCGACTTTGCACGCGGTACGACCACGGAATCGGCACAAACCCGCCCCTTTTTTGGTCATAGCGCGTGCAAAGTGCCGGTTGCGTCTCACCACGTGAGATGGATGCCCGATTCTACCGGTGCTCGCGGCAGTCGCCGGGCTGCGGGATGATCATCTGGAGTGATCCGGGGGAGCGGGGGGAGATGATCTGGGTGGTGGCAACCCTGTGGTGAAGTGGCCGGCCGGGCGGCGTTCGGCAGCGGCCGGGTCGGCCAAGGCCGCCGCGGTCGCGCCAGGCTGGCGGGAGGCGGTCGCGGTCTGGTGCGGCCGGCTGCTGGTCGTGGCGGCCGTGTGGTCGCTGATTAGCATCCCGCTGATCAGGTGGGCTCCGGCCGGGGTCGTCGCGGACGGGTTCAGCGCGATCGACATCCCGGCCGATCCCAGCCTGTTCGTCGTCTGCCTGACGCTGGCGCTGGCCGGGGCGATCAGGCGGCGCTTCCGTGCCGCGCACCTTGTCCTGGTCGGGGTGATGGCGCTGACCGTGCTCGCCGACGGCATCGTGGTGGCCGCGATCGCGACCGGCACGGCCGGCCAGCTCGGCCTGCCGAAGTGGCGCGTCTCGCTCCCGGTCGCGGCGTTCGTACTGGCCACCGGCCTGGTCGCGAGGGTGGCGGTGGCGCTGGCCCGGCGGGCGTTCCCGGCCCGGCTGGCCCGCGGGTCCTGGTGGGCGGCGCTCGGCGTGCTGGCCGGCGGCCTGGCGCTGTCGTTCGCCGTCACGTTCGCGCTGACGATGGCGTTCCCGCGCACGCTGCACGGCCCGGGGCAGAAGGCGGGATGGGCGCTGCGGTCGGCGTTCGGGAACACCGCCGCCCCGGACGACCCGTTCCTGGGCGGGCACGCCGGGTACCACTGGGAGTTCACCCTCGCCGGGCTGATGTCGGCCGGCGCGCTGGTGCTCGCCCTGCTGGTGTTCTGGCGGGCCGGCCGGTCGGGCCAGCACCAGAACGCCACCGAAGAACTGGCCGTGCGCAGGCTGCTGCTCCAGCACGGGGAGTCGGACTCGCTCGGCTACTTCGCCACCCGCCGGGACAAGAGCGTGATCTTCGCCCCGGACGGCCGGGCCGCGATCACCTACCGGGTGGTGGGCAGCGTCAGCGTGGCCAGCGCTGACCCGATCGGGGCCCGCGCGTCCTGGCGGCCGGCCATCCAGGCGTGGCTGACCGAGTGCCGCATCCGCGGCTGGTACGCCGCGGTGCTGTCCGCCAGCGAGGCGGGCACCAGGGAGTACTCCGCGTGCGGGCTGCGGGCGCTGGCGATCGGCGACGAGGCGATCATCGACGCCGACCGGTTCAGCCTCAAGGGCCGGCAGATGCGGCCGGTCCGCCAGGCGGTCACCCGGATCACCCGGGCCGGGTACAGCACGCAGGTGCAGCGGCACTCCGAGCTGTCCGCGGCCGAACTCGCCGAGATCGAGCGGCTCGCCGACGAGTGGCGCGGCGAGGAGACCGAGCGCGGGTTCTCGATGGCGCTGAACCGGCTCGGCGACCCGGCCGACGGCCGGTGCGTGGTGATCAGGGCGTACGACCGGTCGGGCCGGCTTCGCGGGCTGCTGTCGTTCGTGCCGTTGGGCGTGCGCGGCATCTCGCTGGACCTGATGCGCCGCGACCGCAGCGCCGAGAACGGCCTCAACGAGTTCATGGTGGCCCGGCTGGCCCAGGCCTGCCCGGCGATGGGCGTGCGGCGGATCTCGCTCAACTTCGCGGTGTTCCGCACCGTGTTCAGCACCGCCGAGCAGGTCGGCGCCGGGCCGGTCACCAGGGTCACCGACAAGCTGCTCGGCTTCGCGTCGCGGTTCTACCAGATGGAGACGCTGTACCGGTCGAACGACAAGTACCGGCCCGACTGGGTGCCGCGGCTGCTCTGCTACGACCCGGCGCTGACCGTGGTGCGGGCCGGCTTGGCGATGGGGGTCGCCGAAGGCTTCGTGCCGCGGCTCGGCCCGCGGCTGCTGATCGGGCCGCGGATACCCGATGCGCAGCCGCCGCGCGAGGAGCCCGACTTCATCGACCGGGTGCGGCGCCAGGAGCGCGAACTGCTGCGGCCCGCGGTGCCGAAGGCGGCCCTGTCCGAGCAGCAGCGGGTCCGCCGGGACAAGCTGGCCGAGCTCGAGCGGTCCGGCATGCCGGGCTATCCGGTGCGCGTCCCGCGCACCCACAGCCTGCGCGAGATCCAGGCGTCTTACGCCGGGCTGGCGGCCGGGGCGCGGACCGGCGCGGAGGTGTCGGTGACCGGCCGGATCCGTGCGCTGCGTGACCTCGGCGGCGTCGCCTTCGCCGTACTGGAAGAGGACGGGGCGCGCGTTCAGGTAATGACAGCTTTGAACGCTACGCCGACGGCGGCCCGCGATTCGTGGGATCGCTCGGTAGACATCGGAGACCTGGTCAGCGTGACCGGGGAAGTGATCGCTTCGGAGCGGGGCGAGCTGTCCGTGCTGCTGCGCGGCTGGGCGATGGCGGGCAAGTGCCTGAGCCCGGTGCCGTACCTGCGCGCCCGGCTGGCCGGCGACGTGCGGGCGCGCGACAGGTCGCTGGATCTGATCACCAGCCCGGACGCGGTGGACCTGCTGCGCCGCCGGTCACGCGGCGTGCGCGCGCTGCGCGAGGCGCTGCAGGACCGCGACTTCACCGAGGTCGAGACGCCCATGCTGCAGGCGGTGCACGGCGGCGCCGCGGCCCGGCCGTTCCTGACCCACATCAACGCCTACGACATGGAGCTGTTCCTGCGGATCGCGCCTGAGCTGTACCTCAAGCGGCTGTGCGTCGGCGGCATGCGGCGGATCTTCGAGCTGAACCGCAGCTTCCGCAACGAGGGCGCGGACGCCACGCACAACCCGGAGTTCACCTCGCTGGAGGCCTACCAGGCGTACGCGGACTATCACGACATGCGGGAGCTGACCCGCGCGGTGATCCTCCGGGTGGCGACCGCGGTCAACGGCAGGCCGGTCGCGCTGCGCCCGGACGGCACGGGCGGCGGCACGGACGAGATCGACCTGACCGCGCCGTGGCCGGTGCTGACCGTGCACGAAGCCGTCTCCAAGGCGGCCGGAGTGCAGCTGACCCCGGGGTCGGATCGCGACGAGATCGCCGAAGTGTGCGCGAAGCACCACGTGCCCGCGCCGGCCGAGGCCGGCCCGGGGCGGCTCGTGATGGACCTGTACGAGGCGCTGGTCGAGAAGCAGACCGGTTACCCCACGTTCTACTGCGACTTCCCGGTCGAGGTGTCGCCGCTGGCGCGCCGGCATCGGGACGACCCGCGGCTGACCGAGCAATGGGACCTGGTCGCGTTCGGCGTCGAGCTGGGCACGGCGTACAGCGAGCTCACCGACCCGATCGATCAGCGCGAGCGGCTGACCCGGCAGTCGCTGGCCGCCGCCGCGGGCGACCCGGACGCGATGCGACTGGACGAGTCGTTCCTGGCCGCGCTGTCGTACGCGATGCCGCCCACCGGCGGCCTCGGCCTCGGCGTGGACCGGCTGATCATGATGCTGGCCGGGGTGAGCATCCGGGCCACGCTGGCCTTCCCGTTCGTCCGCCCGCAAGATCAGGTCAAAGGCCATTTCCTTCCGAACGGAGAAACCGCCCCGACCCCGCCTCACCGGCCGGGCTAGCAGACCAGACGCGTCAATCCGCCGGCCCGGCGAGCGCGGTCCCGGCGGCCGGGTCCGCGGCGGCAGCAGGGGCAGCGGCCGGATCCACTGCGAGCGCCGGGTCGGCGGCCGGGTCCGCCGCGGGCAGATCGGCCTGGCCGGCGTTCATCCCGTCGATGATCGCCCGGATGAGGCCCGGCCGCCGCAGCGCGGTGACCGCCATGATCACCAGCAGCAGCCCGGCCGCACCCGCGGTGGTCGCGCCGATCCCGATCCGGTCGATGACCGGCCCCTGGACGAGCGACCCGACCGGATAGGCCACGCCGAGCGCGACCAGGAAGAAGCTGAGCACCCGGCCCCGGTACGCCGCCGGGGCCCGGAGCTGGACGACGGTCGACAGCCCGGACAGCACGCCGATGTAGATCAGCCCGACCGCGAACAGCGTGACCGCGCCCGCCCAGGGCGACTGCGAGGTGCCGTAGACGACCAGCGTCACGGGAAGCAGGGCCAGGCTGCCGGCCAGCAGCCGGCCACGGCCCAGCCAGGTCGCCAGCGGGGCGATGCACAGCGCGCCGGTCACCGCGCCCGCGCCCTGGGCCGTGGTGAGCAGGGCCGTCGTCTGCGCGACCGCCCGCGCGCCGCCGTGCGTCAGGTGGTGCGCCATCACCGGGACCAGTGCGATGAACGGCGAGGCGGTCAACGCCACGACCGCGATCGTGACGATGGCCGCCCAGCAGGACGGCTCGCGCCTGGCGGCCGTGAAACCCGAGCGCAGCGAGGCGAGCAGCGCGTCCGACCTGCCCTTCGGCGGCGTCAGGCGCACGAACGCGAGGGCCAGCACGATCGCGAGGAACGACACGGCGTTGGCCGCGAACGCCGCCGGGTACCCGAATGCGGCTACCGCCGCGCCGGCCAGCGCCGGCCCCACGATGCGGCCCAGGTTGAACTGCGCCGAGTTCAGCGAGATCGCGGCCAGGAACTCGGGCTCAGGCACCAGATCCGGCAGGATCGCCTGCTGGAACGGCCCGATCAGGGCCGAGGCCGAGCCCTGCAGGGTGACCAGCGCCACCAGCGCGCCCGGGTTGTCGTGGCCGGCCGCCACCAGCACGCCGATCACGGCCGCGGCCGCCGCCGCGACCAGGTTGCCGAGCGCGAGCACCGGCCGGCGCGGCAGCCTGTCGGCCAGCGCCCCGCCCACCGGCGACAGCACGCCGATCGGCAGGAACGCGCCGGCGGCGACGAGCACCGCCCAGATCGCGTTCCCCGTGTCGGAGATGACCAGCGCACCGACGGCGACCGTCTGCATCCAGGACCCGACGGTGGAGACCAGCCCCGCGGTCCACAGCAGCGCGAAGCTGCGGTGCCGGAACGGCTGCAGTGAGGCCAGGCCGCGGACTTGTCTTGCGGTGATCAGCCCTCCCCGGACGCCCCGGCGCGCACTCCTGGCGGCGCTCAAAAGGTATCAAGTCCCCGGATGCCGGTAATATTGCCATGGTCGTGCTTGCGCCCCTCACCAGACCGCTGGCGAGCACGACCCAGACGGCCAGGGCGCCGCATCAAAGGACCCCGATGGCCGAAGCCGTGCTCGCAGTCGCCGCCTCATCCTGGGGCGTGCTGATGGGAATCGCCCCGATCCTGCAGATCCGCCGGATGCTGCGCGAGCGGTCATCCCGCGACGTGTCCGTGGGCTACTTCCTGATCCTGCTGGCCGGCTTCGTGCTGTGGGCCTCCTACGGCGTGGCCGCGGGAAATCCGGCGCTGGTGATCCCCAACATCGTCTCGCTGATCGTCGGGACCGCGGCGGTCATCGTCACGATCAGGCTGCGCCGGGCCGATGATGCGCCCGCAGGTGATCCGCCACCACGGTAACGTGTGGCCGCGTGGCAACCGAACCCGCAGCGCGGCCGAGCCGGCGCATCAACCTGACCTGGGTGCTGGGCCTGGCGGCCGCCGGCCTGCTGACGTCGGCGTGCGGCGCTGGCAGCGCGCCGCCCGCCCGGGCCGCCGACCCGCACCAGACGCCGGCCCGGCACCAGACCTCGGTGGCGGCGCGCCCGGCCACGCCGGCCAGCACCGCACCTAGCGCGCCGGCCCGCCCGCCGCTGGCCGGGATCGTCGTCGGCATCGACCCTGGGCACAACGGCGGCAACTTCACCGACCCGTCCTTCCTCGGCCAGCAGATCTGGAACGGCCGGGAGGAAGAGGACTGCGACACCACCGGCACCGAGACCGACGGCGGCTACACCGAGGCGCAGTACAACTTCAACGTGGCCGGCTACCTGCGCGCCGACCTGCTGCGCGACGGCGCCAGGGTGGTGCTGACGCGGACCAGCAACCACGGGGTCGGGCCGTGCGTCAACCGGCGCGCCCAGATCATCGACGACGCGCACGCCAGCGTGGCCATCGACATTCACGCAGACGGCGCGCCGGTGTCAGGGCGCGGCTTCGCGGTGCTCGAGCCGATCGCGGACGGGCCCAACGACCGCGTGATCACCTCGTCGGGGCGGCTCGGCAGCGACGTGCGGGCGGCCATGCTGGCCGGCACGCCGATGCCGGTCAGCAACTACGACGGGGTGGACGGGATCACCCACCGCGACGACCTCGCCGGGCTCAACCTCAGCACCGTCCCCAAGGTGCTGATCGAGTGCGGCAACATGCGCAACCCCACCGACGCCCGGCTGCTGACCTCGGCCGGCTTCCAGCAGCAGGTGGCACGGGCGCTGGCCGCCGCGATGATCCGCTTCCTCGGCCGGTAGCCGCTCCTTCGGGGCCTTTAGAACAGCACGTACAGCTTGCGGATCTTCTCGTGGATCTGCCAGTGGCCGGTCCAGCCACGCGGGAAGACCGCGGTGTCGCCCGGGCCGATCTGGCTGGGCTCGCCGCCGTCCGGGGTCACGGTCATCCGGCCCGCCAGGATGTGCACGAACTCGTTGGTCTCCAGGGTCCAGCGCGACGGCCCCGGCGTGCACTCCCAGACGCCCGCCTCCTGGCCCTCGTCCTGCCACAGGGTGAACCCGGACGTCTGCATCGGTTCCCCGGTGGCCTCGGCCAGCGGGCCCCAGTCCTCGAGCTCGGCGTCGTAGGCGGCGGCCAGGAATGGCGTGGCGGGCGTGGCGGTGGTCATGACGGCCGAGGTCCTCTCCCGGGAGGCCGGCCCGCTGGGACGGCCGTTTCGTTACGCGGATGACGCCGGCGACAGGCCCGACAGCACCGGGCGCGATGACATGGACGACGGGGCGCCCAGGGTCTCGGGGAACGGCAGCGCGATGGGGTCGGCCGGCAGGGTGCTGCGGCCGGCCTCGTCGAACCGGTCAAGGCCGAGCGAGGCGACGTCCACCACGCTGGTCGATCCGGTCAGCGCCAGGTCGGCCGCCGCCCGGGAGACCGCCGGGCCCCACATCATGCCCGCCCCGCCCGCGCAGGCGACGGTCACGCCGTGCAGCGGACCGGCCGGGCCGAGCGCGGGCCCGATGATCGGCAGGTGATCCGGGGTGAAGTCGATCGTCGCCGCCCAGATCCGGCGCAGCGCGAGCCCGGCCGTCACCGGCACCAGGCGGGCCAGCCGGTCGCGCATCCGGTCCAGGTAGGCGGTGTCCACGCCGCGGTTCTCGCCCGGCGGCTCTTCCGGGTTGCTCATCCCGAACAGCAGGCCGCCCTCCTCGGGCCGCCAGTACAGCCCGGCGGGCACGTCGAAGACCATCGGCACCCGGGAGGGATGCAGGTCCGGGTGCTGCTCGGTCACCGCGACCTGATGCCGGGCGCCGCCCGCCGGGATCCGGATGCCGGCCAGCCGGCCGACTTCGGCGAGTTTGGGGCCGCCGGTGAGCACGACCAGGCCGGTGACGATCCGCCCGTTGCTCGTCCTGACGCCGCGGACCCGGTCGCCGTCAAGCTCCAGGCCCTCGAAGGTGACCCGCTCGCGGACCTCGACGCCGCTGCGGGCCAGCGCCATCGTGTAGGCGGTCACGTTGCGCGGCGGGGTGATGAAGCCGTCGTCGGCGCAGAACGTGCCGCCGAGCGTCTGGCCCGGCGCCAGCGTCGGGTTGGCCGCGTCCACCTCGGCGCTGTCCAGCCAGCGCACCGCGACCCCGAGCGCGGATTGCATCGCCATCCGCTCGCGGGCGGCGCGCACCTGCGCCTCGGTGAAGCAGGGCAGCAGGTAGCCCTGGCTGACGAAACCGGAGTCGGTGCCGATGTCGGCGTGCTGCCGCAGGTAGAACTCGCGCGACCACTGGCCGAGCCGCACCGCCTCCGGCGTGCCGCCCTGCAGCCGCACTACGCCGGCCGCCCGGCTGCTCGCTCCCTGGCCGAGCACGCCCTTCTCCAGCAGAACGACCCGCTCCAGGCCGGCCTGCCGCAGGAAGCACGCGCACCAGGCGCCCACCGTCCCGCCGCCGACGACCACAGCATCGACGCCGCCAGTGCTGTCAGCGCCAGTGCTGTCAGCAACTGTGCTGTCAGCGACTGGATGATCAGCGAACGGCATTGGCACGAACCCGATGTTCCCATAAACTGAACATTCAGTCAATGCTATGAGAGGGTGCCCGGGTGTACGACCTGTCAGGCGAGGACCTGGAGATCCAGCGGCGCGCGCGGGAGTTCGCCGACGAGCTGATCCCGTTCGAGGAAGCGGCCGAGCTGGCCGGCGGCGAGCTGCCCGCCGGGACGGCGGCCAAGCACGCCGCGCGGGCGCGCGAGCTCGGGCTCGCCTCGGCCAACATGCCGGCCGAGCTCGGCGGCGGCGGCTGTACCGCGCTGCAGCAGGTGCTCGTGCAGGAGCAGATGGGCCGGGTCACCAACGCGCTCGGCTGGGTGGCCGCCACGCCGCCGTCCTGGCTGCCCGCGGTGGCCAGCCCCGATCAGGTCGAGCGGTACGTCCGTCCGGCCATCCGCGGCGAGCGCGAGGAGTGCTACGCGATCACCGAGGAAGGCGCGGGCTCGGACGTGGCCGCCATCGCGGCGACCGCCCGGCGAGACGGGGACAAGTACCGCCTCAACGGCGTCAAGTGGCACGTCACGTCGTATAACACGGCCGACTACGCCTTCTTCCAGGCCAGGCTGGACGGCGGGCCGCATCACGGCGAGCACGCGATGTTCCTGGTGGACCTGCCCAGCCCGGGCGTGCGGGTGCTGCGCACCCCGGCCTACTCGCACACGATCAGCCATCATCATCCGATCGTCGAGTTCGCCGACGTCCTGGTGCCCGCCGCGAACCTGGTCGGCGCGGAAGGCGACGGGATGGGCTTCGCCTACGAGTGGTTCCGGTTCGAGCGGCTGATGGTGGCCGCCCGCTGCCTCGGCGCGGCCGAGCGGCTGGTCGCCGAGATGACCGCGTTCGCCGGCCAGCGGCAGGCGGGCGGGAAGCCGATCAGCGAGCACGGCCTGGTGGCCGGGATGCTCGCCGACAGCCTGACCGAGCTGTTCACGGCCCGCAGCGCGGTCTACGAGACGGCCCGCGGGATCGACCGCGGCGGCGACGTCAAGGTCGCGCACGCCCAGTGCTCGATGGTCAAGCTGTACAGCTCGGAGACGGCGGGCCGGGTCGCCGACCGGGCCGTGCAGGTCTTCGGCGGCCGGGGCTACATGCGGGAGAACGTGGCCGAGCGGTTCTACCGCGAGCTGCGGGTGGAGCGGATCTGGGAGGGCACCAGCGAGATCCAGCGCGCGATCATCGCCCGCCAGATGACCAAGCGCGGCCCGCAGACCCTGGCCTGACCGGGCGGCTAGCCAGGCAGGTTGGCCTCGATGGCCGCGGTCAGGTCCGGGTCGTCCGGCGTGGTGCGGGGCCGGAACCGGGCGATCGGCTTGCCGTCGGGCGCGACCAGGAACTTCTCGAAGTTCCACTGCACATCCCCGGCCTCGACGCCGGCGTCGGCCAGCTCGGTCAGCTCCGTGTAGACCGGGTGCCGCCCCGGCCCGTTCACCTCGATCTTCTCGAACATCGGGAAGCTGACCCCGTAGGTCGTCGAGCAGAACTCCTGGATCTCCTCGGCGGTGCCGGGCTCCTGGCCGCCGAACTGGTTGCACGGGAACCCGACGACCGCGAACCCGCGGCCGGCGTACTGCTCGTGCAGCTGCTCCAGCCCGGTGTACTGCGGCGTCAGCCCGCACTGCGAGGCGACATTGACCACGAGCAGCGTCTTGCCGGCCAGGTCGCCGAGCGATGCGGGCTGGCCGGCCAGCGTCTTGAGGGGGATGTCATGCACGGTCACGTCGGTGTTCCTCCGCGTCAGATGGCGAACCTGGGCAGCTAGGTCAACAGCGTCCGGCGCGCGTCCATGCCCGCGGCCGCCCGGTCAGGCTACCGGGGCGGCCTGACCCGGATTCCACACGGGCTGGCCGAGATAGCCGCGGGCGATCATCGTGACGAACTGGTAGACGGCGTCCTCGTCCGGCGACAGCGGTCCTGGCACGGCGTGCGGCGAGGACAGGCCCCGCTGCACCGCCTCGCAGGCGTGCCAGTCCTGCCGGTTGGTGATGTCCCAGAACTCGATCGCGTACGCCGGGTCGAAGCCGGGCTTGCGCAGCGATTCGGGCGCGAACGACCAGCTGCACTCGATCCGGGTCCGGTCGGCGGCGACGGGCACGAGCCGGTGCACCATCACGTAGTCGGGATGCAGGCTGACCAGGACGTTCGGGAAGATGTGGACGTAGATGACGGTGCGCAGCCCGGCCGCGTCCAGCCCGCGCAGCGGCACGCCGTGGCTGCGCCCGTCCAGCGACATCGTCGCCATCCCGTCGCGCAGATCCATCCAGCCGCCGACCCAGGTGCCCGGCACCGCGTAGTTCTCCCCGCTCTTCGGCGGGCTGACCCGGCACAGCTCCGGATGGATCGTCGGGCAGTGGTAGCACTCGTGATAGTTCTCCGACAAGATCTTCCAGTTCGCGGCGGCGTCGTAGACGTGCTGCCCGGCCACCGCGAGCCGGCCCATCTCGTACGGCGCGAGCAGCTCCGCCAGCGTGCCCAGCGAGTCGGCCAGCGGCGCGGCGGTGCCGGACCCGTCCACGAACACCAGCCCGTTCCACTCGGTGACCGGCAGCTCGGCCAGGCCCCACTGCGAGGCGTCGAAACCGGGCCGGTTCTTGAACCCGGCGGCGGCCCGCAGCCCGCCGCTCAGCGAATACGTCCAGGAGTGATACGGGCAGATGATGACCTTCCGCTGCGAGGTCTCGCCGCACGGCAGCAGCTCGTGGCCGCGATGCCGGCAGGTGTTCGCGAAGGCCCGCAGCGCGCCGTCCTCACCGCGGACCAGCAGCACGCTGCCGTCGCCCACGTTCTCGGCCCGCTGGTCGCCCGGCTCGGGCAGTTCCTCGCTGCGCCCGGCGCAGACCCATCCGGCGCCGAAGAAATGCCGCTGCTCCCAGGCGAACACGGCCGGATCCACATAGGCCGCGCGCGGCAGCATCCGGCTCTCGCCGAACGGCCGCAGCGACTCGGCCAGCGCGTCAGCGGCAACAGGAGCAGGCGGCACGGAACGCACAGATTGACTGACCATACAGTCAAGGCTATGGGCGCCCCGGCCCCGTGTCCAGCCGGTGAAGCCGAGGCTGTCGATGGCACTTCGACAGCCGCCGGTGGGCGTCGATGTGGGGTTCGCTGCCCGCCGGTGGGCAGCGATGACGCTATCGACGCCCTTGCTGCATCGGCGCCCTTGCTGCGTAGGGGAGCGGCGAGTGTGGGACGGGCAGGGGAGCGAAGGCGGTCGATGGCACTCTCACCGCCGCAGGTGGGTGTCGATGTGCCGTTGACCGCCTTGCCGACTTCATGATCGTTTCGACTCTTCATGCGTTCTGACCAAAACGTGCCCCGGTTTGCCCCGGTCTGTGCTCACCGACTGAGTGGTAAGTGGGTGCCGGGCAGCGGGGCGGGGCCGGCGGGAGCGCCAGGCGGCGGGGCGGGGGCGCAGGCGGCGTGGACGGATTCGCGGAGGGGGCGGATGAGGTTGCGGTTGCGGCCGAAGTGCACGTCGTTGGTGAGCAGGACGGCCCAGTGGCCGCTGGC
>DASXME010000141.1:0-10886 GCA_036495825.1 Streptosporangiaceae bacterium
GAGCACCCGGCGCGCGTTCACCCCTTCCGGCGGCCGGAACGCGCTCACCGCGTTCGAGACGGCCTCGATCCCGGTGAGCGAAGAGCCGCCGTTGGCGAACGCCTTGAGCACGACGAACACCAGGATGAGAGTGAAGAGCACCGAGGTGTGCTGGTTCGTGTAGAACGTGCCGTGCAGCTTGGCCGGGTCGATCACCGACAGGTGGCCGAATGCCTCCCTGGCCACGCCCACGATGATCATGAGGATCACCGAGCCGGTGAACAGGTAGGTCGGCAGCGCGAATACCCGCCCGGCCTCGCGGATGCCGCGCAGGTTCCCGTACGACATGACGAGGATCGCGACCACCGAAATGATCAGCAGAATGTTCGAGCCGACGACGGGCAGACTGCTCAGCCGTGGGAACGCGGACACGATGGCTTCCGCGCCGGCCGCCGTCTGCACAGCCACGGTCACCGTGTAGTCGATCAGCAGCGCGACGGCGGCGATCTGGGCCACCCGCGGGCCGAAGTTCTCCCTGGCCACGACGTAGGAGCCACCGGTCCTGGTGTAGACCATCACGACTTCGCGGTAGGACAGCACCACGAGCACCAGCACGAACAGCACGACCGCGGTGAGCGGCAGCAGCAGGCTGAAAGCCGCGATCCCGAGGCCGCCCTTGAGCAGCTCGACGAGAATCTGCTCGCTGCCGTAGGCGGAGGAGGAGATCCCGTCCGGCGACAGGACGCCCAGCGCGAGCGGGTTGGACAGCCGTTCCTCGCTGAGCTGCTCGTTGACCAGCGGGCGGCCGAGCAGGCGGCGCTTCAGCGCGTACCCGAAGCCCTCCGGCAGATCGGTCACCCGGGTGCTGCCGAGAAGCTCAGCCGTCTTGGATACGGCCACCAGTGCTCTGCCTCCGTTCCCGGGCGGGACGATGTGCCCGGCTGCCTTCAACCTGACGCTAGGCCGCGCGGTGATCAGCCTGCATAAGCACCGCGTCAAGAGTCGTGAGCTGGGCGTTAAGGTTTTATCAAGATCGTCGAATTCCGGCCGAAGCGGCGTTCGACTAGCACCGAGATGACTCACCGTCGAAGACAACACGGGATCGCGGCACCCTTCGCGCTGCCGGCGGGCTTTGCCGCGCTGCTCGCCCTCGGCACGGTCACGGCGGCCCTGGGGGGCAGGCTCTCCGCCACCGGCGTACTGGTCGGCTGTGCCGTGCTGGCCGGCCTGATGTCGTTCGTGTCCGAACCGGTCAGCGCTCCGCCGCTCATCCTCATCGGCTGGCTGACCGCCATCGGGTTCTCCCGCCCGCCGTACGCGGACCTGCGGCCGACCGGGCCGATCGCCGAACACGCCGCGCTGGCGATCGCCGGCAGCGCGATCGCCGGGGCTGCCCTGGGTGCCCTGTATCGCTGGTGCGCCATACGGTTCACACTGGTAGGCATGGGTGCACCTCCCGGAGCAGGCAGGATTGACGACGGCCTGACCGGTTTCAGCACCTCCGGCGCGAGCCTGGCCGGCGCGATCGACGTCCGCAGGCGGCTGTGCGGCGCGGCGCTGGCCGTGGCCGGCATCCCGCTGCTGACGTTTGCGCTGGTGGTGGCCAGGCCGGACCTGGGCCTAGCCGACGACCTGCTCATCTACCTGGTCGCCGTGGTCGCGACCGCGGTGATCGGCGGGTTCTGGCCGGCCGTGCTGACCGCGGTGGCCTCCAGCCTGCTGCTCAACTGGTACTTCACGCCGCCGCTGCACAACTTCACCATCGAGGAGCCGCGGAACCTGCTGGCCCTGGTGCTGTTCGTGACGGTCGCCGTCGCGGTCAGCAGCATCGTCCACCTGGCCGCCAGGCGGGCCGTCCAGGCCGCGCGCAGCCGGGAAGAGGCGGCCTCGCTGCTGACGCTGGCCCAGACCGTGCTCGGCGGCGCCGACACCCCGGCGGCCATCCTCGATCACCTCACCGGCACCCTTGGCGGCCGCGCCGAGCTGGCCGAACGCGTGTCCGACCGGTGGGTGCCGGTCGCGACCAGCGGCACTCCCGACATCCTGGACGGCGCCACCCGGATCGACATCCGGCAGGATCTGGCCCTGATCGTGGCCGAGCAGTCCGCCGCGGCCACCTCCGGCCTGCTGGTCGGCTTCGCCGCCCAGGCCGCCGCCGCCCTCGACCGGGAGCGGCTGCGCACCCAGGCCGCCCAGGCCGAGGCGCTGGCCGAGGGCAACCGGATGCGCACCGCGCTGCTCGCGGCGGTCAGCCATGACCTGCGGACGCCGCTGGCGTCGATCAAGGCCAGCGCCAGCAGCCTGCTGCAGACCGACGTGCAGTGGAGCGGCGACGACCAGGCCGCGCTGCTGGCCACGATCGACCACAACGCCGACCGGCTGGACGCGCTGATCGGCAACCTGCTCGACATGAGCCGGCTGCACACGGGCTCGCTCGAGCCGTTCCTGCGGCCGACCGCGATCGACGAGGTGGCGCCGGTCGCGCTGCGCGGGCTGGACGCGTCGGCCCAGCTGCGGATGGCCGTGCCTGACCAGCTCCCGCTGGTGCGCGCCGACCCCGGGCTGCTGGAGCGCGTGCTGGCCAACCTGTTCTCCAACGCGCTGCGCCATTCGCCGGCGTCGCGGCCGCCGTTCCTGCGCGCCCGCCTGCTGCACGACATGGTGCTGCTCGAAGTGGTGGACCATGGCCCGGGCGTGCCGGATGAGATGAAGGAGCAGATCTTCGAGCCGTTCCAGCGGCTGGACGACCACCACGGCGGCGTCGGTCTCGGCCTCGCGGTGGCCAAGGGGTTCGCCGACGCGATGGGCGGAACCATCGCGGCCGGGAACACCCCCGGCGGCGGGCTCACGATCAAGGTAACGCTGCCGATGGTCAGCCGCGAGGCAAGGTCGGTGCTCGGGGCCGGCCCGTGACGCGAGTACTCGTCGTGGATGACGAGCCATCCATCGTAAGGGCGCTGCGCATTAATCTCACCGCACGCAAATACGAGGTGAGCACGGCCACGGACGGCGCCTCCGGGCTCGCCGCGGTGGCGCGGGACCGTCCCGACGTGATGATCCTGGACCTCGGGCTGCCCGACATGGACGGCACCGAGGTGATCCGCGGCGTCCGCGGCTGGACCTCGACCCCGATCATCGTGCTGTCGGTCTGGGGCGAGGAGAGCCGGAAGGTCGCCGCGCTGGACGCGGGCGCCGACGACTACGTCACCAAGCCGTTCGGCATGGACGAGCTGCTGGCCCGGCTGCGGGCGGCGGTGCGGCGCGCGTCGTCGGCCCCGGACGAGCCGGTGGTCAGCACCGGGCACTTCACCGTCGACCTCGCGGCCAAGCGGGTCACCAGACAAGACGGCGACGACGTGAGCCTGACCCACACCGAATGGCAGCTGCTCGAGGTGCTGGTCCGCAACCGCGGGCGCCTGGTCACCCAGCGGCAGCTGCTGCAGGAGGTCTGGGGGACCGCCTATGAGACGGAGAGCAACTACCTGCGCGTCTACGTGGCCCAGCTGCGCCGCAAGCTCGAGCCCGAGCCGTCACAGCCGCGCTACCTGCTCACCGAGCCGGGCATGGGCTACCGCTTCGGCGGCTAGCCGACGGTCAGCCGGCGGTTAGCAAGCCCGGTCTTGGCACTAGAACGACGTTCTACTTGCGAGTAACGTGAGCCATGTCGCGTCAGGAGGTCGCCGTGAGCACGCACGACTTTTACGCCCTTCCCGTCAAGCGGGAGACCTGGGACGTTCCGGCTGCCGGGGCCACCCGCTTCAACTGGGACTACGACAGCGGCCGCGGCCGGCTGCTGGACCTGTACCAGCGCGGCAAGGACAAGCAGTGGGACGCGGCCAAGCGGATCGACTGGGATCTGCCGGTGGATCCGACGAACGTCATGGAGTTGCCGGACGACTTCTGCCCGATCTTCGGGTCGCGCCAGTGGAATCTGCTGTCGGAGAAGGAGCGCAAGGAGCTCAGCCACAACCTGAGCGCCTGGCTGTTCAGCCAGTTCCTGCACGGCGAGCAGGGCGCGCTGACCGTCGCGGCACGGATCGTGGAGTCCGTGCCCGACATGGACTCCAAGTTCTACGCGGCCACCCAGACCATGGACGAGGCGCGGCACGTCGAGCTGTACTCGCGGTTCATGCGGGAGAAGATCGGGATGTACTACCCGATCAACGACGACCTGGCCACGCTGCTGTCCGACTCGCTCACCGACTCCCGCTGGGACCTGCCCTACCTCGGCATGCAGGTGCTGATCGAGGGGCTCGCGCTCGCGGCGTTCGGCGTGCACCGGGACATGGCGCAAAATGCGCTGGTCAAGCAGCTGCTGGCGTACGTGATGCAGGACGAGGCCAGGCACGTGGCGTTCGGCCGGCTCGCGCTGCGCGACTACTACGCCGGGCTCACCGACGCGGAGCGGGCCGACCGCGAGGAGTTCGTGGTCGAGGGCTGCTACCTGATGCGCAACCGGTTCCGCGGCCGGGAGGTCTGGGAGCGGATGGGCTTCGACGTGGACGAGTGCGAGGAGTTCACCGAGCACGCGCCGGTCCAGCAGGCGTTCCGCGCGCTGCTGTTCAGCCGGATCGTGCCCTGCGTGAAGGACATCGGGCTGTGGGGTCCCAAGGTCCAGCACGCCTACGTCGATCTCGGCGTGATGGACGCGGCCGACACCGACCTCGAAGCGCTGATGCGCCAGGACGAGGAGATCGCCGAGCGGGTGGACGCCGAGAAATACGCCGCCGAGGTCGCAGCGCGCCAGAGCGAGGTTGATGCAGCCATCACAGCGGGCGCCGAAACCTGACCCCGCCCGGCAGGGCGTGCTCAGTAGGCGATGCAGGGGGACTCGCCGATGTAGCTGCCCGCGGTGAGCGCGGCGGCGATGAAGTGCGCGACGTCGGCGCGGGCGATCTTGCCGCCGCCCGGCGGCGGGTAGTCGGCCCGCACCCGGTACTCGCCCGTGCCAGCGTCGTTGACCAGGCGCGACGCCCGGACCAGCGTCCAGTCCAGGTCGCTGGCCCTGACCAGCTGCTCCATCCGCCGGACGTCGGCGAACGTCCGGGCCAGGATCCGGGGCAGCAGCTGGCGGGTAAGCCACGGCGTGCCCGGGTCGTCGGCGATGAACGCGCCGGCCGCGGACACCGAGATCAGCCGGTGCGCGCCGGTCTTGGCCATGCCGCCGATGATGTTCGCGGCCGCCGGGGCCAGCAGCTCGGCCTTGCGGAAGCCGTCGAGCCCGCGCGGGCCCAGGGCCGACAGCACGGCGTCCGCCCCGGAGATGACCGAGACGACCGCGGCCGGGTCGAGCACGTCGCCACGGCTCACGGTCAGCCCGTCCCGCGGCCTGAGAGCATCGGGGTTCCTGGCCAGCGCGTGCACGTCGTGACCTGCGTCGACGGCCCAGCTCACCAGGTGCCCCCCGATGCCGCCGGTGGCGCCGAATATGGCCACCTTCATGCCGGCGTCCCCGCCCGTGTCCCCGCCCGTGTCCCCGCCGGCGCGGCCGCAAGCTGAACCGCAGCGGCCGGCCCGTCCGTGGTTGTCATCGAATCGTCATCCCTTCGCAGTAAGACTGACCAGGCATTCGTATTACGCTAGAGAAACTATCATCTAGTCTAGCTAATATCTAGGCTACTTAGTTAATGAGGAGGCGAGCATGTCTTGGGATCTGCCGGGCACCGGCCTGCCGGGCCGGGCTGGCCTGGAAGCGACGTTCGAGCAGTCGATGCGCAGGACGAGCTCGCTGGTGCAGCTGATGAGCCAGGCGGCGGCCGACCGGATCGGCATCAACGCGACCGACCTGAACTGCCTGAACATCCTCAGCCTGGGCGGCACGATCACCGCGGGCCAGCTGGCGCAGGCCACCGGTCTGACCACGGCGTCCATCACCGGCGTGATCGACCGACTGGAGGAGGCGGGCTACGTGCGGCGCGAGCGCCACGCCGGCGACCGCCGCCGGGTGGTCATCCACCTGATCCTCGAGCCGGTGCTGCGGGACGTCGTCCCGGTCTTCGCCCCCATGATCGCCACCTGGCAGCAGGTCGCGGCCGAATATTCCGATGCCGAACTCGAGCTGATCCTCGGCTTCCAGGCCAAGACCGTGCAGGCGCTCAGGGATCAGCTGGCCCGCCTCAGGCAGCCGGCCGACAAGGCGGCCAGCCCGGCGTAGGCCGCACTTCGCATGATCGTTGAAGGATCCCGGTCGCCAGGGCGCCAAAGATCCTTCACGATCACGGGCGGCGGGTTCGCCGCGCGGGACGGGCCGCCGCAGGCGGGCCGCCCCGCGCGGGGTCAGCTGCGGCCGAGCCGCTCCAGCCGCCGTAGCGACCGCTCGTCCGAACGCCGGGCCAGCAGCCGCAGCGCACCGGGAGCGATCCGCGACATCGCATAGCCGACCCTGGCCTCGGCGTTGACCGGCACGATCGGCCGGTTGCCCAGCACGGCGCGCAGCACCGCGAGCGCGACCTTCTCCGGCGGGAAGTTCCGCATCCTGAACGCCTTGACCGCGCCCGCCCGCAGCCGCTCCTCCTCCGCTCCGCTGGTGCCCGCGTAGTGAGTCGCCTGCCCGATGCCGGTGTTGGTGAAGCCGGGGCAGATCGCGCTCACCCCGATCCCGTCCGGGGCCAGCTCGGCCCGCAGGCAGTCGCTCAGCATCCGCACCGCGGCCTTGGTCGCCGAGTAGGCCGGCAGCATGCCGGAGGGCACGAACGCGGCCGCCGAGGCGATGTTGACCAGGTGACCGCCCTCGCCGCGCTCGGCCATCTGCGCGCCGAATACCCGGCAGCCGCGGACCACGCCCAGCAGGTTCACGTCAACAATCCGGCGCCAGTCCTCCTCGGTGTGCGCCAGGAAGGACCCGGCGATCGCGATGCCCGCGTTGTTCACCACGACGTCAGGCACGCCGTGCGTGTCGCGTACCCAGACGGCGAACTGCTCCATGCCGTCGGCACTCGTCACGTCCAGCTGATAGGGGTGCGCGACCCCGCCGTGAACGCGGATCAGCTCGCAGGTCCGCTTGGCGGTGTCGGCGTTGAGGTCAGCGGCCACGATCTCCGCGCCGTTCGCGGCGAAGGCCAGGCAGGTCGCCCGCCCGATACCGCTGCCGGCTCCGGTAACGACAACAAGATTTCCTCCGAACGGCTGGCGGCCACGACTGAAATCGGCCTGGCGAAGCTCACGGGTGGCGGGACTGCCGTCGACATGCGCCGCGAACTCGGCGATCCAGCCGGCCAGCTTCTCCGGATGGGTCCGCTGGATCCAGTGCGGAGCGCGGACCCGGCGCAGCCAGAGCCGCGGGGCGTACTCCCTGGCCGACAGCTGGGTCTGCTCGGCGATGAACCTGTCGCCGGTCGCGATGATCACCTGCACCGGGATGTCGACCGTGGCAGGCTGCGGGCGGGTCATCCGGCGCGGCATGTTCGCCCGGTACAGCGAGATGCCGTTTACCGCGTCCTGGGTGAGCGTGTCGGCCGGATGTCCGGGCCGCGGCGGGATGCCAGCCTGGCCAAGTATCTTGCCCCAGCGGCGGCCGACCACGCCGCGCCAGGCCAGCTCGGGCAGCGCCGGAAGCTGGAAGAACCCGATGTACCAGGAGCGGGCGAACTGGTTCACGAAGTCCGCGGCGCCCTTGGGGCTGCGCAGCGCGCGGCGGCGCAGCCAGGCGGAGGCCTGGTCGATCGAGGGCCCGCACATCGAGGTGAACGAGGCCACCCGGCCCGCCAGGCTGGGCGTGCTGACCGCCTCCCAGCACTGCAGCGAGCCCCAGTCGTGGCCCACCAGGTGCACCGGCCGGTCCGGGCTCACCTCCCTGATCACGGCCTCGAGGTCGGCGGTGAGCAGCGCGAACGCGTAGCCCTCCGTGCTGTCCGGCGCGGTGGAGGCACCCGCGCCGCGGACGTCGTAGGTCACGACGTGGAAGCGGTCCTCGAGCCGCTCCGCGACCTCGTCCCAGACGGCCTGCGTGTCGGGGTAGCCGTGCACCAGCAGGACGGTCGGGTGGGCGGGATCGCCGCGCCGGGTCACCGCGAGCTGCACGTCCCCCGCGTCGAGCCTGCTGCGTACCCGCTGCGGAGCCTGCGGCCCGGTCGCATCCATCGTGCCTCCTCGCCGCGGCGCAACGCCGAAGTGACGGCGCCGAGAGTCTCATTATCGGCGCTGCTGCTTTGCGTGTTACTGGTGGGTAGGAGTACCAGCACAAATGTGCGGGCTGGCCGGCGAACCGGGAACTCCGCCCCGCTTTCCTGCGGTAGGCGCGCCCGGACCCGGGTACGGAGTGGTACGTGAGCCCATCACTCCCCCGGCCGTTTCCCCGCGGCACCCAGGACCCGCACGCCTCTGAGGTTTCGTCAGGCCCCCGGCATGGCCGACCGTCACGACAGCACCTGCTCTCCCCGCTGCCCCGCCCGGCCGAGCTGGCCGAGCGGATCGAGCACGCCAGCGGCTTCGACCGGGTGACCGGACCGATCACCCGGCGGATCCGGCGCACGCTGCGGCGCAGCGCGGCGGCCGACGTCCTGCACGGCGTGCCGATCGGCCAGCCGGCCCACCCGCCGCTCGCGATGCTGCCGGTCGGCTGCTGGACCTCCGCCGCGCTGCTCGACCTGCTCCCCGGCAACAGCAAGGCCGCCCGCGCGCTGATCGCGGCCGGGATCGCCGGCGCCGCTCCGGCGGCGGCCACCGGGATCGCCGACTGGTCCGAGCTGCACCGCGAACAGCAGCGGGTCGGGCTGGTGCACGCCGCGTCCGGGGCGACCGCGACGGCGCTCTACTCCGCGTCGCTGGTCGCACGGATGGCCGGGCGGGAGCGCGGCGGCAAGCTGCTCTCGCTCGGCGGCCTCACGGTGGCCGCCGCGGGCGGCTACCTAGGCGGGCACCTGGCCTTCCGGCTGGGCGCGGGCTCAAGCCACGCCGAGCCGGTCGCGCACCTCGCGGCGCTCGGCTGGCACGACCTGTGCCGAGTCCGCGACCTGCCCGACGGCCGCCCGGTGCACCTGACGCTGGGCTACGTCAGCATGCTCGTGCTCCGGCGGGGCACCGAGGTAAGCGCGCTGGCTGACCGCTGCGCGCACCTGGGCGGCCCGCTGCACCAGGGCCGCCTGGTCGCGGCCGGGTCGGACGTCTGCGTGGTCTGCCCCTGGCACGGGAGCACCTTCCGGATCGCCGACGGAACGGTGGTGCACGGACCGGCCACCGCGCGCCAGCCCGCGTTCGAGTCCAGGATCACCGAGTCCGGCCGCGTCCAGGTAAGACCCAGAACCTAACCCGCCCGCCCCTCCGCGCCGCTCTGCTTCATCCGCTCGATGATCAACGTGAAAGTGAATTTGGTGTTGCCCTAGCAACACCAAACTGGCAGCGACGTTGATCCACTCGGGAGTGCCTGGCCGGGGGCAGCGGGCCCGGGAGGCAGCGGGCGGGGCAGCGGGCGGGCCGGAGTCGGCTGGCCCGGGGGGCAGCGGGCCGGGGGGCCGGCTAGCCAGCGGGGTCGTCGGCGGGGAGGCCGGCGGTGTCGCCGTTGGGGAAGAGCTCCGCGTCTTCGCCGGAGTAGTAGCCGGCGTCGGCGAACCGGGGCGGGTCGACTATGGGAACGTGCCCGGCGTCGCGGTCGGCGTACGGGCCGGGCCGGGGCAGCTCGTACGGCCGCTCGCTGCCCGCGGGCTCGCGCCCCGGCGCGGCCGCCTGGCCGCGTGACCCGGCGACACCGGGGAAGAACCCGCCCAGTCCCTCGAGCGCCTTGCCCAGCTCGCTGGGCACGATCCACACCTTGTTGGCGTCGCCCTTGGCGATCTCCGGCAGCATCTGCAGGTACTGGTAGGCGAGCAGCTCGGTGTCCGGGCGGCCTTCGTGGATCGCGTGGAACACCGTGGTGATCGCGTCCGCCTCGCCCTTGGCCCGCACCGCCTTGGCCTCGGCCTCGGCCTTGGCCCGCAGCACCACGGACTCCGCCTCGCCGCGCGCCCGCAGCACGGCCGCCTGCTTGCCGCCCTCCGCACTCAGGATCGCGGCCTGCTTCTCGCCTTCGGCGCTCAGGATCGCGGCCCGCTTGTCGCGGTCGGCGCGCATCTGCTTTTCCATCGAGTCCTGGATCGACCCGGGCGGCTCGATCGCCTTCAGCTCGACCCGGCCCACCCGGATGCCCCACTTGCCGGTCGCCTCGTCCAGCTCGCGCCGCAGCTCGCTGTTGATCTGGTCACGCGAGGTGAGCGTGCGCTCCAGATCCATCCCGCCGACCACGTTCCGCAGCGTGGTCACGGTCAGCTGCTCCACCGCCATGATGAAGTTCGCCACCTCGTAGGTGGCCGCGCGCGGGTCGGTGACCTGGAAGTAGATGACCGAGTCGATGCTGACCACCAGGTTGTCCTGGGTGATCACCGGCTGCGGCGGGAAGCTGACCACCTGCTCGCGCAGGTCGATCAGCGGGCGCAGCCGGTCGATGTACGGGATCACGATGTTCAGGCCGGAGTTAAGCGTGCGGTGGTAGCGGCCGAACCGCTCCACCAGCCCCGCGGTCGCCTGCGGCACGATCCTGATCGCGCGGACCACGGTGAACACGGCCAGGGCGACGACGAGAAGCGCCACGACGATCGCGATGGTCCCGCTCATGGTGCCTCCGGCATCCGATGGGCCGGGTGATCCCCCAACACCCGTGGTTTACGGTTGCTCACACCCCGAATACTAGGCCGGAATCGGCCGAGCGTCAGTCCGGCCAGGGATGGGCAGGTCAGGAATGGCCGGTCAGGGGATGGGCCGGTCAGGGATGGGCACGGCCCGCGCCGTCCAGCGCGATTGCCTGTGCTCGACGGTCAGCGCGACGCCGAAGCACTTGGAGAGCCGCCGGTCGGTGAACACCTCGGCCAGCTCGCCGGCCGCGACCACGGCGCCCTTGCGCAGCAGGATCGCGTGGGTGAATCCGTCCGGCACCTCTT
>DASXME010000142.1:0-7137 GCA_036495825.1 Streptosporangiaceae bacterium
GACTCGGGCCTGTCCTCCGCGCTCGGCGGGTACACGGCCGCGCAGTTCACCAGCGATATCCAGACGCTGCACTCGCGCGGGCAGAAGGTCATCCTCTCGGTCGGCGGCGCGGACGGCGCGATCAGCGTGAACGACTCGGCCAGCGCCAGCGCGTTCGCGAGCAGCGTGTTCTCGATCATGCAGCAGTACGGATTCGACGGGGTCGACATCGACCTGGAGAACGGGGTCAACCCGACCTTCATGGCCCAGGCGCTTGATCAGCTGTCGTCCGACGCCGGTTCCGGGCTCATCATCACGATGGCCCCGCAGACCGTGGACATGCAGTCCACCGGCGGCGACTACTTCCAGCTCGCCCTCAACATCAAGTCGATCCTGACCATGGTGAACGTCCAGTTCTACAACTCCGGGTCGATGAACGGGTGCGACGGCAACGTGTACTCGGAGGCGACGGAGAACTTCCTCACCGCGCTGACCTGCATTGAGCTGAATGGCGGGCTCAGCCCGGCGCAGATCGGCCTCGGCCTGCCGGCCTCGCCATCCGGGGCGGGCAGCGGGTTCACGGCTCCGTCGGTGGTGAACAACGCGCTGGACTGCCTGGCCGCGAAGGTTTCGTGCGGCTCATTCGTGCCGCCGTCGACCTATCCCGCCATCCGCGGCGCGATGACGTGGTCGATCAACTGGGACGCGTCCAACGGCTACAACTTCGCTAACACGGTGGCCCCTTTCCTGGCTCAGCTGCCCTGAGGCGAATCTTGCCTGGTCCGCCCGGTCCGGCTGGTGGCGGCTGCCGCCGGTCGGCGGGGCGGCCCGGTGCAGGCCCGTTCGGCCGGTCCGGCGCCGGCCGGACGGGCGGGGCCGGGCGGGGCCGGGCGGTGGCACGGCCGGCTAGGCGCCAAGGCGGTCAACGGCACATCGACGCCCACCGGGGGCGGTTGAAGTGCCATCGACCGCCCCCGGTGAGGAGGCGCTGGCCGGGCGGCCGGGCGGCGGCGGCGTAGCCGGCGGGGTTGGGCGGCGCGTGTCGTACCTGGCGCGGTGTCGTACCTGTGGTGGAGGATGCGGCCATGCCGTTGCAAAACCGGGTGACACCGGCCGGAGAGATCGTCGCCGACCCAGGCCGGGGCCTGATGATGGGCAACCGCGGCTGCCTGCACGGGCAGGGCCGCGAGCTCGGGGTGAGCCGGTGGCGGTCCACGCTGTGGATCTGCTGCGTGCTGGACTGGAAGGGCGTGCGGCGCGATCCGATGCCGCCGGGGCGGTGGACCGCGCTGTTCTTCCTGGACGAGGCGACCGCGCTGGCGGCCGGGCACCGGCCGTGCGCGTACTGCCGCCGCGGCGACTACACCGACTTCGCCGAGGCCTGGCAGGAGGCCAGGGGGCTGGAGCGCCGACCGTGGGCGCGGGAGATGGATGCGGTGCTGCACGGTGAGCGGGTGGACCGGTCCCGACGGAAGCTCACCCGCCGGATGCCGGCCGGCGGGCTGCCGGACGGGGTGATGATCCGGCTGGCCGGCGGCGGGGCGGGACTGCTGGCCGGCGGCCGGGTGCGGCCCTGGTCGTTCGGCGGGTACGGGGCGCCGGCGGACGTGGGCGGGACGGGCGTGGTCGAGGTGCTGACGCCGCCGTCGATTATCGCGGCGATCGGAGCCGGGTACCGTCCGATGGTTCACCCGAGCGTGCTGGATCAGGGCGCTCGCGCCGGGGAGCCGCCGCCCGGGCTGCGGGTTCACGCGGCGCGGTAGCCATCGTCCGGGCGGGTCGCGCTGAGCCGTGGCCGGACGTGGCCGGGGGCTGCGGCATGTCGGGCGAACAGTGTCGGAGGGGGCGGCTAGGTTCGCCTCATGCAGCGAGCGATGTTGCCTCATTTCAATGCCGCCAGCCTGGGCAGGGCGGTCGGCTCCGCCTGCTACGCCAAGGGCGCCCAGTACGCGCAGCAGCAGGCGGTAGTCAACTTCCGGTGGGACTCAGCGGAGAACGTGCTGCGCGGGACGGTGCTCGGGAGCGCCGACAGCCCCTACGCGACCACGGCGTACTTCTCGCTGGCCGCGGGAGCGCGGACCGAGTTCGAGTGGGCCGAGTGCAGCTGCCCGGTCGGGCTGAACTGCAAGCATGCCGTGGCGCTGGTTCTCACCGCCACGGCCCAGGGCGCGACGTGGGCCGCCAAGCCCGCGTCGTGGCAGGTCGCGCCCCCGGCGGCACAGGATGTGCCCCGGTCGACGGTGCCGCGGCCGGCCGTGCCACTGCGGACAGTGCAGGGGTCGGCCGTGCCGCTGCGGGCGGTGCCGCAGCCGGCGGCTTGGGAGCAGTCCCTGGATTCGCTGCTGGGATGCGGGCGGGACGCTCCGGCCCGTTCGGGCGAGACGCCGCTGGCCGTTGAGCTGACGCTGGCCGCTGACACCCGCCCGGCGCACGTGCGGGGGGCCGCGGCGGCGGGTCCGGCGCCGCCGAAGCTGCTGGCCCGGCTGGTCCGGCCGGGCAAGAACGGCGGCTGGGTCAGCAGCGGCCTGAGCTGGGGCAAGCTGGATACGCTGCACCTTTACGGCGACTACCCCGACCCGCAGGTGCGGCTGCTGCGGGAGCTGTACGCCCTGTACCGGTCGCACGGCGGCAATTCCGCCTACTACGGCTACCCGTACGGGTCCTATGGTTCTTACGGTTCCTATGGGGACGACCGGTCGATCGACATGTCCGCGTTCGGGTCTCGCCAGCTCTGGCCGCTGCTGGACGAGGCCGAGTCGACGGGCCTGCAGCTGGTGCGCGCGCGCAGGCTCGGCGTGCTGGAGAAGTACCGTCGCGCGGAACTGTGCCTGGACGTGACCCGCGGTGAGTCATCGGGCGCGCTCTTGATCAGCACGGTGATCCACGTCGAGGAAGCACCGGTGGACGCGGTGCCCGTTGCGTTCATCGGCAGCGAGGGCCACGGCCTGGTCTGCGTCGACCGGGCCGAGATCAGGAGGACTCCCGATCCCGGCAGCTGGCGTTTCAGCCTGGCCAAGCTGGCCAAGCCCGCCACGGCGCAGCTGCAGCAGATGGCGCTTGGGGGCCAGCGGCTGGAGGTTCCGAGCGAGGAGCAATCCCGGTTCCTGGACGGCTATTACCCGCGGCTGCGGCGAGCCGCCACCGTGATCTGCTCGGACGGCTCCTTCACGCCGCCGGTGATCTCGGGCCCGGACCTGGTGCTGCAGGCCCGCTACGGCACCGGCCACAACCTGGACGTCAGCTGGGAGTGGGCCTACCAGGTCGGCGATGCGCCGTTCCGCGTGCCGCTGTATTCCGGCGCCGCCGAGGACGGCTTCCGGGATCCGGATGCCGAACGGATCGCCCTGGCCCATCTCGACCTGCCGCTCGACCGCTTCGGGCTGCTCGGCGCGGGCCACGGAGCAGCCGGCCCGCGAGGATCGGGACCAGGGCCGGGACCAGGACCAGGGCGGGGACCAGGGCCAGGACCGAGGCTAGGCCTGGCACCGCATACGCACCTCAGCGGTTTCGACACGATGCGGTTCAGCACCGAGCTGCTGCCGCTGCTCGCCGACCACCCGGGGATCATCGTCGAGATCACCGGAGAGCCTGCCGACTACCGGGAGGCGGGCGACACGCTGCGCATCGCCGTGTCCACCGACGCGGTGGCCGGCGACACGGACTGGTTCGATCTCGGGGTCACGATCACCGTGGAAGGACGCACGGTCCCGTTCCTCGACGTGTTCCTCGCGCTCAGCCGCGGCGAGCCGCACCTGCTGCTCGCCGACGGCGCCTACTTCTCCCTGCACAAGCCGGAGCTGGCGGCGCTGGCCCGGCTGATCGAGGAGGCACGGGGCCTGCAGGATTCGCCGGGCGACACGCTGCGGATCAGCAGGTATCAGGCCGGGCTGTGGGACGAGCTGGCTGGGCTGGGCGTGGTGGAGCATCAGGCGGCAGCGTGGCAGGACCAGGTCCAGGGCCTGCTGTCGGCGGGTGCCGTCGGCCGCGTCGAGCCGCCGCCGGCGCTGCGGGCGCGGCTTCGGCCTTACCAGCAGGACGGGTTCGGCTGGCTGGCGTTCCTGTGGGAACACCGGCTGGGCGGCATCCTCGCCGACGACATGGGGCTCGGCAAGACCGTGCAGTCGCTGGCGATGATCTGTCACGCCCGGCAGGCCGACCCCGCCATCCCGCCGTTCCTGATCGTCGCGCCGACGAGCGTGGTGCCCAACTGGGCGGCCGAGGCCGCCCGGTTCGCCCCGGACCTGAAGGTCGTGCCGATCTCGGACACCATGGCGCGCCGGGGCCAGGACCTCGGTGAACTCGTAGCAGGCGCCGCTGCCGTGGTCACCACCTACGCGCTGCTGCGTATCGATTTCGACGCCTACGCGGCGCTGGGCTGGTCCGGGCTCCTGCTGGACGAAGCCCAGAACGCGAAGAATCGCCAGACGAAGATCTACCAGTGCGCCCGGCTGCTCCCGGCCCCGGTCAAGATCGCCATCACCGGCACGCCGATGGAGAACAACCTGATGGAGCTGTGGTCGCTGCTGTCCATCACGGCGCCCGGACTGTTCCCGAGCCCGACCCGGTTCCGTGACTACTACGCCCAGCCGATCGAGAAGCGGGGTGATGCCGAGCTTCTCGCGCAACTGCAGCGGCGGATCAAGCCGCTGGTCAAGCGGCGCACCAAGGATCAGGTCATCGCCGATCTTCCTGCCAAGCAGGAGCAGGTCCTGGAGGTCGACCTGCATCCGCAGCACCGCAAGCTCTACCAGACGCATCTGCAGCGGGAGCGGCAGAAGATCCTGGGCCTGATCGACGACATGAACGCCAACCGGTTCACGATCTTCCGCTCGCTGACCCTGCTGCGCCAGCTCAGCCTGCACGCCGGGCTGATCGACGACGAGCACGGGCACCTGCCGTCCAGCAAGATCGACGCCTTGCTCGGTCACCTTCGCGACGTGGCGGGCGGCGGGCACCGCGCGCTGGTCTTCAGCCAGTTCACCGGATTCCTCGACCGGGTCCGCGAGCGGCTGGACGCCGACGGCATCCGGTACTGCTACCTCGACGGCAAGACCCGCAACCGGGCCGCGGTGCTGCAGCGCTTCAAGGAGGGCACGGATCCGGTCTTCCTGATCAGCCTCAAGGCCGGCGGCTTCGGGCTGAACCTGACCGAAGCCGACTACTGCTTCCTGCTGGACCCGTGGTGGAACCCGGCAACAGAGGCGCAGGCGGTCGACCGGACGCACCGCATCGGGCAGACCCGCAATGTCATGGTGTACCGCCTGGTCGCCAGGGACACGATCGAGGAGAAGGTGATGGCGCTGAAGGAGAGGAAGGCCAGGCTGTTCACCAGCGTCATGGACGAAGTCAACGTTTTCGGTACCGCCCTCGACGCCGACGACATCCGCGAGCTGTTCACGTAGCCGGGCCGCCGGGCACGATCGCGGCGAACCGTTCGGCAGCCTGGGCGAACTGGCCGAGGATGCGGGTCTTGGCGGCATCGCTGAGCGGGGTATCGGGCCGTGCGATCAGGTCGCTCAGCACGGGCACCAGCGGTGCGTACTTGCCCGCCAGCCGGTCCAGCCTGGGTCCGGTGGAGTGGATCAGCCCCACCGCGTTGTCGGTGAAATCAGAGGCCTTGATCACCCGCGCCCACGGGCACGTCTCCAGGCTGGCCGCGACGTGCTCGCGGTACTGCTCGTACTCGTCCCGGCCGGGCGCGTAGGCCGGGTTGGTCACCGCCGCGACGTATTCGGCCACCCGGGGCCCGAACTGGTCCGCCAGCACGGCGAGCGCCGCCTGCTGGTCACCGCCCGCGGCCAGGTCACCGCCCGCGGCCAAGTCGCCGCCCGCGGCCAGTGCGGCGAGCTCGGCGGGGTGGTCTTCGACCGCGTCGTGCAGCAGGGCCGCGCAGGCCACATCGGCGTCCCGCACGCCGTAGTGGCTGAGAATCCGGATCGCTACGCGCAGCAGGTGATTGACATAGGGCTCGCGCTGCCTGCGGTCCGCCGCGTGCAGCCGGGCGGCCAGATCCAGCGCCCGTTCCAGCCGCCGCCGGTCGTCTTCGGCGAACACCTCGATCTCGGCTGCGAAGCGCTCCCGCAGGCCTTCCTCGCCGTAGGTCGTGGTGATCGCGTGCAGCGGCATCGTGACCAGCAGCCGCCGGGCAGCCCTCTCCATGTGCCATGCCTAGCACACCAGGACCTGACCGCGGCGGCCGTCCCGGCCCCGCCGGGACGGCCGCCACAGCCGTTCAGGACTGGTTAGCAGGCATTCAGCCACGTGGCCGTGAAGTTCTCACTGCCGCTGAGACTGGAGGTCGAGTCGCAGAGCGTCGAGCCCGACTTGATCTCCATCTGCACGATGCCCGAGAACGAGCCGGCGGCCTGGCCGTCCACGGTGAACCCGGTGAACGGGTCCGTGCTGGCCCACTTGGTCAGGTGGGTGGCGGCCTGCTCCATGATGGCCTCGGCCGAGTTGTCCTTGGCGTTGATCGACTTGGTGACGGTGTTCGTCCAGCCCTGGGTGATGTCCTGCAGGACCAGCTTGTAGCTGGTGCCGGTGGTGTGGGTCACGGTGCCGGTGAACTTGTCGCCCGGCTGCACGGTCTTGTTGATGATGATGACGTTCCTCGGGAACATCTCGTACCACGCGTAATAGTTGGGCGTGGCTCCGTTGCAGTCGCCGGAGCTTCCGGTCTGCTCCACCGTGTTGCTGGAGAAGCCGTCGATGCCGACCCACGGAGACATGTCGGTCGAGCCGTCGCCGCTGGTGCACGTGATGGTGTTCTGGGTCCAGCTCGCCGTCGCCGTGGTGAAGGTGCCGCCGGTGACCGCGTAGCCGGACCAGTTGGTCGAGAATTGAATCTTGCGGCCGTTCACGATGGCCGAGTGAGTGCCGGGGGCCGGCTTGAACAGGCCGCCAGGCTGGAAGACGCGAGACGCCACAGTCTGCGAACCAGCATGAGGCCCGGTGCTGGCCGCCATCGCCGAGCCGGAGACGGCCAGCGAACCCGTCATCAGCGCCAGTCCTGCCAGAGGAACAAACCATCGCCTGACCATGCGGGGCTCCTTTGCGAGCAGCGGGGCAGCCAGGTTCCCGGGAGCGTCGTCGCCCGAGGGCCGGCGTGCCGAGGTACGGCGACTGTACCTCTATATCCAGACTTAATAAATAGTGCGG
>DASXME010000143.1:0-6464 GCA_036495825.1 Streptosporangiaceae bacterium
TGGCACCCAGGCCCAGAGCATCACGCCCAGCGGTGCCGCCAGCAACACCTTCCAGGCAACCGGATTCATCGTGAACTGCCCGCTCATCAGCATCTTCGCGAACAACTGACGCCTGGCGGGCCGTCAGGCACCTGGCGCAGCCCAACCGGCGCCAGCATACGGAGTGTCAAAATCCGGGGGGCCGCGGGCACCGGGCGGCCTCCCGGACATTCCTGTGATCGCGCAAGCCGCCCGGTTGGCTCCAGAGTCGGGCGGCCCGTCTTAGGTATTCGCGCTTTGTAAATCCGCAGGTCAGGCTAGCGAACGGGCAGGCCGGTGACGGCGCGGCCGATCAGCATCCGCTGGATCTCCGACGTGCCCTCGAAGATCGTGAAGATCTTCGCGTCGCGGTGCCAGCGCTCCACCGGGAAGTCGCGGGTGTAGCCGTTGCCGCCCAGGATCTGGATGGCCTGCTCGGTGACCCTGACCGCGGTCTCCCCCGCCACCAGCTTGGACATCGAGCCCTCGGCGTTGACGAACGGCCTGCCGTTGCGCGCCATCCAGGCCGCCCGCCAGGTCAGCAGCCGCGCGGCGTCCACCGACGTCTGCATGTCGGCGAGCTGGAACGCGACGCCCTGGTTCTGCCCGATCGGCTGGCCGAACTGCACCCGGTCCCTGGAGTAGTCGCGGGCGAACTCCACCGCCGCCCTGGCCACCCCGACGGCCATCGCCGCCACGGTCGGCCGCGACGCCTCGAACGTCCGCATCGCCGCCTGCTCGCCGCTCTTGCCGCCCTCGCGCACCCGGGCCAGCCGCTGGTCCAGCCGCTCCTTGCCGCCGACCAGGCAGCTGCCGGGCACCTTCACGTCGTCGAGCACGACCTCAGCCGTATGCGAGGCGCGGATCCCGTGCTTGCGGAACTTCTGCCCCTGGGAGAGCCCGGGCGTGCCGGGCGGCACGATGAAGCTGGCCTGGCCGCGCGTCTTGAGGCTGGGATCGACCGAGGCCACGATCACGTGCACGTTGGCGATCCCGCCGTTGGTGGCCCAGGTCTTGGTGCCGTTCAGCGTCCACTGGTCGGCGGCCTCGTCGTAGACGGCCCGGGTCCTGATCGCACCTACGTCACTGCCCGCGTCGGGCTCAGACGAGCAGAACGCGCCGAGCTTCACGTCACCGGGAGAGCCGAACATCTGCGGGATCCACTCCCCCACCTGCTCCGGCGTCCCGTTGCTCGCCACCGCGATGGCGGCCAGCCCGCTGCCCACCAGGGCCAGCCCGATACCCGCGTCACCCCAGAAGATCTCCTCGAAGGCGACCGGGATGCCGAGCCCGCTCGGCTCGAACCACTGCTGGGCGAAGAAGTCCAGCGAGTACAGGCCGATCTTGGCGGCCTCTTCGATCACCGGCCACGGCGTCTCTTCACGCTCGTCCCACTCGGCGCCGGCCGGCCTGATCACGTCGGCGGCGAACTCGTGTATCCAGTCGCGCATCTCGCGGACGTCCGCACTAAGGTCCAGGGAGAATGCACCGGCGTTGTCGGCATCGGGGCTCATGCTGTTCTCCTTGAGGTGCCACTTGAGGTACCACGCAGGCAGGCCGGGCCTGAACGCCGGCCAGAAGACTATGTTACTGAAGAGTAGCACGACCGACCGCACCCGCCCGCACCCGGCCGCGCCCGACACGGAAGGACCCGCACCCGATGGACTATGGCGGCTACCAGAGCCTGCTCTTCGAGCGCCGCGATCACGGCGTGCTGCTGATCACCCTGAACCGCCCGGATGTCTACAACGCCGCCGACGAGGTGATGCACTCCGAGCTGGCCCGGATCTGGGCCGATGTCGCCACGGACGACCAGACCAGGGTGGCCGTCGTGACCGGCGCGGGGAAGGCGTTCTCGGCCGGCGGTGACCTGGCCATGGTCGAGCGGATGGCCGGGAACTACGACAAGGTCACCGCGATGCTCAGCGAGATGAGCGACCTGGTCTACAACATGATCAACTGCGACAAGCCGATCGTGTCGGCGATCAACGGGGTCGCGGTCGGGGCCGGCCTGGTCGTGGCGCTGCTCGCCGACATCAGCATCTGCGCGCAGGAGGCGAAGCTGGGCGACGGGCACGTCAAGCTCGGCACGGTCGCCGGCGATCACGCGGCGATCATCTGGCCGCTGCTGTGCGGCATGGCCAAGGCGCGCTACCACCTGCTCACCGGCGAGATGCTCACCGGTGCCGAGGCGGAGCGGATCGGCCTGGTCAGCAAGGCCCTGCCGGCCGCCGAGGTGCTGCCCGAAGCCCTCCGGGTGGCCGGCACGCTGGGCACAGGATCGCAGCTGGCCATCCGGCTGACCAAGCGGGCGCTGAACGGCTGGCTGCGGGCCGCCGGGCCGATCTTCGACCAGTCGGCGGCCTACGAGATGCTCACGTTCATGGGCGATGACCTCAAGGAGGGGGTTACCGCGCTGCGGGCCAAGCGCCCGCCGGACTTCCCCTCAGCGCGGTAACCCCGGGGACTCAGTCGGGCCCAATTAATCGGGCAGAGACTTGTTCGCGTCGATCTGGTCGTAGTCGGCGTTGCCCAGCGACCACTGCCACATCGCGGCCGAGGCGCTGCCTGAGGTCTGGCCGCCGAAGAAGTCGGCGAAGAACGAGCCGCTCTCCGAGAAGCTGTCCGGGCACGGGGACGGCGCGTTGGCCCGCGACACCTGGGCGGTCCACTCCCAGGTGCCCGGGATGCTCCCGTTCGCGCCCATGATGGCGCCCCACTGGAAGTTCGTAGAGTACACGCCGGGGGCGACCCCCTGGTTAGCGCCGTTCACGTAGTCCCAGAAGCCGTTGAAGACATCCCGGTTCGCGGCGGTGTTCGAGCCCCAGCCGTTGCCGCCAGGCCCTTCGACGTCCATCCACAGGATCCGCAGCGGCATCCGGTGCTGGCCGCCGTTGTACCACCGCTGCCAGTCGGCCAGCGCCCACTGGCCCTGCCGCTGGCCCCAGGCGGAGGCGGACAGCCCGGTCCCGTCGGTGTCACCGGGGCCGAACATGAACCAGAAGCCGCCGGCGCCCACGCCTTCGGAGTTGCTGAAGTGATTCGTGTCGGCGTCGGCCGCGAAGGACGCGTTCCAGGCCCCGGTGTTGCCGGGACCGTAGCCGTCCGGATTGCCAGCGGACACCAGGTCCGCTCCGCCGATCTTGCCGATGTAGCCGCCGTACGCGTGACCGGACCCGCACGACGGCATGGTGTACGGCGCCGAGCCGTTCGCCGGGCCCGGGCCGCCGCTGTCGGCGCCGTACCAGAACCCCGAGTTCTCGGCCAGGGCGGGCAGCGGGCTGCTCAGGCCGGCCAGCAGGATCACCGACGTGCAGATGCCGATCAGGCCGGGCAGGGTGCCGCGGCGCCTGATCCGGGCGGGACGGGTAGTCATCGTCACTCACTCCTTCTCCGCGCCGGCCCGGACCGGGGACACCGAGATGGGACCGTAGGGGGCGAACCGGGCCGCCACCGTGAACATGCCTGGCACCCCGGGCAGGCCGATCCGCATCGTGCTCACGGCCGGCCCAGGCCGGCCGGTCTGCGGGCTGAAGTTGCGGTAGGTGATGAAGAACGACGCCTGCCCGCCGGGGGCGAGCCGTACCGGCGCGGCGGCCAGTCCGGCGAACCAGCCGCCCGAGCCGTGGCTTAACGCCGCCGGGACGGGCGCGCCGTTCGCCCGCGCCAGGCTCAGCGCCGGGTAGCCCTGCAGCGAGCAGGCCGCCGCCGAGCGGTTGGCCAGCGCGACGGTCAGCGCGGTCGAGCCGACCGCGGTATCGGTGCCGGCCAGCCGCAGGCTGAGCGCCCGCGCCGGGCAGGCCGGAGCCGCCGGCGCGGCCGGCGCCGCGGTCCTGGCGAGCGCACTGACCGAGACCGGCCTGACCGAGACCGCGCTGGCCGAGACCGCCGTCACCGCGGCTGCGGTCACCGCGATCCCCGCCGTGAGCCCGGCGAGCCAGCCGGCCGTGCGTCTGCTGATCCCCATGGGAGCCTCCTGTCCCTGCTTGCTTTCCCTGCCTGGCGGCACCGGCGGATGCGGCCGCGTGCCGCGGACGCCGGGTGCGTCCTCCCTTATTTGGGTCCATGTAACGTAAGTACGCAAGACCTGCCAGGCAGTGAATTAAAGAACAAAAGGTATGGACGCAGCTGACCTGGCTCCAGGCCCGTCAGGCGTTCTCGTGCCGCTCGAGGAACTCGTAGACGTCGGCCTCGTCGACCCCGGGGAAGCTGCCGGCCGGCAGTGCGGACAGCACGTGCGAATGCGCCCGCGCCGACGGCCAGGCCATTCCCTCCCAGCGGGCCGCGAGGTCGGCGGGCGGCCGCTGGCAGCAGTCGCCGTCCGGGCAGGCGGAGGAATTCCTGATCGTGGTCTCCCGGCCGCGGAACCAGCGCGAGTGCTCGTACGGGGCGCCGAACGTGACCGCGAACCCGCGCTCGCGGCCGGGGTCCACGTGCGCCACGCAGAAGTAGGTGCCCGCCGCGGTGTCGGAGTACTGGTACAGCGGCGAGAACCGGTCGGCGGCGGAGAACACCTGCCGGCCCGACCACTTCCGGCACATCCGCTGCCCCTCGATCGCACCCGAGGCGTCCGCCGGGAACACCAGTCCGTCGTTCTCGTAGGCCTTGTAGATCACGCCGCTCTCGTCGTTCTTCACGAAGTGGCACGGCACGCCGAGGTGGTGGGTGGCCAGGTTCGTCAGCCGGTGCGCGGCCATCTCGTAGGACACCGAAAACACGTCCCGCAGGTCTTCCACCGACAGGTCGCGCGCGTCCCTGGCCGCGGACAGGAACGGCACCGCGGCCTGCTCGGGCACTAGCACGGCCGCCGCGAAGTAGTTGGCCTCCACCCGCTGGCGCAGGAAGTCGGCGAAGTCCCTCGGCTCTTCATGGCCGAGCAGGAAGTGACCGAGTGCCTGCAGCAGGACCGCGCGCGCCGAGTGCATGCCCACCGGCTCCTGCTTGACGTAGATCCGGTGGCTGCGCAGGTCGGTCAGCGAACGTACCGACCGGGGAAGATCTTGTACGTACCTTACGGAGAACCCGTGGCGGCTGACGACCGAGAGCAGCAGCCCCTGCGACAGCGCGCCGCCGGTGTAGCCCGCCGACCGCAGCGCCGCCGCCGCGGTCCGCTCGATCGGCTCGAAGTAGTTGTCCCGCTCGCGCATCATCAGCCGCAGGCCGGCGTTGGCTTCGCGCGCCTCCTCCGGCGTCGCGGTCGGCTTGGACCGCTGCCTGCGCACCTCGGCGTACAGCGCGCCGAGGTGCTCGAGCACGTCGGTCGGCACCCGGGCGGAGACCTTGAGGTACGGCAGCCCGAGATCCCGGTAGACCGGATCGCGCTGCGCCTCCTCCAGCGCGATCTCCAGCTGGGCCCGGCGGCTCGGCGGCTCCTTGCGCAGCAGTTCCTCCGACGACACCGACAGCGCCTCGGCCAGCGACTTCAGCAGCGACAGCCTGGGCTCCCTGTGCCCGTTCTCCAGCATCGACAGGGCCGAGGGGGCGCGGCCCACCCTGGCGCCGAGCTCGGCCAGCGTCAGGCCGCGGGCGCGGCGCAGGTGACGCAGCCTCCGGCCGAACGTCAGAAGGTCCTGGTCCTGCTGTTGCGTGAAGGTTGAGGGTTCTTCCTCGTCGAACTCTGCCACGACTTCAGCATATGTGAAGAATGATAAATCTTCATGCGTACGGAAGTAGAAAGCTCGATCTCGTACCGGCACATTTGAACCAACGACCCGGGGACGACTTGGAAGGCGGTTGAACCAGTGGACGATCGTCGCCTCGAGGGGACCGAAGTGTTTTCGACGAACGGGCAATCGACGAACGGGCATCGCCCGTGCACGATCAGCGACAAGGCCGCGCGGCTGCGGCTGCAGTGGCAGGAAGACCACCGCTGGGCCGGCGTCGAGCGGACCTTTACGGCCGAGGACGTCGTGAAGCTGCGCGGCTCGGTGGCCGAGGAGCACACCCTGGCCAAGCTCGGCGCGCGGCGGCTGTGGCGGCTGCTGCACACCGAGGATTACGTGGCCGCGCTCGGCGCGCTGACCGGCGGCCAGGCCGTCCAGCAGGTGCGGGCCGGCCTGCAGGCCATCTACCTGTCCGGCTGGCAGGTCGCCGCCGACGCCAACCTGGCCGGCCAGACCTACCCGGACCAGAGCCTGTACCCGGCGAACTCGGTGCCGCAGGTGGTCAGGCGGATCAACAACGCGCTGCTGCGCGCCGACCAGATCTCCTGGTCAGAGAGCGAAGGCACCTCGACCACGCACTGGATGGCGCCGATCGTGGCCGACGCCGAGGCCGGCTTCGGCGGCGTGCTGAACGCATTCGAGCTGATGAAGTCGATGATCACGGCCGGTGCCGCGGCCGTGCACTGGGAGGACCAGCTCGCGTCCGAAAAGAAGTGCGGGCACCTCGGCGGGAAGGTACTCATCCCGACCGGCCAGCACATCAAGACGCTGAACGCGGCTCGC
>DASXME010000144.1:0-18537 GCA_036495825.1 Streptosporangiaceae bacterium
TCGTTGAGCAGGATCTGGCCGTCGGGCGTGTAGAAGAAGTCCACCCGCGCCAGGCCCTCGCAGGAGACCGCCTCGAAGGCGGCGCAGGCGAGTTGCCGGATCCGCTCGGCATCCTGCTCGGGGATCGGCGGCGGGATGGCCAGGCCGGTGCCGGGCTCCAGGTACTTGGCCTGGAAATCGTAGAAGCTCGCGTCGCCGCCGACCAGAATCTGGGCCGGCACGCTCGCGTCCGGCGGCCCCCCGTCGACCCCCTCCAGCACCGCGTACTCGATCTCCATGCCCGGCACCGCCGCCTCGACCAGCACCTTCGGGTCGTGCGCGCGGGCGGTCTCGATCGCCGCGAGCAGCCCGGCCTGGTCGTCGGCGCGGGAGGTGCCGATGCTGGATCCGCCGCTGGCCGGCTTGACGAAGATCGGCCAGCCCAGCTCGCCGATCTCGTCCAGCACCCGCTTGCGCTCGGCCAGCCCGGCCGCGCCCGCGGACGGCTCGCGCCAGTCGCGATCGCGCACCACCACGTACCGGCCCACCGGCAGGCCGCGCGCGACGAAGATCAGCTTCATGTACTCCTTGTCCATGCTGGCCGCGCTGGCCAGCACGCCGGCCCCGGCGTAGCGGGTGCCCGCCATCTCCAGCAGGCCCTGGATGGTGCCGTCCTCGCCGTAGGCGCCGTGCAGCAGCGGCAGCACCACGTCCACCTCGGCGAGGGTGCTGACGGCACTGCTCGGCACGGCCACCGACTTCACAGACTCCACCGAGTCCACCGACGGCAGCTCACCGCCGCGGATGGCCAGCCGGGCCGGGTCGTCGGCGGTCAGCACCCAGCGGCCGTCCCTGGCGATGCCGATCGGCACCACGTCGTAGCGGTCGCGGTCAAGCGCCGTCAGCAGGTGACCCGCGCCGAGGCAAGACACGGCGTGCTCCGTGCTGCGCCCGCCGAACACCACGGCTACCCTGATCTTGCGTTGACTGCTCACGCTTCCTCCGTTATCGGGTCGGGATTCCGGTTACCTCATGCCCAGCGAGTCGAGGGCCAGCCGCGCGTCCTCGATGAGATCTTCCACGTCTTCCAGGCCGATCGAGAACCTGACCGCCGACGGGCTGATCCCGGCGGCCGCGAGCGCGGCGTCGTCGAGCTGGCGGTGCGTGCTGGACGCCGCGTGGCTGACCTTGCTGTGCGTCCCGCCGAGCGAGCTCGCCACCCTGGCGACCCGCAGCCGGTCGGCGAAGGCCATGCCGGCCTCCCGGCCGCCGTGCGGGCTGATCGTGACGACCGCGCCGAACCTGGTGCCCTCCGGCCCGGAGTCGAACAGCCGCCTGGCCACCTCGTGCCCCGGGTGGCCCGCCAGGCCCGGATAGTCCACCCGGTCCACCGCGGGGTGCCGGGCCAGCGTCGCGGCGAACACCGCGGCGGTATCGCACTGCCTGCGCATCCGCAGCGGCAGCGTCTCCAGCCCGCGCCGCAGCAGGTACGCCTCGTCCGGCGCCAGCACGCCGCCGGTGTCGATCCGCACCGCCCTGATGCGGCTGATCAGCTCGGGCCGCCCGGCCACCACGCCGCCGGTGACGTCGGAATGGCCGCCGATGTACTTGGTCGCCGAGTGCAGCACTAGGTCGGCGCCGTGCTCGAGCGGGCGGCAGACGACCGGCGAAGCCAGCGTGGAGTCCACCACGAGCAGCGCCCCGGCCTCGCCCGCCAGCCGGGCCAGCGCCGGCAGGTCGGCGACCGCGGTGGTCGGGTTGGCGATCGTCTCGGCGTACACGATCCTGGTGCCGGACCGCAGCGCGGCCCGCACCTGATCGGTGTCGGTCATGTCGACGAAGTCGGTCTCGACGCCGAACCTGGCGGCGACGTTGCGCAGGAACCCGAACGTGCCGCCGTAGACCGCGGCCGGCGCGACCACGTGCGCGCCGGCCCGCGCCAGCGCCCAGAACACCCCGCTGATCGCGGCCATGCCGGAGGCGAAGGCCTGCGCGGTGACCTCGCGGGCCAGGTTGCCGCCCTCCAGCGCGGCGACGGCGCAGGCGAACGCGTCGACGGTCGGGTTATCGATCCGGCTGTAGGAGTAGCCGGGAGCGGCGTCGTTGAGCAGCGCGGCGAACTCCGCGGACGACTCGAACGCGTACGCCGCCGTGCGGTAGATCGGCGTGGCGATCGGCCGCTGCGCCAGGACCGGCGGCGGCGGCAGGTGCACCGCGCGGGTGTTCTCGCCCGGCCGCCAGTTTTCAGATGCCATAACGCCTCAGACTCCCCTGACGCTCAGATCCCGTACCGCTCGGGCGCCGGCGGCCGAGCGGTCAGCAGCTCGGCCGCGTGGCGCACCGAGAGGCCCTGGTGCAGGACGCCGGCGACGACCTCGGTGATCGGCATTTCCACCCCGTGCCTGCGGGCCAGCTCCAGCACTGACTGCGAGGACTTCACCCCTTCCGCGGTCTGCCTGGTGGCCGCCGTTACCTCGGCGAGCGTCGCGCCCCGACCGAGATTTTCTCCGAACGTGCGATTACGAGACAGCGGCGAACTGCAGGTCGCCACCAGGTCGCCCATTCCGGCCAGCCCGGCGAAGCTGTGCTGGTCGGCGCCGAGCGCCGCGCCCAGCCTGGCCGTCTCGGCCAGGCCGCGGGTGATCAGGGTCGCCCGGGTGTTGTCGCCGAGCCCCATCCCGATCGCCATCCCGACGGCCAGCGCGATGACGTTCTTCACCGCGCCGCCGAGTTCGCAGCCAATCACGTCGGGGTTGGTGTACGGGCGGAAGTAGGGGGCGTGGCAGGCGTTCTGCAGCTGCTTGGCAGCGGTCTCGTCCGCGCAGGCCACCACCGACGCCGCGAGCTGCCGCCCGGCGATCTCGTGGGCCAGGTTGGGCCCGGACACGACGGCTATCCGGTCGGGGGGCACGCTGAGCACATCGGCGATGACCTCGCTCATCCGGGCGCAGCTGCCGAGCTCGATGCCCTTCATCAGGCTGACCAGCAGCGCCCTCGGCGGGATCAGCGGCGCCCACAGCGCCAGGTTGTCCCGCAGCGACTGGGCCGGGACGGCGAGCACGACGAAGTCCGCACCGTCCAGCGCCCTGGCCGGATCGCTGACCGCGCGCAGCTCGGGCGGCAGCGGGACGCCGGGCAGGTACTCCGGGTTCTCGTGCCGGGCGGAGATCGCCTCGGCCAGGGCCGGCCTGCGGCCGCAGATCGTCACCGGGGTGCCGGCGTCGCAGAGCACCTGCGCGAACGTGGTGCCCCACGAGCCCGCGCCCATGACCGCGGCTCTCACCCGGTCATGCCCTTCTCCGCTTCATCGGCGTCATGGGCCGCCTCGGCCGCCGGGGCACCTTCGGCCTTGGCGGCGGCGCGGCGCGCGGCGGCGGGGTCGTAGGGGACCGCGGGCGGCTCCTGCTCGCGCAGCCCGGCCAGCAGCCGGGTGACGTCGGCCATGATGGCGGCGGTGGCGGCCCGCAGCGTGTCCCGGTTCAGCGGCTGGCCCTCGAACTGCGAAAGGTCGACCGGCGGGCCCGAGATGATCTGCGCGGTCTTGCGCGGGAACAGCCGCGGCTTCTTCTCGCCGTAGGGCAGCACGTCCTGCGCCCCCCAGTGCGCGACCGGGATCACCGGGGCGCCGGTGGCCAGCGCGAGCCTGGCCACGCCGGTGCGGGCCACCATCGGCCACTGATCCGGGTCCCTGGACGCGGTGCCCTCCGGGTACACGATCACGCAGGCCCCCCGGCGCAGGTCGCGCTCGGCGTCCCTGAGCACCAGCGCCGCGTCCGCCTGCGTGCGGTACACCGGCAGCTGGCCCAGCTTGCGCAGGAACGAGCCGATGAACTTCACGCCGAACACGCCCGACTTGATCAGGAACACCGGGTAGCGCCCGCTCTGGTGGGTGAACAGCGCGATGGCCAGCCAGTCCGCGTACGACAGGTGATTGGGCGCTATGATCAGCCCGCCTTCGGGCGGCAGCGGCTGGCGTCCCCTGACCTTCTGCCGCATCAGGGCGTGGATCAGCGGCGGAAGGATGATCTTGGTGAACTGCCGCCAGGCAGGTGAGTATCCCCGTTCCGCATTCCGACCGCTCATCGCCGCTGTCCTCCACCGTTCTTCCCGGCCAGTCTTGCGGTTCGCGGCGCGCCATGTCGAGGCATGATCGCATCTATGACCGCCGACGCACCGCTCACCTGGTCACTGGTGATCCCCGTCAAGGTACTTGCCCGCGCCAAATCACGGCTCAGCGGTCTGGCCGGGCCGCGCCGCGCCGAGCTCGCGCTCGCGCTCGCCTCCGACACGGTGGCCGCCGCGGTCGGCTGCCCGCAGGTGCGCACCGTGATCGTGGTGAGCGACGATGAGACGGCCGCTGCGGCCCTCGCCGGGCTGGGCGCGGTCGTCGTGCCCGACGAGCCCGACGACGGCCTCAACCCGGCCCTGCGGCACGGCGCCGCGGTCGCCGCCGCGCTGCACCCGCAGGCAGCCACCGGCGCGCTCGCCGCGGATCTGCCCGCGCTGCGGCCGGCCGAGCTGGGTCGCGCCCTGCACGCCGCGGCCGCCTGGCCCGAGGCGTTCGTGCCGGACGCGGCCGGATCGGGGACCACGCTGTACACGGCGGCCCCCGGGCGCACGTTCCTGCCGCGGTTCGGGCCAGGATCCAGGGCGCGGCACGCCGCCGCCGGCGTCACCGAGCTGGCCCTGGCCGACGTGCCGGGGCTGCGAAGGGACGTGGACACGCCCGCCGACCTGAGCGGAGCGGCGCGGCTCGGGCTCGGCCCGCGCACCGCCGCGATTGCCCCCCAGCTGCTAGCTCAGAAGTGAACGACGGGACAGGTCAGGGTGCGGGTAATCCCGTCGACCCCCTGGATCTGGGCGACCACGAGCCGACCCAGGTCGTCCACGTTCTCTGCCTCGGCCCTGACGATGACGTCGTACGGCCCGGTCACGTCCTCGGCCTGCGTTACCCCGGTGATCCCGGCGATCGTGACGGCGACCTCGGCAGCCTTGCCGACCTCTGTCTGGACGAGGATGTATGCCTGGACCACGGACGTCCTCCCAGCCGGGTGGATCAAGATTCACGGGTATCAGAAGTCGCCACGCTACCGCAGAGTCGCCGCGAAGCCCATGCCCCATCCCGGGCGGCAGCGCGCAAACCATGGGGAGGCCGGCATCAGCATCGGTGAACTCGGCGAATTCGGGCTTATCGCCGCCATGACCGCCCGGATGCCCCAGGCGCCCGGCACGCTCGTCGGCATCGGCGACGACGCGGCCGTCATAGAGGCCGGCGGCCCGCTGGTCGTGGCCAGCACGGACCTGCTGGTCGAGGGCCGGCACTTCCGGCGCGACTGGTCCGGGCCCGCTGACGTCGGCGCCAAGGCCGCCGCGCAGAACCTGGCCGACCTCGCGGCGATGGGCGCGCAGCCCCGTGCGCTGCTGGTGGGAATGGCCGCGCCGCCGGACCTGCCGGTGGCCTGGGCGCTCGACCTGGCCTCCGGGCTGGCTCAGGAGGCCGCCGCGGCCGGCGCGTCGGTGGTCGGCGGTGACCTGTCGCAGGCCAGCCAGATCGTGCTCGCGGTGACCGCGCTCGGCACCATGGCCGGTGTCGCGCCGGTCACCAGGAGCGGGGCCAGGCCCGGGGATCTGGTGGCCGTGGCCGGCTCGCTCGGGCTTTCGGCCGCCGGGCTGGCGCTGCTGGCGGCCGGCCTGGCGGACCGTGACGATGCCGCGGCAGCGGCCGTGGCCGCCCACCGCCGCCCGCGGCCGCCGTATGCGGCGGGGCCCGAGGGGGCATCGTACGGAGCAAATTCGATGATTGATATCAGCGACGGGCTGGTCCAGGATCTCGGCCACATCACGACGGCCAGCGGGGCCGGCATCGACATCGACTCCGAGCGGCTGGCCGCCGCGCCCGCGCTGCTCGCCGCGGCGCGGGCCCTGCGCCTCGATCCGGCCGCCGCCGCGCTGGACTGGATGCTGGCCGGCGGTGAGGATCACGCGCTCGCCGCGACCTTCCCGCCCGGGGTATCACTGCCGCCCGAATGGGTGGTCATCGGGCGAGTGCGCGAAGGGAACGGAATACGGGTCGACGAAAAGACTTATCGGGGTATTACTGGCTGGAAACATTTCAGTTGACCAGCGTGTTATCACATAAAGTAAGTAAGGCACTACAATTCGATAACTAGCAGAAATTGCTATTGCTTGATATACATCGCCCCGATGCAAAGTTGCCGGAACGAGGGTCCGAGCGCGCGCGGGGGAGAACAGCCGAGCCAGCGCGTGACCTGGTTGCGCGGCGGGCTGGGCCGGCTGCTGGCGACCCCCACGTTCGTCGCGGGCCTCGCCACCGTCGTGGTGGCCGTGATGGCCTACGGGACGACCCAGACTCACCTGCTCTTCAGCGGCGAGCCCGCCTGCGCCACGGCAAGCTGCGCGAGCGCGGGACCGCATGCGGCGGGCGGCGAGCTGCTGCAGATATCCGCCCGGCCGGACACCGGCACCGGAGGGTCCGCGCGCCGCAGCGGGACCAGCCAGGCCCTGCGGGGCGGGAACGCGGCGGGCGTGATCGCCGGCCCGCAGCCCGATCCCGAGCCGGTCAGGCAGACGCCAGCCGGCGGCGCGCCGCCCGCCGTGGCAAGCGGCCGGGCACCCTGGGCCCCGGTCGGCGTCACCTACCAGACGCTGCGCACCTCACGCGACGGATTCCAGGCCGCGATCACGATCACCAGCCACGCCCGCTCGGTCATCAGGAGCTGGCGGCTATGGCTGCGCTACCCGTCGGCCTCGATCGAGCGGATGCAGGGCGCCCGCTGGCTGCCCGCCGGCCCGCGGCGTGATGCGGGACTGGCCGCCAGCCATCCGGGCCAGGAGCTGCGGCCGGGAGCGAGCATCAGGATCGTGCTCTGGGCGGACGGCAGGGCGGGCGCGCCGGCCGGCTGCCTGTTCGACAGCGGCCGCTGCAGCTACGCGGGCAAGCCCTGAGCCTTCAGCGGGTGACGGTCAGCGGGTGACCTTGCCCGCCTTGATGCATGAGGTGCACACGCGGAGGCGTCGCGGGGTTCCGTTGACGACGATCCGCCTGGTCTGGATATTGGGGTTCCAGCGGCGCGGGGTGCGGCGGTGCGAAAACGAGACCTTGTTGCCGAAACCGGGCCGCTTGCCGCAGACGTCGCACACGGAAGCCACGGGACCGCTCCATAGGGGTGGGTCGGATAGAAGTGCCCCTGACGCGAACAGCCAGGTCCGCCCGGGGCAGTTGTCGAAGGATAACCGACGCGCGGGCCCGAACGCGAACCGGACCGGCGAATGCCCTCGCCCGGCCGGGGCCGTCGCGGGCCCGGCTGTCGGTGACGGGTCCTATCCTGCCGGGTATGGTGACCCCGCTGGAGCCGCTGGGCAAGATCCTGGGGCCCAAGACGGCCAAGATCCTCGGCGACGCGTTCGAGCTGCAGACCGTGGGCGACCTGCTGCGGCACTATCCCCGCCGGTACCAGCAGCGCGGCGAGCTGACCGACCTGGCTGCGCTGCACGACGGCGAGCACGTGACCGTGCTGGCGCAGGTCGTCTCGGTCAGCTCGCGGCCGATGGGGCACCGCAAGGGCACGATCGTCGAGGTCATCGTCACCGACGGCGTCGGCAGGCTGGTCCTGACCTTCTTCAGCGGCGGCCGGGGGAATCCCTGGCAGCGGCGGCTGACCCCGGGCACACACGCCCTGTTCAGCGGCGAGGTGTCCACGTTCAGGGGCAGGCGCCAGCTCGTGCACCCCGACTACGAGCCGATCACCGCCGACGAGGCGGGCACGGAACTGGCCGGTGAGTACGCCGCGGAGCTCATCCCGGTCTACCCGGCCACAGGGAAGCTGCCGTCCTGGCGGATCGCCAAGGCCATCCGCACCGTGCTCGACGTGCTGGACATCGGCGAGGACCCGCTGCCGCCCAGGCTGCGCGCGCGGCACAAGCTCTCCGGACTGGCCGAGGCGATCAGGGCCATCCACCTGCCGCTCGATGACCAGGACCGCTGGCGCGCGGTGCACCGGCTGAAGTGGGACGAGGCGTTCGTGCTGCAGGCGGCGCTCGCCCAGCGCCGCCGGGCCGCCGCGGCGCTGCCCGCGATGCCGCGGCCGGCCGAGGCCGGGGGGCTCGCGACGGCCTTCGACAGCAGGCTGCCGTTCAAGCTCACCGACGGCCAGCGCGCCGCGGGCGAGACGATCGCCGCCGATCTCGCCTGCGCTCACCCGATGCACCGGCTGCTGCAGGGCGAGGTCGGCTCGGGCAAGACGGTGATCGCGGTGCGGGCGATGCTGCAGGTGGTGGACGCGGGCGGCCAGGCCGCGCTGCTTGCCCCCACCGAGGTGCTCGCCCAGCAGCACCACAGGTCGATCAGCGAGCTGCTCGGCCCGCTGGGCCAGGCGGGCAGGCTCGGCGGCGCCGAGAACGCCACCAGGGTCGCGCTGCTCACCGGCGCGCTGGGCGCGCAGGCCCGGCGCGAGGCCCTCCTCGACGCCGCCTCGGGCGCGGCCGGGATCGTGGTCGGCACGCACGCGCTGCTGCAAGAGCGCGTCCAGTTCGCCGACCTCGGCCTGGTCGTGGTGGACGAGCAGCACAGGTTCGGCGTCGAGCAGCGGGACGTGCTGCGCGAGAAGGCCCAGGACGGCAGGCCGCACGTGCTGGTGATGACCGCGACGCCCATCCCGCGCACGGTCGCGATGACCGTCTACGGCGACCTCGACGTGTCCACTCTCAGCGAGCTGCCGGCCGGCCGGTCCCCGATCGCCACCCACGTGGTGCCCGCCGCCGACAAGCCGCACTACCTGGAGCGCACCTGGCAGCGGGTGCGCGAAGAGGTGCAGCGCGGCCAGCAGGCGTACGTGGTCTGCCCGCGGATCGGCGGCGACGCGGGATCGGCCGGCGAGCAGGACGGCGACGGGACCAGCGGTGCCGAGCCGGAAGCCGGCGCCGCGGCGGCGGTCGACGGCGCTGCGGCGCTGGCTGGCCGGCCGCCGCTGGCCGTGCTGGACCTGGCGCCCGGGCTCGAGCACGGCCCGCTGGCCGGCCTGCGGCTGAGCGTGCTGCACGGGCGGCTGCGCCCGGACGACAAGGACCGGATCATGCGGGACTTCGCCGCCGGGGCGATCGACGTGCTGGTGGCGACCACCGTCATCGAGGTCGGCGTGGACGTGCCCAACGCCACCACGATGGTCGTCATGGACGCCGAGCGGTTCGGCGTGTCCCAGCTGCACCAGCTGCGCGGCCGGGTCGGCCGGGGCAGCGTGGCCGGCCTGTGCCTGCTGGTGACCGAGGCGGCCGAGGAGAGCAAGGCGCGGGACCGGCTGGGCGCGGTGGCGGCGACGCTGGACGGATTCCGGCTGTCGCGGCTCGACCTGGAGCAGCGCCGCGAGGGTGACGTGCTCGGTGCCGCCCAGGCCGGCCGCCGCTCCAGCCTGCGGCTGCTGACGCTGCTCAAGGACGAGGAGCTGATCGGCCTGGCGCGCGGCGAGGCCACCTTCCTGGTGGACGCCGACCCTGAGCTCGGCCAGCACCCGGCGCTGGCCGCGGCGATCGCCGAGCTGCTCGGTCCCGATCAGGCCGAGTACCTGGAGAAGACCTGAGGATCATCGCGGGGGCGGCGGGCGGGCGCCGCCTGGCCGTCCCCGCCGGGGACCAGACCAGGCCGACGAGCGACCGGGCCCGGGAGGGCCTGTTCGGCACCGTGCAGGGGATCTGCGGCCCGCTCGACGGCGCCAGCGTGCTCGACCTGTACGCGGGCTCGGGCGCGGTCGGCCTGGAGGCGCTGTCCCGCGGGGCGGCGCGCGCGCTGCTGGTCGAGGCCGACCCGCGCGCGGTCAGGGTGATCCGGGCCAACATCGCGGCGCTGGGCCTGGCCGGGGCGGAGCTGGCGGCCAGCCGGGTGGAGCGCGTCCTGGCCCGCGGTCCCGGCGCCGGGCGGTTCGCTCTCGCGTTCGCCGATCCGCCCTACGCGGCGGCCGGCGGCGAGATCGCCGCGGTGCTCACCGCGCTCATCGACCAGCGCTGGCTGATTCAGGGCGCCCTGGTGGCGGTGGAGCGCAGCACCAGGTCAGGGCCGGTGCCGTGGCCCGCCGGGTACGCGCCGGACAGGTCGCGGCGATACGGCGAGGCGACCCTCTGGTACGGTCTGGCCACGAGTGCGCTGCTGGCATGAATGAACCTTCTACCTGACCTTCTACCTGCCAGAAGGGTGGGAATCTCGTGCGTCGCGTCGTCTGTCCGGGCTCCTTCGATCCCGTCACCAACGGACACCTCGACATCATCAGCCGGGCCTCCCGGCTCTACGACGAGGTCATCGTGGCGGTCCTCACCAACATCTCCAAGCAGACCCTGTTCACCACCGACGAGCGGGTGGAGATGCTGCGGGAGGTTACCGCCAGCTATGAGAACGTGCGGGTGGCCAGGTTCCACGGGCTGATCGTCGACTTCTGCAAGGCCAACGACATCTCGGCGATCGTGAAGGGCCTGCGCGCGGTCAGCGACTTCGAGTACGAGCAGATGATGTCCCAGATGAACTACAGCCTGGCCGGAGTCGAGACGCTGTTCATCACAACGAACCCGCTGTATGCGTTCCTGCGGTCCAGCCTCGTCAAGGAGATCGCCGGGTACGGCGGGGACGTCAGCGGGCTGGTTCCCGACATGGTGCTGCACCGGCTGCGCGACCGGCTCGCGGCGGTGGGGCCTGGCGGCGGGAGCGACGCGGGGCCTGGCGCCGGGGGCGTCTGAGTTGGGCTTTAGCCAAGGCCGCAGGTAGGCTAACCCTTCGGCCCAGCTCGACACCGGTATTCCTTATGTCACATCTGATACGTAACTCGATAACCCACCCGAATCCTCGCAGCCCGCTTGTGTTCGACACCAGAGCACTGGGGCGCCAGCCGGGAACGGAACGAAGCGAAACCCGCCTCGTCCCTGCCCCGGAGCATCTGCATGTCGCGCTGGCCTGCGTGCCGGCTGGCGCGGAGGTCACGCTGGACGTCAGGCTGGAAGCGGTGTCGGAGGGCGTGCTGGTCACGGCGGAAGCGGTGGCGCCGGTGGCGGGCGAGTGCGCCCGGTGCCTGGAGCCGGTCACCTCGACCGTCGAGGTCAGCTTCCGCGAGCTGTATATGTATGAACCGGCGGCAGATCCCGCGTCCGATGAATGCGAAGATACGGACCGGCGCTTTCTCGACGGAGACCTGCTCGATCTTGAGCCGGCCTTCAGGGACGCCGTGGTGCTGGCGCTCCCGCTGGCGCCGCTGTGCGGGGAGGACTGCGAGGGTCTGTGCCCCGAATGCGGCGTCCGCCTGGCGGCCGCCGGCCCGGAGCATGGCCACGACACGGCACCAGACCCGAGGTGGGCGCGGCTGCGCCAGCTCGGCACAGGAGAACCAGGAAAGCCCGGCGCACGCGCCGCAGATCGACAGGAGAGCTGACGTGGCCGTACCCAAGCGGAGGATGTCGCGGAGCAACACCAGGTCGCGCCGCTCACAGTGGAAGGCCGCCGCGCCCGCCCTGACGAGCTGCCCGCAGTGCCGCAGCCCCAAGCTGCCGCACGTGGCCTGCCCGACGTGCGGGACCTACAAGCGCCGACAGGTGATTACGCCTTCCTGAGTCGCCATGCCCTAGCCGGCGGCCGACACGTGAGCTGGGGAGGAGGACATCGTGGGCACAGCACATGCTTCGCCGGATGAAGGCGGAGCCGAACGCGACCGGGCGAAGCTGCTGCATGCCCTCGATGTACCGCTCGGCCATGGCCTGCTGGAGCGCGCGCTCACGCACAGGTCATACGCCTACGAGAACGGCGGGCTGCCCACCAACGAGCGGCTGGAGTTCCTCGGCGACTCGGTGCTTGGCCTGATCGTCACGGACACGCTGTACCGCGGGCATCCCGATCTGCCGGAGGGCCAGCTCGCCAAGCTGCGGGCCGCGGTGGTCCAGATGCGGGCCCTGGCGGGCGTCGCCCGCGGGCTGCGGCTCGGCGCCTACATCCGGCTCGGCCGGGGCGAAGAGGGCACCGGCGGGCGGGACAAGCCGTCCATCCTGGCCGACACGCTCGAGGCGGTCATCGGCGCCGTCTACCTGGACTGCGGCCTGGACACCGTGGGCGACCTGGTGCACCGGCTGTTCGATCCGGTCATCGCGAGCTCGGCTCGGCTGGGCGCCGGCCTGGACTGGAAGACGTCGCTGCAGGAACTCACCGCCGCCGAGCTGCTCGGCGTGCCCGAGTACCGGGTCGATGAGAGCGGTCCCGACCACCAGAAGTTCTTCCGGGCCAGCGTCCGGGTGGCCGGGCGCGCGTTCGGCTCGGGGGAGGGCAGGTCGAAGAAGGAGGCCGAGCAGCAGGCGGCCGAGGCGGCGTACACCACGATCAGCCGGGAATCGCCGCGCCTGCGACTGCAGGATGCGGAGCAGCACCCGGAGCAGGAGCCAGAGCAGGCCCCGGAGCAGGGCAGCTCCGGGGAGCGCGCCGGCCCGGGGGAGCCGGTCAGCGGGCGTGCCTGAGCTGCCCGAGGTCGAGACGGTGCGGCGCGGCCTGGAGCGCCACGCGGCCGGCCGCACGATCGAGAAGGCCCAGGTGCTGCACCCCAGGGCGGTCCGGCGGCACCTGGCCGGCCCCGCCGACTTCGAGGCGGCCCTGGCGGGCCAGGTCATCGGGGGCGCGCAGCGCCGGGGGAAGTACCTGTGGCTGTCGGTGGGCGAGGACGCGCTGATCGCCCACCTTGGCATGAGCGGCCAGTTCCTGGTGGCCGAGCCCGGCCGGCCGGCCGGGCCGCACGACCGGATCCGCTTCACGTTCTGCGACCAGGGCCTGGATCTGCGGTTCAACGACCAGCGCACGTTCGGGCACCTGATGCTCGCGCCCGGCGGGCCCGGGATGCCCGCGCCGATCGCGCACATCGCGCCCGACCCGCTCGAGCCCGCCTTCGACGCCGCCGCGTTCGCGGCCAGGCTGCGCGGGCGCCGCACCGGGATCAAGCGGGCATTGCTGGACCAGTCGCTGATCAGCGGCGTCGGCAACATCTACGCCGACGAGGCGCTCTGGCGGGCGCAGCTGCACTGGGCCCGGCCCACCGAGACGATGACCAGGCCGGAGGTCAGCCGGCTGATGGCGGCGGTCAGGGAGGTCCTGCTGGAGGCGCTCGACGCCGGGGGGACCTCGTTCGACAGCCTGTACGTCAACGTCAACGGGGAGAGCGGCTACTTCGACCGGTCGCTCGCGGTGTACGGGCGGGAAGACGAGCCGTGCCGGCGGTGCGGCACTCCGGTGCGCAGGGACCGGTTCATGAACCGGTCCTCGTTCAGCTGCCCGCGGTGCCAGCCGCGCCCGCGCCGCGGCCGGTGGTGAGCGGGCCTGGCGATGAGCAGGCCGTCAGGCTGACCGCCTGGATCGAGGGCCTGGTGCAGGGCGTCGGCTTCCGCTGGTGGGTACGCAAGCACGCGCTCAGGCTCGGCCTGAGCGGTGCCGCGACCAACCTCCCCGACGGCCGTGTGGAAGTGACCGCCGAAGGTACCGAGCGCGCCTGCCGCGAGCTGCTCGCCCTGCTCGGCGGGCCGCGCGCGCCCGGTAAAGTGACGAGTGTCACACAGCAGTGGAGCCGGCCGAGAGGCGATCTATCCGGTTTTAAAGGGCAATAAACGCCACGCCGTTGTGGATAACCGCCCGCGATGACGATGGTCAACTTGACCTGGTCCGTTTCCGGTGGGACCCTGGACATGTTGATTGCGCGCACCCATGCCTATACCTGCGTGCGCCCACCCTGGTCACTCAGTGTGGAGGACCTTTTACAATGGCGAAGGCTCTACTCGGCCACGTCGGCGGGCCTGACCTCCGTATGGTCACCGAGATGCGTCGGCTTCAGCAGCGCGTCCGTGACCTGGAAGCCGAGCTTGTCCGGCTCCAGGAGGAGAAGGACGCGCTCGCGGCGGAGATCAGTACGGCAGACATCAGCCAGGAACTGCTGGTTCGGCCTCGCGAGCCAGTGCTCGCCTGACGGGCACTTGCGCGGTGCTATCAAGGGGCACCGTTCTACCAAGGGGCACCGTTCCAAGGGGCACTGTTCTACCGAGGAGCACTGTGCTTCGCGCGCGAGCATGGCGAAGAAGGGACGCCTGATTCCGGCGTCCCTATTCGTTTTGCAATTACGGGGACAAATCGCGACAGTTCGTGCGGGGTTCCGCCAATCCACAGATGTGTCGGCACTGCGCGGTAAGGTGCGGTCAAGCCTGCACTGTGGGCCGGGCGCTCGACGGGCGTGCTGTGGCCGGGCGCACGGTCAGAGCAGGGCGACGGCCGGGGGCGGAGCGACCCAAGGAGGGGATCCCGCGGGTGTATCTGAAAAGCCTCACCCTGCGCGGGTTCAAGTCCTTCGCGTCCTCGAGCACGCTCCGCTTCGAGCCGGGCATCACCTGTGTCGTCGGGCCGAACGGATCCGGCAAGTCGAACATCGTGGACGCGCTCTCCTGGGTAATGGGCGAGCAGGGCGTCAAGTCCCTGCGCGGCGGCAAGATGGAAGACGTGGTCTTCGCCGGGACCACCTCCCGCGCGCCGCTCGGCCGGGCCGAGGTCACGCTCACCATCGACAACAGCGACGGCGCCCTGCCGATCGAGTACGCCGAGGTGACGATCAGCCGCCTGCTGTTCAGGTCGGGCCAGAGCGAGTACGCGCTCAACGGCGACCACTGCAGGCTGCTCGACATCGCCGAGCTGCTGTCGGACTCGGGGCTCGGCCGCGAGATGCACGTCATCGTCGGCCAGGGCCAGCTCGACGAGGTGCTGCACGCGGGGCCCGAGGCCAGGCGCGCGCTGATCGAAGAGGCGGCCGGGGTACTCAAGCACCGCAAGCGCAAGGAGAAGGCGCTCCGCAAGCTTGAGGCCATGCAGGCCAACCTGACCAGGCTCGTCGACCTCACCACCGAGCTCGGCCGCAGGCTCAAGCCGCTCGGCCGCCAGGCGGAGATAGCCAGGAAGGCCGCGGTCATCCAGGCGGATCTGCGCGACGCCAGGCTGCGGCTGCACGCCGATGATTACGTCACGCTGGCCGCCGAGCTCGACCAGGAACGGGCCTCCGAGGCGGCGGTCACCGCCCGGCGGGCCCAGCTCGACGCCGAGCTCGCCGCGGCCCGGGCCGCCGAGGCCGAGCTCGAGACGGCCGCGCGCGAGCACGCGCCCCGGCTCGCCCAGGCCCAGGAAACCTGGTTCGCGCTGGCCGCGCTGGCCGAGCGGTTCCGCGGCATCGCCAGCCTGGCCGCGGAACGTCATCATCACCTGTCGGCGGCCCCCGAGCCCGACCGGCCGGGCCGCGACCCCGACCAGATGGACGCCGAGGCGGGCGCGCTGCGCGCGGAGGAAGACGCGCTCACCGAGCGGCTCGAGGCCTGCCAGCAGCGTCTCGCCGCCGCCATGCGCGCGCGGACCGAGACCGAGTCCGCACTGGCCGAGGTGGAACGCCTGCTCGCCGCCCGTGCGCGCGAACAGGCCGCGCGCGCCGAGCGGCTCGCCAAGCTCCGCGGCCAGGTCGGCGCGGCCCGCAGCCGCGGGACGGCCGCCCAGGAGGAGATCACCCGGCTGACCGTCGCCGAGGCGCAGGCACGGGACCGGGCCGAGCAGGCCGAGCAGGAGCACGGCCCGGCCCGCGAGCTCGCCGCCGGCCGTGACGAGGGCCGGGCCGAGCTGGCGGCCGCTCACCGGCAGGCCGCCGAGGCGCTCAGCCAGGCCGCTGACCGGGTGGCCGCGCTGCGCACCGAGGAGCACCGGGCCAGCGGCGAGCGCGCGGCGCTGCGCGCCCGCAAGGAAGCACTGGAAGAGTCGCTCAGCCGCGGCGCCGACGCGTCGGCGGCCCTGCTCGGCAACCCCGGCCGGTTCGGCGGCGTGCTCGGCTCGTTCGCCGCGATGCTGACCGTGCAGGAGGGCGCGCAGCAGGCCATCGCCGCCGCGCTCGGCGCGGCCGCCGACGCGGTGGCCGTGGCCGGCCTGGACGAGGCGGCGGCCATCCTGGCCGCGCTGCGCAGCGAGGGGGCAGGCTGCGCCGGGCTGGTCATCGCCGATCCCGCGGTCGCGGGCGGCCGCACCGGGCTGATCGACCGCGGATCACTGCCGCCGGGCGCGGAGCTGGCTCTGGACCTGGTCAGCGCGCCCCCCGCCGCGGCCGGGGCCATCAAGGCGCTGCTCGCCGACGTCGTGGTGGTCGGCGACCTCAGCCAGGCCCGCGACCTGGCCCGGGCCGAGCCCAGGCTGCTGGTGGTCACCAGGGACGGCGACCTGCTCGGCGCCCACTGGGCGCGCGGCGGGTCGGCGCAGGCCCCGAGCCTGATCGAGGTGCGTGCCGCGGCCGACGAGGCGGCGACCGGGCTGGCCGCGGCGCAGGACCGCAGCGAGCGGGCCGAGCGCGAGCTGGCCGCGGCCGTGGCAGCCGAGCAGGCCGCGCGCCAGGTGCTGGCCAAGGCGCTCGCCGCCATGCAGGCGGCCGACGCCGCGGCGGCGGAGACTTCCGGCCGGCTGGGCATGCTGGCCGGTGCGGCCAGGGCGGCCAGGGAAGAAGCGCAGCGGCTGGCCGCCGCGCTGGACTCGGCGCAGCGAGCCCACGACGTCGGCCTGGCCCAGTTCGAGGACCTGGAGCGGCGGCTGGCCAAGGCCGAGGCCGAGGAGAACGACGCGCAGGAGGCGCTCGACGCGGCCGGCGGTACCGCCGAGGACACCCACCTGCTCGGCCAGCGCTGCACCACCGCCAGGACCGCCGAGATGGAGGCCAGGCTCGAGGTGCGGACGGCCGAGGAACGGCTGCGGGCCATCACCGGCCGGGCCGACGCGTTCGCGGCGGCGGCCGCGTCCGAACGGCAGGCACGGGAGCGGGCCAGCGCCAGGCTCGCGCTGCGCCGCCGCCAGGCCACGGTCGCGCGGGCGGTGGCCAAGGGCGCCAGGCTGGCGATCGAGCGGATCGAGGAGTCCGTCGAGGTGGCGCAGGTGCAGCGTCAGGAGGCCGAGCAGGCGACCGCGGGCCGGGCCGAGGCACTGAGCGTGGTGCGGGCCAAGGCGGCGGCGGTCGCCGCCGAGCTTGACGCGCTGGTGGACCGGGCGCACAGCGCCGAGATCCTGGCCGCCGAGCACCGGATGCGGCTCGAGCAGATCGCCGGCCGGGCCGCCGAGGAGCACGGCGTGGACGCCGACGCGCTCGTCGCCGAGTACGGGCCGTCGGTGCCGGTCCCCGGCACCGACCCCGACGCGCCGGACGCCATTCCCAGCCCGTACGACCGGGGCCAGCAGGAGCGCCGGGCACAGGTTGCCGAGCGCCAGCTCACCCAGCTCGGCAAGGTCAATCCGCTGGCGCTCGAGGAATTCTCTGCCCTGCAGGAACGGCATGCGTTCCTCGGCACCCAGCTCGAGGACCTGAAGAAGACCCGTCGTGACCTGCTCACCGTGATCAAAGAGGTGGACGACCGCGTCCAGCAGGTCTTCGAGGCCGCCTACGAGGACACCGCGCGGGAATTCGAAGACATCTTCTCCCGGCTGTTCCCCGGCGGCCAGGGCCGGCTCGTGCTCACCGAGCCCGACGACATGCTGACCACCGGCATCGAGGTCGAGGCCAGGCCGCCGGGCAAGCGGGTCAAGCGCTTGTCGCTGCTGTCGGGCGGCGAGCGGTCGCTGACCGCGATCGCCTACCTGGTCGCGATCTTCAAGGCCCGGCCGTCTCCCTTCTACGTGCTCGACGAGGTCGAGGCCGCGCTCGACGACACGAACCTGCAGCGGCTGCTGCAGATCTTCGAGGAGCTCAGGGAGACCTCTCAGCTGATCGTCATTACCCACCAGAAGCGGACCATGGAGATCGCCGACTCGCTCTACGGCGTCAGCATGCGGGGTGACGGCGTCTCCGCGGTGGTGAGCCAGCGGCTGCGCGAACGTGAGCCGGCCTGATCCGCTAGCCGGGTCTGCAAGACTGGGTGGGCCATGGCATACCTGATTCTCATCATCGTCGCTGTCGTTATCGTCCTCGGTGGCGGCGGAGCGCTGCTGCTCCGGCCGCGCCGCCGCACCGCCCTACGGCGGTCCGCGCCGCCCGCCGCCCCGTCGGCGCCAGCGGGTCAGGGGACCGCCGAGGTCGGTCAGCCCGCAGCCGGCCAGGCTGCGCCTGCTCAGGCTGGCCCGGCTCAAGCTGGCCCCGCTCAAGCAGGCACGGTCGAGCTTGAGCGGCCGCCGCCGTCCGCAGGGCGTCTCGTCGCGCTGCGCAGCCGCCTGGCCCGGTCGCAATCCGGCCTCGGCTCGGTCCTGCTCGCCCTGCTGTCCCGCGACCGCCTGGACGAGGACACCTGGCAGGAGATCGAGGACACCCTGATCACCGCCGACGTGGGCGTGGCCCCGTCCCGGCAGATCGTCGATGAGCTGCAGACCAAGGTGAAGGTGCTCGGCAGCCGCGGCGCCGAGGAGGCGCGCGCGCTGCTGCGCACCGAACTGCTCGCCCAGGTCGATCCCGGCCTGGACCGGTCGCTGCGGTCGGCCCCGCACGCCGGCCACCCGGCCGTCATGCTCATGGTCGGCGTCAACGGCACCGGCAAGACCACCGCCTGCGGGAAGCT
>DASXME010000145.1:0-5840 GCA_036495825.1 Streptosporangiaceae bacterium
CGGCTGTCCGGCAAGGGCGGCAAGCAGCGCATCGTGCCGGTCGGCAGCTACGCCGCCAAGGCCCTGGAGGCGTACCTGGTGCGAGCCCGTCCCGCCCTGGCGGCCAAGACGCCCGCCGTCTTCCTCAACGCCCGCGGCGGCCGGCTGACCCGCCAGGGCGCCTGGATGGTGCTGCGCGCCGCGGCCGCCCGGGCCGGCCTGGACGAGGTCTCGCCGCACACGCTGCGGCACTCCTTCGCCACCCACCTGCTGGACGGCGGCGCCGACATCAGGGTCGTCCAGGAACTGCTCGGCCACGCCTCGGTCACCACCACCCAGGTGTACACGCTGGTGACGGTGGACCGGCTGCGCGAGGTCTACGCCGCCGCGCACCCCCGCGCGCTGGCGTAAATCCGGTTGTATCCGGTGAGTCGGCTTGCCCAGGCCATGCGCAGGGCCTAGAGTCCGGGTTTCAGCGGAGCGTTTTTCACAGGCCGCTCGGAGGTTCGGCGCTGGTGGCAGCAGCATCCCGCACAAAAGAGGCCCGCCCCCCCACGACCGGGAAGCTAGGCCCGACGGGTCGGCCGATCCCGGTCTTCCCGGAGCCAGAGCCTCTGCTCAAGCACGGTCCGGCCCGGGTGGCGGCGGTCTGCAACCAAAAGGGCGGGGTCGGCAAGACCACGACCACGATCAACCTGGGCGCCGCCCTCGCCGAGTACGGCAGGCGCGTGCTGCTCGTCGACTTCGACCCGCAGGGCGCGCTGTCGGTCGGCCTCGGCATCCAGCCGCAGGAGCTTGACCGCTCGGTCTACAACCTGCTGATGGAGCGCGGCGTCACCGCCCGCGACGTCCTGATCAAGACGAACGTCGACGGCATGGACCTGCTGCCCAGCAACATCGACCTGTCTGGGGCCGAGGTCCAGCTGGTGCACGAGGTGGGCCGCGAGTACGTGCTCGGCGGCCAGCTCGAGCCGGTGCTGGCCGACTACGACGTCGTGCTGATCGACTGCCAGCCATCCCTCGGCCTGCTGACCGTGAACGCGCTGGCCTGTGCCGACGGCGTACTCGTGCCGCTCGAATGCGAGTACTTCGCGATGCGCGGCGTGGCCCTGCTGATGGAGACCATCGACAAGGTGTCGCGCAGGCTCAAGCCCGGGCTGGCCATGGACGGCCTGCTCGCGACCATGTACGACTCGCGCACGCTGCACACTCGTGAGGTATTGGCCAGCGTCGTGCAGGGGTTCGGGGATAAGGTCTTTCACACGGTGATAAACCGCACCGTGCGGTTCCCTGACGCTACTGTTGCCGGTGAACCGATCACTCGTTTCGACTCCTCATCCATGGGGGCTAGCTCGTATCGTGAGCTTGCCAAGGAGGTACTGGAACGGTGGCAGCAGCTGGCGCAGGGGGGCCGCGGTCCCGGCGGGTAAGACTGCCGGGCATCGCCGAGCTGCTTCGCCCCGCCCCGGACCACGCTTCGGACGAGACGGCGGCCGAGGTTCAGCGCCGGGCCAGCGGCCGCGAGGCGCACACCCAGAAGATCACCGTGTACCTGTCCGCCGATGAGCTGCTCGACCTGGAGAAAGCCAGGGTAACCTTGCGCGGCTACGGCATCTCGGTCGACCGGGGGCGCCTGGTCAGGGAGGTGATCGCCGTCATGCTGGCTGACCTGGAGGCGCGCGGGGAGGCCAGCCTGCTGGCCAGGCGGCTCGACAGGGGGACGTGATCGAACCCGCAGTGACAGATGACGCGAAGGCCGGCGAGGAAACCGGCGGCACGGCCGGCTTCCAGGTGCACCTCGACGTGTTCGAGGGCCCGTTCGACCTGCTGCTCGCCCTCATCTCCAAGCACAAGCTGGACATCACCGAGGTGGCGCTCTCCCAGGTCACCGACGAGTTCATCGGCTACATCCGGGCGCTGTCCGGCGGCTGGGACCTGGACCAGGCCAGCTACTTCCTCGTGGTGGCCGCGACGCTGCTCGACCTCAAGGCAGCTCGGCTGCTGCCGGCCGGCGAGGTCGAGGACGAGGAAGATCTCGCCCTGCTTGACGCCAGGGACCTGCTGTTCGCGCGGCTGCTGCAGTACCGCGCCTACAAGGAGGTGGCCGCGGTATTCGCCGGCCGGATGGCGGTGGCATCGCGGCGGTTCCCGCGCCGGGTGCCGCTCGAGCCGCGGTTCGCCGCGCTGCTGCCCGAGGTGCTGCTCGGCCTCGGGCCCACCGAGTTCGCCAGGATCGCGGCCCGCGCGCTCACCCCGAAGCCGCCGCCGGTAGTGTCGCTCGAGCACATCCACACCCCGCGCACCACCGTCCGCGAGCAGGCGGAGATACTGTCGGCCCGGCTGGCGCGGCTGCGCCGGGCCACGTTCCGCAGCCTCACCGCCGACTGCGGCGGCACCTACGAGGTCGTCGCGAGGTTCCTGGCCCTGCTCGACCTGTTCCGCAGTGAGGCGGTCACGTTCGAGCAGGTCGTGGCGCTTGGCGACCTCTATGTCACCTGGACCGGTCCGGCCGGCGGATCGCACGCGCACGAAGGGGAGGAATAAATTGATGCCGAACGGTTCCACCCCGCACCCCCGCGATCCTGGCGACGACGGCGTCGGCAGCGACAGCGAGCTACCCGGCCTGCGCGCCTGCATGGAGGCAATCCTGCTGGTCGTGGACGAGCCGGTCACCGACTTGCTGCTCGCCCAGGTCCTCGAGCGGCCCAAGGACGAGGTGGCCGCGGCCCTGCGCGAACTGGCCGCCGCCTGCACGGCCGAAGGACGCGGCTTCGACCTGCGCGAGATCGCCGGCGGCTGGCGGCTGTACACCCGCGAGGCGTGCGCCCCGGTGGTGGAGCGCTTCCTCACCGACGGCCAGGAGGTGCGGCTCACCCAGGCCGCGCTCGAAGCGCTCGCCGTGGTCGCCTACCGGCAGCCGGTCAGCCGGGCCCGGGTCTCCGCGGTGCGCGGCGTCAACTGCGACGGGGTGATGCGCACGCTGACCCTGCGCGGCCTGATCGAGGAGCAGGCGACCGACCCGGAGACCGGGGCGATCCTGTACCGGACCACCAGCTACTTCCTGGAACGGCTCGGCCTGGCCGGCCTGGCGGACCTGCCCGACCTGGCCCCGTTCCTGCCGGAGAACATCGAGGATGCCGAGGATGCCAGTCATGCACCCTGATGACGACGACGATGAAGACGGCCTGGACACCCTGATCGACGTCGATGGTCCCGAGGGCGTCCGGCTGCAGAAGGTGCTCGCCGCCGCCGGGGTGGGCAGCAGGCGGCACTGCGAGGAGCTGATCGGCGAGGGCCGGGTCGAGGTGGACGGCCAGATCGTCCGCAGGTTCGGCGCCAGGGTCGACCCGGAGCAGCAGGTCATCAAGGTGGACGGCAAGCGCATCCCGTCCCGCCAGGATCTGGTCTACCTGGCGCTGAACAAGCCGCCCGGCGTGCTCACCGCGATGTCGGATGACCGCGGCCGCAAGACCATCTCCGACCTGCTGCCGGACGGCGGCGAGCGGCTGTTCCACGTGGGCAGGCTGGACTACGACACCGAAGGGCTGATGCTGCTCACCAACGACGGCGAGCTGGCGCACCGGCTGGCCCACCCCAGGTACGGCGTGCTCAAGACCTACCTGGCCGACGTGACCGGATCGCCGCCGGCCGGCCTGGGCCGGCGGCTGGCGGCCGGCGTGCCGCTCGCCGACGGCATGGCCAGCGCGGACAAGTTCCGCATCATCGACCGGTCCGGCTCGCGGGCGCTGGTGGAGATCACCCTGCACGAGGGGCGCAAGCACATCGTCCGGCGGATGCTCGCCGAGGCCGGCCACCCGGTCACCCGGCTGGTCCGCACCCAGCTCGGCCCGATCAGGCTGGGCATGCTGGCCCCCGGGGTGACCAGGCCGCTCAGCACCGCCGAAATAGGCGAGCTGTACGCGGCCGTCGGTATGTAGCCTGGGAACGTCAGGCCAGGGGGCGAGGGGGCGAACAAGGAGGGTTTGTGCCGGTCAGGGCGATCCGCGGCGCGGTCCAGGTGGACGCGAACCGGCGGGAGGACATCATCGAGGGCACCGCGGAGCTCGTCGCCGAGGTCATGTCCCGCAACGATCTCGCCACCGACGACGTGATCAGCGTGCTGTTCACGGCCACCCCGGATCTGACCGCCGAGTTCCCCGCGCTGGCCGCCCGCAAGATCGGGTTCCACGACGTCCCGCTGCTGTGCGCGAGTGAAATCGACATGCCGGCCGCGATGCCGCGGGTCGTCCGGCTGCTGATGCACATCGAGACGGCCAGGCCGCGCTCCGAAGTACGGCACGTATACCTGCGGGGTGCCGCCGCGCTCCGCCTGGACATCGCTCAGTGACCAGCCCAGTGACCAGCCCAGTGGTCGGCCCTGAGCCGTTCCCCGGCGGCGTCGTGATCATCGGCACCGGGCTGATCGGCACGTCGGTCGGCCTGGCCCTGCGCGGCGAGGGCGTCCGCGTCCAGATCGCCGACAGCGACCCGGCCACCGCGCGCATGGCGGCCGGCCTCGGCGCCGGCGACCTGCTCGGCACAGGTTCCAGCGCCGAACTGCTGCTCCTGCCCGCCTCAGCCCTCACCGCTAGCACGTTGCCGCCCCCCAGTTCGCCCGCTACTCCTGCCGCGTCCGCGCCGCTTCCCGGAGCCCCCGCCGACCTCGCGGTGCTCGCCGTCCCGCCGGACGCGGTGGCCGCGACGCTGGCCGCGGCCCAGAAGGCCGGCCTGGCCCGGTGGTATACCGACGTGGCCAGCGTGAAGTCCAGGCCGCTGGCCGAGGCGGCCGCGCTCGGCTGCGACCTGGGCAGCTACGTGCCCGGGCACCCGCTGGCCGGCCGCGAGCGCTCCGGGCCCGCGGCGGCCCGCGCCGACCTGTTCCTCGGCCGCCCCTGGGCGCTCTGCCCGCTCCCGGAGACCAGCGGCGCCGCGGTGGACGCCGCCACCGCCCTGGCGCGCGCCTGCGGGGCCGAGCCGGTCACTGCCGGGGCCGCCGAGCATGATCGCTGGGTCGCGCTCGTCTCGCACGCCCCGCACGTGGTGGCCTCGGCCATGGCGGCCAGGCTGGCCGCGGCGCCCGGCGGCGCGCTCGCCCTGGCCGGCCAGGGCCTGCGCGACGTGACCAGGATCGCCGCCGGCGACCCCGTCCTCTGGACTCAGATCCTGACCTCGAACGCGGCCGGCGTCAGCGAGGTCCTGGCCCAGGTCGCCGCCGACCTCCGCGCCGCCGCCGAAGCCCTGGCCGACTGCGCCCAGCCGTCCGAGCCCGTCCCGGCTGACGCGCGGCTGGACAGGCTGCTGGCCGACGGCCGAGCCGGCGTGGCCAGGATCCCGGGCAAGCACAACGGGCCCGCCGTGCCCTACGCGGTCGTCCAGGTCGTGATCCCGGACCAGCCGGGGGAGCTGGCCCGGCTGTTCCAGGCGGCCGGCGAGGCGGGCATCAACATCGAGGACATCCGCATCGAGCACTCGCCCGGCCTGCCGGCCGGCGCCGCCGAGCTGGCGGTCAAGCCGGCCGCCGCCGAGCCGCTCGCCGCCGCCCTCGCCGCCCGCGGCTGGCCCGCCATGACCGCGAAGACGTAGGCGGTCGATGTGCCGTTCACCGCCACCGGCGGGTGTCGATGTGCCGTTGACCGCCTTCCGGCGGGCCGCCGGTACGGCCAGGCGGAGATAGCCAGCCCTGAACCTGACCGCGGTCGGAAGAGAGCCGGCGCGCCGGGAGCATCGCCTCGTGGCTGAATGCCTTGTCATCGCGGTGGATGGCCCCTCAGGATCCGGCAAGTCGAGCGCGGCGCGCGGCGCGGCGACGGCGCTCGACCTGCGCTACCTGGACACCGGCGCGATGTACCGCGCGCTGACCT
>DASXME010000146.1:0-7663 GCA_036495825.1 Streptosporangiaceae bacterium
CGACCGGGCCGCCGACGGGCTCAGCGCGCTGCCGCCCGGCCAGCGCGGCGACGCCGCGCTCGGGTACACCGAGCGGCAGTTCTTCTTCCACAAGGGCGACGCGCTGGTGTCGCTGGGCGATTACCATGGCGCCGATCAGTCCTTCGCGCAGTCGCTGCGGCTGTACTCGCCGGCCGAGTTCCTCGACCACTCGCTGGTCCGGCTGGGCCAGGCCCGGTGCCGGCTGGACGCGGGCGAGCCGGAGGAGGCGCTGCGGATCAGCCGCGACACCCTGCTCGACCTGCCCAGGGAGCAGCGCGCCGAGATAATCATCGGCGCGGCCCGCGGGCTCGGCGAGTCGGTCGCGGCGCGGCACGGCAACCTGGCCGCCGTCCGGGAGTACCGCGAAGCGCTGATGACCGCCTGAGCTCAGGTCTTCGCTGGCCTTCCGAGCGTCGTGTGGCCGGTGTGGAATGCCGCGAATGCGAGAGTGTCCGCCAGTAGATTTACCGAACGGCTAACGGCCCGTGCTCCGTGTCCCGCGGACGACTCACGGCGCAGCAGTACCGGCTTCGCCGGCCTGCCGGGGTCATCCGATCCCGGCAGGCCGGCGCCAGGCCCGGCCGCGCTGGCCGTGCTCGCGTGCTGGAGCGCCGCGCACATCTTGCGCGCGTGCATCGGATCCACCCGGGTGTCGCTGTCGAAGGTGGTGAACAGGACGGCGGGGTAGGCGGTCCCCTCCCGGACGTGGTGGTAGGGCGAGTAGCTGAGTAGCCAGCCCAGCTCCTCGGGATTGGCGGCCGTGCCGTATTCGTCGTTCCAGGTCTGGCCCAGGCCGAACTTCTCGTACCGGACCATGTCCAGCAGCGGCGCGGAGCAGATCGCGGCGGAGTAGAGATCCGGCCGCTGGGTGATGGCCGCGCCGACCAGCAGGCCGCCGTTCGAGCCGCCGGAGACGGCCAGCTGGCCGGGGGTGGTCCAGCCGTCGGCGATGAGCGTCTCGGCGGCGGCGTGGAAGTCGTCGAACACGTCCTGCTTGTGCTCCCGCATGCCGGCTCGGTGCCACTGCTCGCCTTCTTCGCCGCCGCCGCGCAGCGAGGCGATCGCGTACACCCCGCCGGCCTCGACCCAGGCCAGGATCGAGGCGGCGTAGGTCGGCGTCAGGCTCAGGCCGAATCCCCCGTAGCCGTACAGGATGGCCGGCCGGGGCGATCCCGGCTCCCCGCCCGAGACGATCAGCATCCGGACCGAGGTGCCATCCTTGGACTTGTAGGTGACCAGCTCGGTCCGCACGCTGGGCACCTGCACGGTGCCGGGCGCGCGCTCCCAGGTCGTCACCTCGCCGCTGCGGGCGTCATAGCGCTGGATGACCACCGGGGTGGTGTTGTCGGTGTAGCCGAACCACGCCTCGTGGCCGCCCTCCGGGCGTTCGGCGATGTTGCCGATGGCGCCGAGCCCGGACAGCGGCACCGTCCCGGTCTGCTCGCCGCTGGCCAGGTCATGCACGGTGATCTCGCTGATCGCGTGCCGCTTCCACGCGACGAGCAGTTGCGGGCGGTCAAGCTCGGGGCCGTCCAGGATGGCGAAGTCGTCCAGCACCGCATCGGCCCGCTCGCCGATCAGGTCGCGCCAGTGATCGGCGGTCGGCTGCGCCGGGTCGGTCACCGCGAGTCGGCCGCGCGGGGCGCCCGCGTCGGTGTACACGTACAGCCGCCCGTCCCGGCCGGCGTGCACCGCGGTCCTGGCGTCCACACCCTGCTGGACGACGCGGAGCTCGGGCTTGTCCTCGGCGCCAGAGGATACCGCCAGGTCGGCCAGCCACAGGTCGTTGCGCGGCGCGGTGCCCAGTGCGGCGGAGACCGTCAGCCAGCGGCCGTCCCGGCTGACCGACACGCCGTAATAGTTCGTCTTGTCCATGCCCTCGCCGAAGATCAGGACGTCTTCGTCCGCGGGGGTGCCGACGCGGTGCAGGTAGACCCGGCGGTGATACTGCTGCTCGCCCGCGGGCACGGCCTCGGGTGCGAGCCGGCGCACGTAGTAGAACGCCTTGCCGGCCGGACCCCGGCCGGGGCTGGTGCCCGGCAGCCAGGCGATGGGGGAGTAGCGGCAGCGACGGATCGGGCCGTCCACGATCTCGCCGGTGGCCACATCCATCACCCGCAGCACGGACTCTTCGTCGCCGCCTTCGGACAGCTGGTAGGCGAGCAGTTCGCCCTCCTTGTCCGGCTGCCAGGAGTCCAGCGTGGTGTTGCCCGACGCGTCGATGGCGATCGGGTCGATGAGCACGCGCTCGTGTCCTGCGGACGCGACGGCGCCGGGCGGCGCCGCGCCGGGCGGCGCCGCGCCAGGCGGCGTTGTGGCGGTGAACAGCACGGCGTGATCCTGGTCCGCGGTGCGCCGCATGAAGAACCGGCGGTCGCCGCGCCAGGCGGGCGCGCCGACCGTGCCCGATCGCATCAGCTCGAAGACCCGCTCGGCCACGCCGTCCCGGCCGGGCAGGGACGCGGCGAAGCTGGCGAACAGGGAATCTTCGGCGGCAAGCCAGTCGCGGGTCTCGGCGGAGTCGAGCTCCTCCAGCCAGCGGTAGGGGTCCCGCACGGTATGGCCGAAGATTTCCTCGGCGAGATCGAGCCTGCGCGCATCCGGATACTTGAATTCCGCCATGCCAGGCACCTTAAGCCATGCCCCACGATGCCCGGCCGCGCGGCTCGGCGGCCGGAACTCGCCGCGCGCAACAGGGCTATAAGGTGGCGTATGCAGAGCCCAGCCAGCACACTAGGTGCAGAGTGTCTCCTGATACCGGTGTACCCGGAGGAGTCGGCGGGAGGTGAACCTGACGGTGCGGCGTGTACTCCTGCTGAACGTCACGTACGAACCGCTTACCACGGTTGGCCTGCGCCGCGCCGTGTGCCTGGTGCTCTGCGAGAAAGCGGAGATCGTGCACGACGATCTCACCGGCGCGGTGCTCAGCTCGGCCTCCGTCCGGCTGGCGACGCCGTCCGTGATCAGGCTGCGCCGCTACGTCCGGGTGCCCTACCGCAACCGGGTCCCGCTGACCCGGGCGGCGCTGATGCGCCGGGATAACTACCTGTGCGCCTACTGCGGCACCAAGGCCGAGACCGTCGATCACGTCATACCGCGCAGCCGGGGCGGCGGGCACACCTGGGAGAACTGCGTCGCCTCCTGCCGGACCTGCAATCACCGCAAGGCCGACCGGCTGGTCGAGGAGCTGGGCTGGACGATGCGCTGCGTGCCCATGGTGCCGCGCGGCGCGCACTGGCGGCTGATCGGGGTCGGCTACGACGGCGACCCGCAGTGGGCCGCGTACCTGCCGCAGCCCAGCGCCGCCTGAGGCGCGTTAGCTTCGCAATCTCCTGTGCTACGTTCGGCTCAGAAACCGAATCAGATTCGGCTGCGGGCTATCCAGAGCAGCGGGCTATCCGGAAGGGCGCGGGCAGTGGAGCGTGACATCTTCACCGACGAACATGCGGCATTCCGCGACCTGGTCAGGTCCTTCATCGACAAGGAGGTCACGCCGCACCACGAGCAGTGGGAGCGAGACGGCATGGTGTCCAGGGACGTCTGGCTCGCGGCCGGCCGGGCCGGGCTGCTCGGCATCGAGATCGACGAGAAGTACGGCGGGGGCGGCAGCCAGGACTACAGGTACTACCTGATCCTCGGCGAGGAGCTGGCCAGGGCCGGGGCGCACGGACCGGGGTTCACCGTGCACAACGACATCATCGGGCCGTACCTGCAGCGGCTGGGCACCGACGAGCAGTGGAAACGCTGGGGGCCCGGGTACTGCTCGGGCGAGATCATCACGGCCATCGCGATGAGCGAGCCCGGCGCGGGCAGCGACCTGCAGGGCATCCGCACCACGGCCGTGCGCGACGGCGATCACTACATCCTGAACGGCCAGAAGACGTTCATCTCCAACGGGCAGCTGTGCGACCTGGTGATCGTCGTGGCCAGGACCGATCCCGAGGCCGGCTACAAGGGCATCAGCCTGCTCGTCGCGGAACGCGGCATGGCCGGCTTCGAGCGCGGCCGCAACCTGGACAAGGTGGGCCTGCACGCGCAGGACACCTCCGAGCTGTTCTTCTCCGACGTGCGGGTGCCCGCTGCGAACCTGCTGGGCGAGCCCGGCGGCGGCTTCATCGCGCTGATGAACAACCTGCCCAGGGAGCGGGTGGCGATCGGCGCCGCGGCGCTGGCCGGCGCGGAGAAGGTGTTCGAGGAGACACTCGAATACTGCAAGCAGCGGCAGGCGTTCGGCCGGCCGATCGGCCGGTTCCAGCACAACAGGTTCGTGCTGGCCGAGATGGCCACCGAGCTCGCGGTGGCGCGTTCGTTCACCGACCGCTGCGTCACCGAGCACAATGTCGGCCGGCTGAGCACCGAGGAAGCGTCCATGCTCAAGTGGTGGAACACCGAGCTGTGCAATCGCATCGTCGACCGCTGCGTGCAGTTGTACGGCGGCTACGGCTACATGCGCGAGTACCCGGTGGCGCGGGCGTTCGCGGACGGCCGGGTGCAGACCATCTTCGGCGGCACCACCGAGATCATGAAGGAAATCATCGGCCGCGGTCTCGGCGTCTAACCGGGCGTACCGTCTGCCCAGGGCCGGTCGGTACGGCCTGTCTTTAGCTGTCCTTACGATGCCCGGCAGGCCACTCGGTACGGTCTGCGTATGGTCAGTGCTGCGATGTCCCTGTGGCTGGTAGGGGCTCCGGAGGACACAGCGGCCCCGACGGGTGCCGGTGACAGCCCGCGAGCCGGGTCGGTGGCGCTGACCGCGCCGCTGCTGCCGTTGCCACCGGGGCAGCCTGGCATCTGGTTCCACGAGGCGATGAGCGCCGAGCAGGGCCGGGCCCCGCGGGTCGAGGTGTGGCTGCCGGCCTACCGCGGCAAGTCCCTGGTGCCGCTGCTCGGCTGGCTGGTCGCGACGCGGCTGGCCAGCCCGGACGCCGAGGTGACCTGGTGGCTGGAGAAGCGGCAGGGACCCGGCTCGGTCGCCCGGATGCTCACCGAGCTCGGCTGGCGGCAGATCACCCGGGAGCGCGACGGCCGGCGCATCCGGCTCACCGGGCTGCCGCCCGCGGCGGCCGCGGTCCGGCCCGACCCGGCCTGCTTCACCGGCCGGATCGGCGCCACCGACCTCACGCTCGCCGCCGACTACGGCGTGTTCTCCCCCAAGCGCATCGACGACGGCACCGCTCTGCTCGCCGAGGTTGCACTGGCCGAAGCTGCGCTGGCCGAAGCTGCGCTGGCCGGGGCACCCGACACGGCGGCCGGCGGCCGGGCCGGGCCGCCGGCGGACGCGGTGGCCGACATCGGGGTCGGCTACGGCGCGCTGGCCGTGGGGCTGGTGGCCAGCGGGCTGGCCCGGCGCGCGGTGGCCACCGACATCGACTCCGTGGCGCTGTGGCTGGCCGGCCAGAACGCGCGGCGGCACGGCGTTGACCTGACCGTCGCCTGCACTCCGGTGCCGACCGACGTGCCGCCGACCGCGCTGACCGTGTGCAACATCCCCACCCACATCGACGCGGCCGCCAGCGCGTCCCTGATGGCCGGCTTGGCCCGCCGCGCGACGTACGGGAGGCTACTGATTGTCGTGCACCAGAGCCTCGAGCAGCGCTACGCCCGGCACCTGACCCAGGCCGGCCTCGCCGTAGACCGTCATCCCGGCCCGGCCCACACCGTCCTGTCCGCCCGCCCCCGCCCCTGATCACCGGGAGCGCACGCGGGTACTGTTCGGCTCAGTCTCATCCGGCGGACGCAAAGGGGGGACCGGCCATTGATCGACGGACGACCGCTCGTCGATGTCCACCTGCATCCCGCCCGGCGGACCGGGCTCAAGATGCCCTGGTCGGTGTGGCTGCAGGGCTTCGGCGACCCCGGGCTTGAGCGGCTCTACGACCCGGTCGGGGCGGTCAGGCCGGACGCGTTCGACGACTTCCTGGCGGCCGAGGGCGTCGATGTCGCGGTCGTGCTCGCCGAGTACAGCCCCAAAGTCACCGGGACCCAGGCCGTCGAGGACATGCTGCCGCTGGCCGCGCGCAACCCGGCGCGGATCCGGTTCGCCGCCAACGTCAATCCGCACCTGCACTACCCGGTGGCAGGCGAGGTGCAGCGCCAGCTCGCCCTCGGCGCGGTCGCGCTCAAGGTGCACCCGGTGCACGGCGGGTTCAGCGCGGGCGACCGCGCCATGTACCCGGCGTACGAGGTGTGCCAGGCGGCGGGCGTGCCGATCGTGGTGCACTGCGGTACCTCCACGTTCCCCGGCGCGATGAACAAGTACGGGGACCCGGTGCTCCTGGACGAGGTGCTGCGCGACTTCCCGGCGCTGGACGTGGTGCTGGCGCACGGCGGCCGCGGCTGGTGGTACGACGCCGCGGCGTTCCTGGCCCTGGCCGGCGAGCGGGTCTGGATCGAGCTGTCCGGCCTGCCGCCGTCCCGGCTGCAGACCTACTACGCCCGGCACAACTGGGCCCGGCTGACCCGGCGGATGATATTCGGCACGGACTGGCCGGGCGTGCCGGGCATCGCCCGCAACGCCCGTGCCGTCGCCGCGCTGTGCCCGGACGAGGAGACCGCGGGCCTGGTGCTGGCCGGGAACGCCATCCGCGTCTATAAGCTCAAGCCGGAGCCGGAGCCGAAGGGAGCCGCGTCATGATCTACGCCCTGGACGACATCGTGCCCGTGATCCACCCCGACGCGTACGTGCACCCGGACGCCACCGTGATCGGGGCGGTGACGATCGGCGCGCAGTCCACGGTGTGGCCGGGTGCGGTGCTGCGCGGCGACCACGGCCGGATCGAGATCGGCGCCCGGACGTCGATCCAGGACGGCACCGTCGTTCACTGCACCGAGGAGTGGCCGACGGTGATCGGCTCCGGCTGCGTGGTCGGCCACCTCGCGCACCTGGAGGGATGCCGGGTCGGCGATGACTGCCTGATCGGCTCCGGCTCGGTCGTGCTCAACCGCGCGGTGGTCTCGCAGGCCGCCGCGGTCGGCGCGGCCGCCCTGGTCACCGAGGGCGCCGTCGTCGAGACCGGGCAGATCGCACTCGGCGTTCCGGCCCGGATGCGGCCGGCCCCCGCCGAGCTGGCCGCCTGGATCGCCGAGGCGGTCGAGATCTACGTCGCCAGCGGCAAGCGCTACCGCACCGGCCTGCGCCGCGTCGGCGACCCAGCCGCCGACTAGAGCGTGTCCCGTAGATCATGAGACGGGGTGGCGGAGCCAGATTCTGATCGAGGCCACGTCAATGGTGCCGCGCCAGACGAAGTCGCGTTTGTCGTACCTGGTGGCCACGGCGCGGTGCAGGCGCAAGTGGCAGAAGGCGCGTTCGACGGTGTTGCGCTGCTTGTAGGCACTTGCATCTGATTGTGTTCGTGTGAAGTGACCGCAGTTGTTCGTCTCGAATGACCGCATGGCTGTGGTCACGATTTGATGTTGACGAGTTCTGACCGCACCTGCTGGTGGTGGCGGGGCGGTATCGCCGTGACTGAAACCCAGGCTGCACAGGCCGCAATCCCCTTGCCCCTACTGATCAATGCCGGGTATCATGCAACACATGGTACCGGGCGAAGGCGTCAACTGGCTGCCCCAGGTTCGGAAAGGCGTGGCTGAGTACTGCGTCCTGGCCCTGCTTACCCGGGGGGAAGGCTATGGGTTCGAGCTG
>DASXME010000147.1:0-4015 GCA_036495825.1 Streptosporangiaceae bacterium
CGGACGCGGCTGAGGTCGGCGCCGAGCTTGACCAGCACCTGGGCGGCAACACCCTCGCCCTCGCGGATCAGCCCCAGCAGGATGTGCTCGGTCCCGATGTAGTTATGCCCCAGCTGCAGCGCCTCGCGCAGCGACAGCTCCAGCACCTTCTTGGCCCGCGGCGTAAACGGGATATGCCCCGAGGGCGCATGCTGGCCCTGCCCGATGATCTCCTCGACCTGCTGGCGCACCGCCTCCAGGCTGATCCCCAGCGACTCCAGCGCCTTGGCCGCCACACCCTCGCCCTCATGTATCAAGCCCAGCAGGATGTGCTCCGTACCGATGTAGTTGTGATTGAGCATCCTGGCCTCTTCTTGCGCCAGGACCACAACCCGCCGGGCCCGGTCGGTAAATCTCTCGAACATCTCGCGCTCCTCACAGAGCGGTCAGGTGGGCACGGGGCGTCCGAACCCGTCCTTATCCGCATGCTAGCCGGGGGTCGGGGCACGCCGCTCGTGCGGCATCGCACGATGAAGACTTTCCCCGACACAGGGCCTTCACCCCATCCAACCCCCGAAGAGGCCCGCTGTGTTCCGACTACGCCGCAAGCGAACGGCCCGCCTCCCTTACGGGGGCGGGCCGCGCAACAGCCACTCTTAACGACGCAAACTGGCCATCAGGGCCGAGGGGCGGGCCACTGATCCCCGATGAGGCCACCGTCCGCCCGGAAGGGCGCAATGGCTGCCGCGCGCTGCATCTGCTAGTCGCGGCGGCCGCTCCTGTGCGGCGCCTCATACTCTCTGGCCTAGTGCGAGGCTTCGTACTCAGAAATGATGGTGGCGGGAATACGACCCCGCTCGCTCACCTTGTATCCGCGCTGCTTCGCCCAAGCCCGGATTTCTCCACTCCGCTCACGGCCCGGGCCACTGCGTGACCGGCGACGCCGACCACCTGCGTTGGCCTTGCGGGCGTGATCCGCATACTGGCCAACCTTCTCACGCAGTTCCTTCGCGTGCTTGGAGCACACGTCGATCTCGTAGGCGCTGCCGTCAAAGGAGAACTGAACTGTCTCCTGACCCTCGACCTCACCATCGTGAGGAAGGTCGCAGACGACCGTCACCTTCACCTTCTGTGCCATGGGTGCCAGCCCTTCCGCTGGGGTAAGTATATTTAGGCAGTAAACATATACCCACTGGTTGCTTGTTGACAATTCCTAGCGCGCTGAATCGGGACTTGAGTTCCCGTTGCAAGGAGAAACGAGCGGTACGAAAGAGGCCGGTAACTCTCCGTAATCGGCGGCTAGATACATCCGCAGGAAACCGGCCAAGACCGACTATCGACACCTAGCCTAGCGAACGTCTTCCGCCCGGCTGATCTGCAGTCTCTTCATCGTCAGTTGAAGAGGCTGGCTAGACATCTTCGTCATCAGAAATACCTGTGTCAGTCGACATATCAGCCGCCGAACCTTCGTCCTCGCGGCTGCGTCGCCTCGGTGCCATCTCGCGGCGCAGCAGCGCGTACACGCCGATGAGGAAGCCGGCGCACACGATCACCGACGGGGCGAGCGTGGCCAGATCCGCGAACATGTCACGCTCCTTCCTTGCGGCCGCCCGCAGGCACTTCCGCTGGTCGCCGGCCGGCACTTCGGTGCCGCCGGCCAGCGGCGGAGGCGGGTACCGCCTCACGTACATTGTGTCGCACGAAGACAAGCGACGTGCTTTGCGGTCCCCCCGCCGACCCGGCGTGACAGGATCGGCCGCGGCGCTCTTCCCCCGTGACGGCGGCCGTCAGAGAGGCCGGAATGTTCCACGCTGATCTTCATATCCACTCCAGGTTTTCCCGCGCGTGCAGCAAGGACTGCGACCTGCCGCACCTGGCCTGGTGGGCGCTGCGGAAGGGAATCACGGTCGTCGGAACGGGTGACTTCACTCATCCCGGATGGGCCGAGGAACTGAAGGCGGATCTCATCCCCGCCGAGCCCGGCCTGCTGCGGCTGCGCCCCGAACTGGAGAAGCGCCTGCGGCGCGATACCCCGGCCAGTTGCGACCGGCCGGTCCGGTTCATGCTCTCGGTGGAGATCTCCACCATCTACCGGCGCGACGACCGGACGAGAAAGGTTCACCATCTGCTCTACGCCCCCGGGTTCGCCGAAGCGGATCGCATTACCGCGGCCCTGGGCAAGATCGGCAACCTGGCCTCAGACGGACGCCCGATCCTCGGCCTGGACTCGCGCGACCTGCTCGAGATCACGCTGAACGGAGGGCCAGGCTGCTACCTGGTGCCGGCCCACGTATGGACGCCATGGTTCGCCGCACTCGGCTCGAAATCCGGCTTCGACAGCGTGGCCGATTGCTATGCGGATCTGGCCGATCACATCTTCGCCATCGAGACTGGGCTGTCTTCTGATCCGCCGATGAACTGGATGTGCTCGGTACTCGATTCATATCGCCTGGTCAGCAATTCGGATGCGCACTCACCGCCGATGCTGGGGCGTGAAGCTACCACGTTCACAACGGATCTTGATTACTTCGCGATGGCCGAGGCGCTGCGCACCGGCGACGGCCTGGCCGGCACGATCGAGTTCTATCCCGAAGAGGGCAAATACCACCTGGACGGCCACCGCAAGTGCGGAGTACGCCTGGAGCCCAGGGAAACCAGGGATTATGACGGTATATGCCCGAAATGCAGCAAGCCGCTGACCGTCGGCGTGCTGCACCGAGTGGCCAGCCTGGCCGACCGGCCGCTCGGGTACACGCCCGCCGGAGCGGCCGGCAGCACGAACCTGATCCGGCTGCCGGAGATCGTCGGCGAGCTCATGTCAACCGGGTCGCGCAGCAAGCGGGTGCACGGCGAGGTCGGCCGGCTGGTGGCCGCGTTCGGCCCCGAGCTTGACATCCTGACCTGCGTGCCCGCCGACGATCTCGTCAGTGTCGGCGGCAGCCTGCTTGGCGAGGCGATCACCCGGCTGCGCCGCGGCGAGGTGATCAGGGACGCCGGCTACGACGGCGAGTACGGCACGATCCGGGTCATGCGGCCTGACGAGCTGCAGGCCACCGGGACGCTGTTTGACGTCGTCGTGCCGGATCCGCCGTCGCCGCGTGAAGATCCTGCTTCCGAACGGCTGGCGCAGGTCCACTCCGCACCAGTCCCGCAATCCGGCGCACGGCCGGTCCCGGCTCCGGCCAAGACCGGGACGCCCGCCCCCCGCGCGCCCGCCGCGCAGACCCCGCACGGCGAGTCGGCCGCACAGAACCGCCCAGCGGTCCAGGACGGCCCGGCCGCGAACGGCAGGCCAGCGGCAACAGCGGCGCAGAGCGGGCCGGCGGCGAACGGCGGGCCGGGCGCGGCGGGCGCGGCGGCCGTGCGCGTGCTGCTGGAGGGGCTCGACCCGCAGCAGCGCGCCGCCGCGACCGCGGCCGGCCCGGTGCTGATCGTCGCCGGGCCGGGAACCGGCAAGACGCGCACGCTGACGCACCGCATCGCGTGCCTGATCGCCGGGGGCAGCGTCCGGGCTGACCAGTGCCTGGCGATCACGTTCACCCGGCGGGCGGCCGAGGAGATGCGCCTGCGGCTCGTGGCCCTGATCGGGCCGGCTGCCGGGCAGATCACGGTCACCACGTTCCACGGCCTCGGCCTGGCGATCCTGCGGGAGAACGCCGAGCGCGCCGGGCTGGCCGAAGGATTCGGCGTGGCCGACGACGCCGCCCGGCTGGCCGTCGCCACCGAGCTGGCGGGCTCGGCCGCCGCGGGACGCCGGCTGCTCGCGGCGACCGCAGGAGACCCGGCCGAGCAGGCGGCCTTTCGTGCGGCCCTGACCGAGCGCGGGCTGGTGGACTTCGACAGCCTCGTCGAGCTGCCGCTGGCGCTGCTCGGCCGCGAGCCTGACCTCGCCGCGGCGCTGCGGCGGCGCTGGCCCAGCGTCAGCGTGGATGAGTACCAGGACGTTGACGAGCGGCAGTACGAGCTGCTGCGGCTGCTGAGCGGGAACGGCGCGGACGGGCCGGGCGGCGCAGCGGCGGTGCGGACGACCGGGACC
>DASXME010000148.1:0-16186 GCA_036495825.1 Streptosporangiaceae bacterium
TCCGGCTCGCCAAAGGCAAGAACCTGGCCACGGTGGTGACGCTGATGCCCAACGGGCAGCCGCAGGCGCAGCTCACCTGGGTGGACAGCGACGGAGAGCACGTGCTCGTGAACACCGAGCCGCAACGGCAGCGCGCGAAGAACGTCACCAGGGACCCGCGGATTACCGTGCTCATCCACTCCTGCGACAACCCCTACGACTGGTCCGAGGTGCGCGGGCGGGTCGTCGGCACGATCACCGGCGACGAGGCCAGGCGGCACATCGACGAGCTGTCCAACAAGTACACCGGCGCCGACTACGGCATGCAGGTCGGCCCGCAGGGCCGCGTCATACTCAAGGTCGCCGCGGACAAGGTGAACACCCCGGCCAAGCTCCGCTAACGTCCAGGCCTGACCGGCCGACCGCCGGGCCGGCCGCGCAGGTCGAGACACCCCTTCGCCAGTTCCTGCCCACGGAAACCGGCGGCGCGGTATCTCTTGACCGCCAATTACCGGATCTGATGGCAAATAGTTCTGTATCGTCCAATTGATGCTGAGCCCGGATGATCGGCTGACTGCGCTGCGATCGGGAGCTTCCCCGTGGCGCGCCTCGGCGTCTGCGATGACCCGGCAGGCTCACGCACTGCGCGCGGGCTTCTACCACTGGCTTGAGGACATCCGCTTCCGTACCGGCATGACGGTGCTGGCCGGCCTGTTCGCCATCGCGGCCGCCGCGGTGGCCGCGATGGCGCTGACGGCGCACAGCGGGGCGGCCGCATCGCTGCGTCCCGCGCTGGCCGGCCGCGAGCCGTCGGCCGGCCTGCAGCACGGAGCCGCCGCTCCGGCCTGGTCCGCGCACCGGACGGCCCGGACGGCACCTTCCGGGCCGGCCCGGACCGTCGCAGGCAGCACCGGCCGGTCCCGCCGGGACGGATCTGCCGGCCAGGCGGGTGCGTCGGCTGGCGACGTAAGCCACTCCGGCAGTCAGCCCGACCTCACTCGTACCATGGCCATCCTGGCCGACGGCCAGTGGTCGCCGGCCGATCCGGGACGGTTCTTCGCCTGGTGGCAGGCGATCACGGCGCAGCGGCCCGCGCTCGGGCGGACGCCGGCCAGGCGAGCGCCCACGGCACGATGGGTACCGTCGGCAGCGTGGGCGCCGTCGTCGGGGTGGCGGCCAGAATGGGATCAGCCAGGATGGACCCGGCCAGCACAGTATTGGCCAGCCCAGTACGGGCCAGCACAGTACTGGCCAGCACGGTATCGGCCAGCACGGTGGCCGGCCTGGGGCGGCCGTGGTTCGTGGACCTGGGGTCACTCGTACCCCTGATCGCGGCCTCGCCCGGCAGTTTCGCCACGCGGCTTCGCCCGTTCGCCGTGCCGCTGCCGGACCGTCTGCCCTGCGTACGGCGGTACGGGCTGTACCCTCAGCCGAACGAGGAGGCGCCGGATGCCAGAGCAGGGCCGGGAGGTCGTTGTCGGCCTCGACAACGGCGGTACCACCAACAACGCGACCGTGCTCGACTCGGGCGGCCGGTTCGGTGTGGAGCAGATGCTGGAGATGCCGAGCCGGGTCCAGGAGGGACCGGATAAATCCATCGAGTCCCTGGCCAAAGCGTTCTCGAACGTCCTGGAGGTAACCGGCACCGCGCCCGGGCTCGTTCGCGGTGTCGGGCTGGATACCCCCGGCCCGGCCAGCGCGGATGGCGTCATCTCCACCCGGGGGGCGGTGAACTTCCTGCATCCCGCCTGGCGCGGTTTCGACATCCGCGGCGCCCTCGAGGACCGGCTGGGCCTGCCGGTGGTCTACAACAACGACGGGAACGCCGCCGCGCTGTACGCCCATCACCGGCGGTTCGATGCCGAGGCGGCGGCTCACTCCTCGGTGTCGGTGATCGTGGGCACCGGCCTCGGCGGCGGAGTGATCGAGGCCGGCCAGGTGGTGCGCGGCGCCGCCGGGATGGCCGGCGAACTCGGTCACATCCGGATCCCCCTGGACGGGCTGCTCGCCGAGGGACAGCCGGTGCCCGGGTGCAACTGCGGGCTGACCGGCGACGGCGAGAGCATCGCCTCGCTGACCGGGATCGTGAAGAACCTCCTGCCCTACTGGCTGAGCCGCTTCCCCGATCACGAACTCGGCCGGGCCGGATCGATCCGGCAGGCGGCGAAAATGGTTCGCGGCCTGGGCGAGGCCGGGGATCCGATGGCACTGCAGATTTTCGGTCAGCAGGCGATGGCCATCGGGCGGCTGTTCACCGTGGCGGCCAATTTCACCGACCCGACGACGTACTTTCTCGGCGGCGGCGTGGTCGAGGCGGCACCGGAGTTCCGCGACTGGTTCCTGGCCAGGGTCCGCGAGCACACGGATCTGCGCGACGAGCAGAAGCAGGCCGCGGACTTCGCCCTGGTCCCCGACCTCGACATGGCCGGCGCCCGCGGCGCCGCCATCGCCGCCCGCGAGGCCCTCGCCCTCTGGCCCGCCACGCAGGCCTAGCAACCCGGTGCCCCATCCCTTCGCGAGACACTCGGCCTTCGGCCCCTATAGCGGTCGATGGCACTCTGACCCCCACCGGCTGGTGTCGATGTGCCGTTGACCGCCTTGGCACCGGGCACCCGTACCGGCGCAACAGCCCGGCACCCCCATCGCCCGCGAGACATCCGGCCGCCCGCCTCGGTGGCGGTCGACGGCACCCTGACCGCCACCAGCGGGTGTCGATGTGCCGTTAACCGCCTTGGCACCGGACCGGAACAGCGCGCCGGGGCCGGGAAGGGGCGAGATCCGGGACCGGCTGGGCCGATGGGCTAGGGAGCGGAACACGAGTGATCGTCGTGCTGGCCGGGGTGTCCGGCAGCGGCAAGAGCACGGTCGGCGCGCTGCTGGCCGACCGGATGGGCTGGACGTTCGAGGACGGTGACGCGCTGCACCCCGCGGCCAACGTGGCGAAGATGCGGGCCGGGATGCCGCTCACCGACGAGGACCGCGGGCCATGGCTGCGCGCGATCGGAACCTGGATGGACCAGCGGATAGCGGCCGGCGAGTCCGCGGTCCTGGCCTGCTCGGCGCTCAGGCGGGCCTACCGCGACACCCTGCGGGCCGGGCGGCCGGATGTGTTCCTGGTCTTCCTCGCGATCACCCCCGGAGCGGCCGCGGCCAGGCTGGCGGCCCGGCACGGGCATTTCTTCCCGCCCGGACTGCTCGACAGCCAGTTCCGCGACCTGGAACCACCGTCCCCGGCCGAGCCCGTCCTGGTCGTCAAGGCCGGCCGCCCGCCCGCCGACCTAGCCTCAGAGATCATCACGCACCTCTAGCGCCCCCGCAGCCCCAGCCCACGGCCCGGCGGAAGAACACCAAATTCACATCCACGGTCATAGAGCAACACCAAATTCACATCGACGTTCTTCCCAGGCCGGGACGCCGTGGGATAACTGGGACGCAAGTGACGAATGAGGTAGGTGAGCCGCTGAGCGGGCGGGGGCCAGCCGCCCGGACGGCGGGGGGACTAGCTGGGCTGGCGTTCTAGGACTACTACGGGGATGGTGCGGGTGGTCTTGCGCTGATAGTTGTCGTAGTCGGGCCAGATAGCGGCCATCGTGGTCCACAGGTCGGGCTTCTCGTCCGGGGTGGCGGTCCGCGCCCGCGCGGTGAACTTGTCCCCCCACACCTGGACCTGCACCTGCGGGTGAGCCTCCAGGTTGAGGTACCAGGCGGGCGGCTCGTCGGCGCCGCCCTTGGAGGCGACCACCAGGTAGTCCTCGCCGTGCCGCCCGTAGATCAGCGGCGTGCTGCGCTGCTGGCCGGACCGCCGGCCGGTGGTGGTCAGGATCAGCACGGGCACGCCGTTCCAGTCGTGGCCCTCCTGGCCGTCCGTCTCGACGTAACGCCTCACGTGTTCCTCGCCGAACAGCATCTGGACCGCCTCTCGCGCTCGCTTGCCTGACGGCAGCGTAGCGTTGCGGGCAGGGCAGAGCGTGACCCGGAGGGCGGCGCATGAAGCTCAAGCTGGACCTGCACGACATCTACAACCGCGGCGGCGACATCGACCGCGCGCTCCGGTCGATCATCGATGAGGCGGTCAGGAAGAAGGCCCCGCTCGTCGAGATCATCCCCGGCAAGGGCTCCGGGCAGCTCAAGAAGCGGGTGCTGAGGTTCCTGGACCAGAAGGAGATCAGGGCGCTCTACCACCGGGTGGAGAAGGACTCCAAGAACTTCGGCCGCATCTTCGTTCATTTCCGCTGGTGAGGCGCTGGTAAGACAGCCCGGTTGACCCCCGGCACGCGTCCGCCTAAGTTCGCTACAAGAACTACTGGACATCATGCGAACAAACTCGTGATGCCGCAAACGCAGAGCAGCAGGGAGGCGGGGGGAGCCCGGATGGCCGAGATCGTCCCGCTGAGCCAGGCGGTGGCCGAGCTGATCCACGACGGCGACAGCGTGGCCCTCGAAGGGTTCACCCACCTGATCCCGTTCGGCGCCGGACACGAGATCATCCGGCAGCGGCGCCGTGACCTCACGCTGATCAGGATGACCCCGGACCTGATCTACGACCAGATGATCGGCATGGGCTGCGCCCGGCGGCTGGTGTTCTCCTGGGGAGGCAACCCCGGCGTCGGCTCGCTGCACCGGTTCCGTGACGCCGTGGAGCGCGGCTGGCCTGCGCCGCTCCAGATCGAGGAGCACAGCCACGCGGGGATGGCCAACCGGTACCAGGCGGGCGCGTCCGGCCTGCCGTTCGCCGTGCTGCGCGGCTACCAGGGCACCGACCTGCCGTCAGTGACGCCCAACATCAAGCCGATCGTCTGCCCGTTCACCGGCGAGCGGCTGACCGCGGTGCCGGCGCTCAACCCGGATGTGGCCGTCGTGCACGCCCAGCAGGCCGACGCCCGGGGCAACGTGCAGATGTGGGGAATCACCGGGATCCAGAAGGAAGCCGTGCTCTGCGCGCGCAGATCCCTGGTCACCGTCGAGGAGATCGTCGACGAGCTGGTACCCAGGCCGGGCGCCGTCGTGCTGCCGTCCTGGGTGATCACGCGGGTGTCGGCGGTACCCGGCGGGTCGCTGCCTTCCTACGCGCTCGGATACTACGAGCGCGACAACGACGCGTACGTGCGATGGGATGCTGTCAGCCGGGACAGGGACACGTTCCTCGCGTGGATGGACCGTAACGTTCTCGAGGCTGCAGGGAGACAGGCGTGACTTTCATCGTGGATGCCGTCCGCACGCCGATCGGCCGGCACGGCGGGGCGCTGGCCGGGGTACGGCCGGACGATCTCGCCGCCGGCGCGATATCCGCGCTGCTGGCCCGCAGCCCGGACCTGGATCCGGCCCGCGTTGATGATCTCTACTTCGGCGACGCCAACGGCGCCGGCGAGGACAACAGGAACGTGGCCAGGATGGCCGGCCTGCTGGCCGGGCTGCCGCCGTCGGTGCCGGGGGCCACGATCACCCGGCTGTGCGGCTCCGGGCTGGAGGCGGCGATCGCCGCCGACCGGGCGGTGCTGGCCGGCGACGCCGAGCTGATCATCGCGGGCGGCGTCGAGTCGATGAGCCGCGCGCCCTGGGTGCTGCCCAAGCAGGCCCGCGGCTTCCCGCGCGGCAGCCAGACCCTGCATGACACCACGCTCGGCTGGCGGATGGTCAACCCGCGGATGCCGGACGAGTGGACCGTATCGCTCGGCGAGGGCGCGGAGATCCTGGCCGACCGGTACGACATCTCCCGCGAGCGGCAGGATGAGTTCGCGCTGCGCAGCCACATGCAGGCGGAGCGGGCCTGGCATGACGGCAGGTACGGCGACGAAGTGATCAAGGTCGTCGAGGCGGCCGGGGCGGCCGGCCTGGAGCGGGACGAAGGCATCAGGCCGGACAGCACGATGGAGAAGCTGGCCGGGCTGGCCCCGGCGTTCCGGCCGGACGGCACGGTCACCGCGGGCAACTCCTCGCAGCTCAGCGACGGCGCGGCGGCGCTGCTGCTGGCCAGCGAGAGCGCCGGCCAGGCGATGCAGCGCAACCCGCTGGCCCGGATCGCCGCCCGCGCGGTGAGCGGGGTCGAGCCGCAACTGTTCGGCATCGGGCCGGTGGAAGCGGCCAGGACGGCGCTCAAGCGGGCCGGCATCGGCTGGGACGACCTGCTGGCCGTGGAGCTGAACGAGGCGTTCGCCGCGCAGTCGCTGGCCTGCCTGGCCGAGTGGCGCGACCTCGACCCGGACATCGTCAACGTCAACGGCGGGGCGATCGCGCTGGGCCATCCGCTCGGCTGCTCGGGGGCCAGGATCCTCGGCACGCTCGCGCATGAGCTGCACAACCGCGGCGGCGGCTGGGGCCTGGCGGCCATCTGCATCGGCGTGGGCCAGGGCCTGGCCGTGGTCCTGGAGGCCTGACCGGTCGTGGCCGATGCCGCGAAGGAGCGCAGCGGGGAGTTCGTCCAGTCGATGGCCCGCGGCCTGGCCGTCATCAAGGCGTTCGACGAGGAGCATCCGGAGCTGACGCTCAGCGAGGTGGCCGGGATCACCGGCCTGGCCCGGGCGGCCGCGCGGCGGTTCCTGCTGACGCTCGCCGAGCTTGGCTACGTCCGCACCGACGGGCGGATGTTCGCCCTGACGCCCCGGGTGCTCGAGCTCGGCTACGCCTACCTGTCCAGCCTGTCGCTGCCGCAGATCGCCGAGCCGCACCTGGAGCGGCTGGTCGCCGAGGTGCAAGAGTCTGCCTCGGTCACCGTGCTGGACGACACCGACATCGTTTACGTGGCCCGGGTGCCCACCTCGCGGATCATGCGCGTGACGATCAGCATCGGCACTCGCTTCCCGGCCTACGCGACGTCGATGGGCCGGGTGCTGCTGGCCGGGCTGCCCGGCGACGAGCTGGACGCCTACCTCGACCGGGTCAGCATGCGCCCGATCACCGCGCGCACGATCACCGACCCGCAGGCGCTGCGGGCCGAGCTGGAGCGGGTCAGGGCGCAGGGCTGGGCGATCGTGAACCAGGAGCTCGAGGAGGGGCTGCGGTCCATCGCGGCGCCGATCCGCGACCGCACCGGCCGGGTGATCGCCGCGGCGAACATCGCCACGCACGCGGTCAGGACGACCGCGGACGAGGCCCGCCGCAGCATGCTGCCCGTGCTGCTGCGCGCCGTCGAGCAGATCGCCGCCGACCTGCGCGCGGCGGGCACGCCCGGCCCCGGCCTGCTGCGGCTCCGGTGACGGTGACACCGCGCACCCCGGTGCCGCCCGCGCACCCCGCCGCGATACCACCCCGCACCCCAGGCTGCCGCGGCCCCGCCGGGCCCAAGATGGCAAGCTGACCTCATGCCCGTCAACGCCCGCGCCGAACATGTCGGGAGCCTGCTCCGCCCGCCGTCGCTGCTCGCCGCCAGGACCGCGCGGGCCGCCGGGCAGATGCCGCCCGCCGAGTTCAAGGCCGCCGAAGACCGCGCCGTCAAGGAGATCATCGCGGAGCAGGAGGACATCGGCCTGCCCGTGGTCAACGACGGCGAGCTGCGCCGCGAATCCTTCCAGGCCGAGCTGACCGCGGCCTGCGACGGCTTCGACGGCGTCGGCCTGGACGCCTGGCTCTGGGGCGCATGGCACTCGGCCGAGGTGGGTGACCAGACCACCGCGCGGCCCGAAGACCTGGCCGTCGTCGCGCCGCTCCGCAAGCACCGCAACCTCGCCGCCGAGGAGTTCACCTTCCTGCGCGGCTGCACCAGCCGCCAGGCGAAGGTGACGCTGCCAAGCCCGACGCTGTTCGCCAACCTGTGGTCGCCGCGGCTGTCGGCCGACGCCTACCCGACGCTGGACGCCTTCATGGCCGACGTGGTCGAGGTGCTGCGCGAGGAGGTGCGCGAGCTGGTCCGGCTCGGCTGCACGTACATCCAGCTGGACGCCCCGCACTACCCGCTGCTGGTCGACCCGGCCTGGCGGGCGTTCTACGAGGAGCGGGGCTGGCCGCTGGAGCGCTGGCTGTCCTACGGGATCGAGCTGGACAACGCGGTGATCGAGGCGGGCCGGCCCGCGACGTTCGGCTTCCACCTGTGCCGCGGCAACCAGCTCGGCCGCTGGCTGGTGGCCGGCGGCTACGAGCCGATCGCCGAAGCCGTGTTCCGCCGGGTGCACGCGGACCGGCTGCTGCTCGAATACGACGACGAGCGGTCCGGCGGCTTCGACCCGCTGCGCCTCGTCCCTGACGACAAGGTCGTCGTGCTCGGCCTGGTGACCACGAAGACCTCCCTGGTCGAGCCGGCCGAGGAGATCACCGCCCGGCTCGGCCAGGCCCGCCGGTTCGTCGGCGGCGAGCGGCTGGCCGTCAGTCCGCAGTGCGGTTTCGCCACCTCGTCCGGCGGCAACCCGATCACCGCCGACGCGCAGCGCGCCAAGCTGGCCCTGCTCGTCCGGATAGCCAGGGATTTCCTTGACTGACCCGGCCAGCAAGCCACACCAAACCGGCCAGCCGACCAAAGGGGTAACGACAGTGCCCAAGCTCGAACCGGAGGTTGACCCCGCCGAGGCCGGATTCGACCCCAGCCGGCTGGCCAGGATCGACCGGCACTTCAGCCGCTACACCGACGACGGGCGGCTGCCCGGATGGCTGCTGACGGTCAGCAGGCACGGCCGGCTGGTACACGTAGCGCGTCACGGCCACCGGGACATCGAGGCCGGGCTGCCGGTCGAGCCGGACACGCTGTGGCGGATCTACTCGATGACCAAGCCCATCACCACCGTCGCCGCGATGATGCTGTACGAAGAGGGCCGGTTCCTGCTCACCGACCCGGTCAGCGCCTTCATCCCCGCGTTCGCCGACATGCGGGTCTACGTCGACGGGCCCGAGCTCAGGCCGGTGACCGTTCCGGCCGTCGAGCCGATCAGGATCTGGCACCTGATGACGCACACCGCCGGGCTCACCTACGGATTCCACCGCAGGCACCCGACCGACGCCATCTACCGCGGCGCCGGGTTCGAGTGGAGCGTGCCATCCGGGTTCGACGCCGAACGCTGCTGCGATGCCTGGGCCGGCATGCCGCTGATGTTCCAGCCGGGCTCCTCGTGGAACTACTCGGTGGCCACCGATGTGCTCGGCCGGATCGTCGAGGTCGTCTCCGGGCAGAGCCTGGACGAGTTCCTCGCCGACCGCATCCTGCGGCCGCTCGGCATGACCGACACCGGGTTCGGCGTGGCCGAGCCGGACCGGGCTCGGCTGGCCGCGCTGTACGGGGCCGGGGCCGGCCGCAAGGCGGTCCGCCTCGACGCCCTGGCCGGGGTGTCGAAGAGCCGCCCGCGGTTCGTCAGCGGCGGCGGCGGGCTGATCTCGACCGCGGCCGACTACCACCGGTTCACCCAGCTGCTGCTGTCCCGCCCCGACAGCCCGGCCGGGGAGCTGGATGGGGTGCGGCTGCTCAGCCCGCGCACGGTGAGCTACATGACCCGCAACCACCTGCCCGGCGGGGGCGACCTGGAATCGTTCGGCCACCGGGCGATGGCCGAGTCGCCGGCCTTCGGCGTCGGGTTCGGCCTGGGCGTCGCCGTGGTCATCGACCCGGTGGCGGGCCGGACGTACTGCACCGAAGGCGAGTACTCCTGGGGCGGTGCGGCGAGCACCGCGTTCTGGGTGGACCAGGCCGAGCAGCTGACCGTGAGCTTCTACACCCAGCTGCTGCCCCCCAGCACGCACCCGATCAGGCCGCAGCTGCGGCAGCTGGTGTACCAGGCACTGGTGGACTAGCCTCAGCCAGCTAAGCGCAACCGAGAAGGGGAGTCGCCCGATGACAAGTGCTGACCTGCTGGCCGACGCGTTCGGCCGGGTTCGCGAGGCCGTGCACCAGGCCGTGGACGGCCTGTCGGCGCAGCAGCTGGGCTTCCGGGTCGACCCGGAAGCGAACTCGATCGCCTGGCTGGTCTGGCACCTGACCCGGGTCCAGGACGACCACGTCGCGGACGCGGCGCAGATCGAGCAGGTGTGGACCGCACACGGCTGGGCGGACCGGTTCGGGCTGCCGCTCGACCAGCGTGACACCGGGTACGGGCACGGCACCGAGGCCGTCGCGGCGGTGACCGTCGGGTCCGCCGAGCTGCTGACCGCCTACCACGATGCGGTCTTCGAGCAGACCACCCGCTATGTCAGCAGGCTCACCTATGACGACCTGCCCCGGATCGTCGACACGTCCTGGGATCCGCCGGTAACGCTCGGCGTGCGGCTGATCAGCGTGATCGACGACGACCTCGAGCACGCCGGCCAGGCCGCCTTCATCCGCGGCATCCTGCTGCGCAAGTAAGCACGCGCACCCAAGAGACGACGTGATCGAGCCGGCCTACCTGCTGCACCACGGTGACGCGCTGGACGCCTACCGGCACTGGCCGGCCCCGGCCGCCATCATCAGCGACGGCGCCTACGGCGTCCGGGGCTTCCCCGGCGACCCGGACGGGACGGACGGGCTGGCCGGCTGGTACCGGCCGCACGTGCGCGCCTGGGGCCGGCACGCGACGCCGGCCACGACGCTGTGGCTGTGGAACACCGAGCTCGGCTGGGCCACCGTGCACCCGCTGCTCGCGGCGGGCGGCTGGGAGTTCGTGCAGGCGGTCACCTGGGACAAGGGCACCGGCCACATCGCGGGCAACGTCAACGGCAAGACCATCCGCCGGTTCCCGGTGGTCACCGAGCTGTGCGCGTTCTACCAGCGGCGGCCCGAGGTCCGCGGCGCGGACGGCCCGATGCCCGCCCGGCAGTGGCTGCGCCGCGAATGGCAGCGCTCCGGCCTGCCGCTCAAGCAGGCCAACCTGGCCTGCGGCGTGCAGAACGCCGCCACCCGCAAGTACCTGACCCAGGACTCGCTCTGGTACTGGCCGCCCGGGGTGATGGTCGAGCGGCTGGCCGCCTACGCGGGCGAGCACGGCGCCCCGTCCGGCTGGCCGTACTACTCGCTCGACGGACGGAGCCCGGTCACGGCCAAGGACTGGGACGCGCTGCGGTACGGCTGGCAGCACGCGCACGGGCTGACCAACGTCTGGCGGCTGGCCCCGCTGCACGGCGTGGAGCGGATCAAGGGAACGATGCGGCGAGCGGCGCCCCGGGCGCACCACCCTGGCGGCCTGTCGGCGGCGCACCTGAACCAGAAGCCGCTGGAGTTCATGCGGCGGATCCTGCACGCGGCGACCCGGCCCGGCGACGTCATCTGGGAGCCGTTCGGCGGCCTGGCCTCGGCCTCGGTCGCCGCGATCCAGACCGGCCGCTTCCCGTGCGCCGCCGAGACCGACCGCGACTTCGCCGAGATGGCCGCGCAGCGGCTCGAGGACGCGGCGGCCGGCCGCGATCAGGAGCTGGGCTGGCCGGTCGCGTAAGAGTTCAGCCCGCGCAGTATGAGGTCGATCCCGAACTCGTAGCGCTCGTCAGGACCGCCGGAGAACAGCGCGTCCACGGCCGACCTGGTGTGCGGGAATCGCTCCTCGGGCAGCGACAGCAGGTAGCCCTTGAGCATCGAGAAGAACTGCTCGGGTGACATGTTCCCGCCGGTCAGCGTGGAAGGCCCGAGGCTTTCCTCGAACGCGTAAGCACCCGCGTACAGGGCCATGAAGTCACCGAGGTAGGCGATCACCTGGTCCGGGATGCCGACCGGCCGCAGCAGCGTGAAGAGCCACTCGGCCAGCACGGCCAGCGCCGGCCCGGACGGGATGCGGCCCAGCGAAAGCCGCGCCACGTCCCGGTGGCTGTTCAGGACCTTCCTGATACCGAGCGCGTGCTCCCTGAGCTGCTCCTGCCAGCGCGCCGGATCGGGCTCGGGCAGCCGGATCTCCTCGACCACCCGCTCGAAGATCAGCTGCAGCAGCTCGCCCTTGTTCCGCACGTGCCAGTAGATCGACGCGGCGCCGGTGCCGAGCTCCTCGCCCACCCGGCGCATCGACAGTCCGTCGATCCCCTCGGCGTCCATCACCCGCAGCGCCGCGTCGACGACCGCCTCCCGGGTGAGCGGGGTCTTCGCGGCCGATCGCTGGTCGCTGCGCCAGGGCGGCTCGGGCGCCGCGTCGCCCATCCACGAAGTCTCTTGCGCCATGTCGGCCAGTGTACCGCGAAGCAGAACGCTATTCGACCCTCGAACAGTGTTTGACAACGCGACATAACGTATGCCAGAATCGCGTTCGACCGAATCGAACGGTGTTCCACCGGAAGAACCGAGAGAACACCGAGGAAACAGAGAAAGGTGCCAGATGGCGCTCATGATCGAAGCCAGGGGGCTGACCAAGGCCTTCGGCAAGACGCGGGCCCTGGACGGGCTCGACCTGACCGCGCAGACCGGGCAGGTCATCGCGCTGCTCGGGCCGAACGGTGCTGGCAAGACGACCTTCATCCGGACGGTTTCGACCCTGATCCGGCCCGACCAGGGTGAACTGCGGGTCGGCGGCCACGACGTACGGCGCGAGGCGCGCGAGGTCCGGCGGTTCATCGGCCTCGCCGGGCAGTTCGCCGCCATCGAGCCCGCCATGACCGGGCGGGAGAACCTGGAGATGGTCGCCCGGCTGTTCGGCCAGGGTCGCAAGACGGCCAGGGCCAACTCCGCCGCCCTGCTCGAGCGGCTCGGCCTGGCCGAAGCGGCCGACCGGCTCGTCCGCACCTACTCCGGCGGCATGCGGCGCAAGCTCGACCTCGGCGCCAGCCTGGTCGGCGAGCCCCGGCTGCTGCTGCTCGACGAGCCGACCACCGGGCTGGACCCGCGCAGCCGGCTCGAGCTGTGGGACGCGATCAGGGAACTGGTCGGACAGGGCACCGACGTGCTGCTCACCACGCAGTACCTCGACGAGGCGGACAACCTGGCCAGCCACGTCGTGATCATCGACCACGGCCGGGTCATCGCGGCCGGAACGCCGTCCGAGCTCAAGCACCGCGTCGGCGGCAAGGTCGTCGAGGTGCACGTCAGGCACGAGCGGGACGTCCGCGCCGTGGCTGACCTGCTCGGCCGGATGGACCAGGGCGAGGTGCACGTCGACCAGGCCACCCGCAGGGTGAGCCTGTCGGCCGAGAACGGCGGGCTGCGCCTGATGGACGCGCTGCGCATCGTCGAGGACGCCGGCGTCGAGATCGAGGATCTGGCCATGCGGCAGCCCCGGCTCGACGAGGTATTCATCACGCTCACCGGCCAGCCCGGCTCAGCCGGCCAGCCCGAGCCCGCCGCATCGCCGGCCTGACGTTTCGCAGAAAGGACCGACCGACCATGGCACTGGCTACCGTTCCGCTGAGCCGGACGACCTCGCTCAGCACCAGCACCCTGCAGGTCGCCCGGCGGGCGTTCCTGCGCTACCTGCGCACGCCGCAGCTTGTCGTGCTCGGCACCATCCAGGGCGCGATGTTCCTGCTGATCTTCCGTTACGTATTCGGCGGGGCCATCGCGCTGCCCGGCATCAGCTACGTGGACTTCGTGGTGCCCGGCTTCATCACCACCGGCGTGCTGTTCTCCGGGATGGGCGCCGCCACCGCGGTCGCCGACGATCTCGACCAGGGCTTCGTGGACCGGCTGCGCTCGCTGCCGATCCCGCGGGTCGCCTTCCTGACCGGCCGCTCGCTCGCCGACAGCGCCTGGAATATCTGGGGGCTGGTCGTCACCGCCGCGATCGGGTTCGCCGTCGGCTTCCGGATTCACGGCTCGGTGCTCAACGCGCTGGCCGCGCTCGGCCTGTGCGTGATCTTCGGGTTCGCGTTTGAGTGGCTGTTCATCCTGCTCGGCCTGCTGGCCGGGAACCCGCAGGCGGCGCAGGGCATGGCGCTGCTCGTCTTCCCGATCACGTTCATCTCCAGCGCGTACGTCCCGGTCGCGTCGATGCCGGGCTGGCTGCAGGCGTTCGCCCAGCATCAGCCGATCACCTACATGGTGGACGCGGTCCGCGCGCTCAGCGAGGGCCGCGGCGTCGAGACCCTGCTCGGCCACTCGGCCGCGTACTGGACCGGCTGGTCGCTGGTCTGGGCCGCCGGTCTCATCGCGGTCTTCGTCCCGCTGGCCGCGGCCAAGTACCGGCGCAGCTAAGCGCCTATCCATAAGTTCTGCGCGTAACCCGCTGCGAGGCCCAGTGGGGTGAGGGGGCGTTGACATCAGCCTCGCCGGGGGTTGGATCGAAGTTGCCTAACAACGTCCTTCCACCCGGCGAGGTCGTGGTCAGTATGCGCCCGGTCAGCGTGTTCGCCAACAGTCCCGGCAGTGAGATCGAGCGGTTGCGAGCCGAGCTTCGGGGCCGGCACAGGCAGGCGGAGCGGGCGGTGATGGTGCTGCTGTCGGTGCAGGGGTTACCGCCGGCCCGGATCGCCGGGCTGCTGGGGTGTCATCCGGCCACGGTGCGGCGCTGGATCGGCCGGTTCAACGCCGAGGGGCTGGCCGGGCTGGCGGACCGGCCGCGGTGCGGCCGTCCCCGGCTGGGCGGGCGGCTGAGCAGGCGGATCGCCGCGCTGCTGGAGCGGCCGGGGCCGTGGACGCTGCCGCGGATCTGGCGCTATCTGGGCCGGCCCCAGGTCAGCATGCGCACGCTGTACCGGCGGGTGCGCCAGGTGGCGGTGTGGCGGCGGCCCAAGCTGATTGCCCGCGGCGACCCTGATCACGACCACGTGGTGGCCGGCATCATCGCCCGGCTGCTCGAACTGCCGCGCCGGGCGGTGGTGCTGGCCGAGGACGAGACGCACCTGAACCTGCTGCCGCACGTGCGGGCCAGCTGGACCCGGCGCGGCGCCCGCCCGCAGATCCCGACTCCGGGCACCAACCGGCAGGTCACCGTGCTCGGCGCGGTCGAGATGACCACCGGGCAGTGGGTCTACCGGCTGGGCCGCCGCCGCGCGGCCGACTTCATCGCGCTGCTGGCGATGCTCGCCGACGCGTTCCCCCGCGCCCCGAAGGTCGTAGTGATCTGCGACAACGACAGCATCCACCATGCCCGCGCGGTCCTGCGCTACCTGGAGCAGCATCCCCGCCTGGAGCTGCTGTACGGGGCCCGGTACAGCCCGAACGACAACCCGGCCGAACGCGTCTGGGGCGCCCTGAAGAACCACGTGGCCAACACAGCCGTCACCTGGCCGGGACGGCTGAAACAGATCCGCGCCTTCTTCCGCACCCGCTCACCAGACCAGATGCTGGCCATGACCGCGCCCTGGACCAGCCCCTGGCTGCCGCCGGGTTACGAACAGAACTTTTGGAATGCCGCTTAGCCGGCGAACAGCCAAGGGGGACCGGCCCGGCGGGCCGGTCCCCCTTCGTGCGCGCAGCCTCCGCAATTTCCGCGCGCCATCCCTGGAACCGTTCGGGAAAATCTTGAAGACCTTTATTTCCGAACGGTTCCAGGTGATCCGTTATGCGTCACCATTACCGAGCCACGGGCCGGACCGACCGGTGCGGGCCGATAGGTAGAGTCGGGGGATGCGGCTGCCGGCGGATGTCTGCCAGGTCACGCAGACGTTTCTCGCCCGCGCTGGCGAGCGGCGGCCCGGCCTCATCCAGGCTCTGTACCTGCACGGCTCGCTGGGGTTCGGAGAGTATTTCCCCGGCTGCAGCGATGTCGATTTCGTGGCCATTCTCGCGGCCAGGCCGGACGACGCCGATCTCGACGCGCTGGCCGACGTGCACGCGCAGACCCGGGCCGCCCATCCGCAGCTGCGGTTCGAGGGATGCCACCTGCTGCGCTGCGATCTCGCCCGGTCCCCGGCGCAGTGCCCTGATGTCCCGTACGCGTTCGAGGGCGCCTTCGGCCGGTCCGGCCGTTTCTCGATCAACCCGGTGACCTGGCACGAGCTGGCCTGGCACGGCATCACCGTGCGCGGGCCCGAGCTCACCGAAGACGACGTGTGGACCGATGCCTCGGCGCTGCGCGCGTTCACCCGCGTCAACCTGAGCTCGTACTGGGCGAACGTCGCCGAAGCCCAGGTCAAGATGCCGGCCGAGGCCGCCAAGCCGGCCGCGGTCGCCTGGTGCGTGCTCGGCGTCAGCCGGCTGCATCACCTGCTGGCCAAGGGCTCGATTACGTCGAAGAGCGGCGCCGGGCGGCACGCGCTGTCCGCGTTCGGGCCGCAGTGGCATCCGATCGTTCACGAGGCCCTGCGGGCGCGCGAGCAGCCGGACGCCCCGTCGGCCTACGGCGACGACACCGACCGCCGCGGCCGTGACGCCACCGCCTTCACCGCCATGGCCATCCAGGCCGGCCTGGCCCTGCGCCCGTAGCCAGCGCCGGACCTTTCTGCTGCCCGGCTAGTGATGCCAGGG
>DASXME010000149.1:0-2853 GCA_036495825.1 Streptosporangiaceae bacterium
GGTGGCGGGGGCGGGACCGGCCCGCGATTGCGGCCGGAGGTCGGCGACGTGGTCGCCCCGTTCGCGGCTACCTGGGCTTCCAGGTCGAGCCCGAGCCCGGACAGTTCCAGCCGGATGGTGTCGCCGGCCGTGATCGGCCCCACCCCGGCCGGGGTGCCAGTTGTGATCACGTCCCCGGGATAGAGCGTGGTGACCGAGGACGCGTACGACACCAGCCGGGCCACGTCCCAGATCAGGTCCCGGGTGGTGGCCTTTTGCCGCAGGTCCCCGGATACCCAGCAGCGGAGTTGCACGTCGCCGGGATCTCCGAACTCGTCGGCGGTGACGAGGACCGGGCCCATGGGGGTGAAGGTCTCGAAGGACTTGCGGGTGGACCGGTCTTCGCCGCCGCGCATCGTGATGTCAAGCAGCCCGGTGTAGCCGAACACGTAGGACAGCGCGTCCTGCTCGCTGACCCGGCGGGCGGTGCGGCCGATCACCAGCGCGAGTTCGCCTTCCTGGTCGAAGCGCCGGTCGTGGTAGGGGAGCTGGATGGTCCCGCCGGGATCGAGTAGCGACGAGGGAGCTTTGAGGAAGAAGCCGAGCGCGCCGACGTGGCTGTCGACGCTCATCTCCGTCTGGTGGTCGCGGTAGTTGACCGGGGCGGCGATGATTTTCGACGGGTCGGCGACCGGTGCGCGTAGCCGGACGTCGCGCAGCGGGATGCCTTCCCCGGGCCCGGGGGCCGTCAGCTCGCCGGCGTTCCAGGCGGCGATCGCGTCCCGCATCGTCCGGGCGGGCAGCGGGGTCACCCGGTCGCCGGTGAGGCACCCCGCCCTTCCGTCGTCGTAGGTCACTAGCCGCATGGGCTCAGCCTGCCTCCTCGGTAAGGATCTCCTGCCACGGCGGCTGCCCGTCATTTTTATCCAGAACGGGTGCGGCTGACTGCGTCCGGCCCAGCCCGAGTGCCTCGAGCGCGGCGGCGTCGGAGAACAGGAACAAGTCGGCGTCGTCGTCGGCCTGGTGATCGACCGCCGCCCACGACGGCGTGACGAACATGTCTCCCGCGCCCCAGCGGAAGCGGCGCCCGTCGATCACGGACGCGCCCGATCCGCGGAACACGACCCAGATCCCGCTGCCGGCCGTCCGGGTCGTCGGGGTGCGGTGGCCGGCGAGGACCCGGTGCATCTCCGCGCGCACCGTCGGCATGACGTCCCGCCCGGTCGCCGGGTCGGCGTAGCGGACCCGGGCCGAGCGCTGCCCGGTCCCCTCGGTCAGCCGGGACAGGGCCGCGTCGACGGCTGGCCAGCGGTAGGCCAGCAACCGGGAATGCCGGCCGGACTCCGGGTCGGCCACGGCGGCCTGCTCGCCGGCCGGCAGCAGCCCGGCGCCGCCGTAGCGCTGCTCAGACCGCGACACCGGGGCCGGGTCATACCTGGTCGGCTCGTCGGCGCCGGGCTCGAAGAACACCGCGTCGAGGCTCCGGACCAGCGGCAGGTCCAGGCCGTCGAACCAGATCATCGGCGCGCTGCCCGGGTTGTGGTGCTCGTGCCAGGTCCAGCTGGGGGTCAGCACCAGGTCGCCCGGCGCCATGTGCAGCGCGTCGCCGTTCACCAGCGTCCACACGCCGCTGCCTTCCAGCACGAACCGCAGTGCCGCCGGGGTGTGCCGGTGCGCGGGCGCGAGCTCCCCGCCGCGCAGGAACTGCACCGCGCCCCACAGCGTGTGCGTGGCGAACGGAAGCCCGCCCAGGTCCGGGTGAGTGAGCGAGATCACTCTTCGGTCGCCGCCCCGGTCGATGCCGACCAGGTCGCCGGACCGCTCCGCGAGGTCGCGCAGCGTCTTCCACCGCCAGATGTGCGGCGTGAGCCCGTCGGGTGCCCGCGGCAGCAGGCCGCGCTGGGTCCACAGCGGCTGCAGGTCGGCGGCCGCTAGGTCGGCGTACAGGCGGTCAACGTCAGGCGTGTCGTCATGGAACCGGCTGGTCGCCATCGTTCTCCTTCGGGTGCCGCGGTCACAGTTCAGCTTGCCTCCGGCTGGCCGGCGTAGAGCCAGTCCAGGTCGGTGTAGTCCTGCCGGTCCCGCCGGGTGAGTACCCGGTCGCGCAGCAGGGGGATGACCATACCGTCATCGTGCCAGATCTGGCCCCAGATCCAGGCGGCTCGCTGCACCAGCGCCGTGCGCGGGATGCGCTCGGCCTGGTAGGCGGCGAAGGACTTCACGGGATCGCCGTCATACCGGGTGAGCTGGCGGGCCAGGCAGTCGGCGTCCTCGATCGCCTGGCAGGCGCCCTGCGCGAGGTACTGCACCATGGGGTGCGCGGCGTCGCCGAGCAGGGTGATGCGGCCGGTGGTCCAGTTGTCTAGCGGCTCCCGGTCGTACATCACCCACCGCCGGTCCCGGCTGATCACGGCCACCCCGGCGCGCACCTGCGCGCACGAGCGGGCGTAGCTGTCGTCCAGCTCCGCCGGGGTACCCCAGCGGTCGGTCAGCTCGGCCGCCGCCGAGTAGCCCCGGCTGCGGAACACCGCGACCTGGTTATACAGCTCTCGCGGGCGGATCGGGTACTGCACGAGGTGCTTGTGCGGGGCGATCCAGATGATCTCGTCGTCCGGCTCCGCCGGGGTGCTGTCCTTGCTGACCAGCCGGGCCATGTCGCTGGCGGCCAGCGTGCCGCGGTAGGCGACGCACGCGTCGGTGCGCGGGCGGTCGTCGGCGACCAGCTTGCGGGCCGACGACCACAGGCCGTCGGCGCCGACCACCGCGCCGCACTGGTAGCCGCCGCCGTCGGCGAAGCCGACCTCGGCCGCGCCGCCGCGGTCGGCGAGCGCGGTGACCTCGCGGCCGGCCTCCAGCGTGATCCGGTCCTCCGCC
>DASXME010000150.1:0-15024 GCA_036495825.1 Streptosporangiaceae bacterium
CCGGATTAGGGTCGGCCCGTGACCGAATCTAGTTACCTCCGCTACCCGCACCTGGCCCGCGATCTCATCACGTTCGCGGCTGAGGACGACGTCTGGCTCGCCTCGCTGAGCGAGGCGGCAGGCGGCCGGGGCAGCCGGGCGCGGCGGCTGACCGCCGACCAGGCCCCGGTGCTGCATCCGCGGCTGAACCCCTCAGCTACGCACGTCGCCTGGACCTCGACTCGCGATGGCACCCGGTCACTCGGCCGCGGCGGCACGCGGGAGGCGTACGCGGTGCCCGCAGACGGTGGCCAGGCCAGGCGGCTCACGTACTGGGGGGACAGGTTCGCGACCGTCCGCGGCTGGGTCAGCGACCACGAGGTGCTCGTGCTCAGCGGGACGGGCCAGCATTCCACCATGAAGACCTGGGCGTTCGCCGTGCCGCTGAGCGGGCCGGCCGGCCGGCTCGGCTACGGGCCGGCGGGCGACGTCGCGGTACGCGACGGCGCCGTGCTGGTCGGCAGCGCGATGAACTTCGAGCCGGTCGAGCCGGCCCACTGGAAGCGCTACCGCGGCGGTTCCGGCGGGAAGATCTGGTACTCGCCGGACGGCTCGCACTACACGCGGATCTTCGCCGACGTGGGTGACAACCTGGTGAACCCGATGTTCGTCGGCCCCCGGGTCGTGTTCCTGTCGGACCACGAGGGGACCGGCGCGCTCTACTCCGCGCTCCCGGACGGCAGCGGCCTGCGCCGCCACACCGGCCTCGGCCAGTACTACGCCAGGAACGCGACGACCGACGGCCAGCGCGTGGTCTACCAGCAGGCCGGGGAGATCTGGCTGCTCGAGTCGCTCGACGCCGAGCCGCTGCGCCTGGACATACGGCTCAGCGGAGCCCGGTCCGGGCGCGCCCCCCATCCGGTGTCCGCGAAGTCGCAGCTGGGCTGGTTCGCGCTGGATTCGGCCGGCCAGGTGCTGGCCGCCGAGGTGCGCGGCACCGTGCACTGGCTGCCCAGCGGACTGCCCGGCGGAGACGAGGCCGCCCGGGCGCTGCTCGCCGAGCCGGGCGTGCGCGGTCGCCTTCCGGTAGTCATTCCCGGCGCGGACGCCATTGCCTGCGCGTCCGACAAGGGCGGCGAGGACGGCCTGGACGTGCTCCCCGCGGATGGCTCGGCGGCGCGGCGGATCGGGCACGGCGAGCTCGGCCGGATCCTGGAGCTGACGGTAGCGCCGGACGGGCGCACGGCCGCGGTTGCCTGCGCCGACGGCCGGCTGCTGACGGTGGCGCTGGCGGGCGAGCCGGTCATCACGCAGATCGCGCACAACACCAACGAAGCGATCACCGGCCTGGCATTTTCTCCCGACTCCGCGCTGCTCGCCTGGTCGCAGCCGTGGCGATCCGAGCGCATCTCATCGCAGATACGGCTGGCCCGGCTGGCCGACGGCACCGTCACCGACGTAACCCCGCCCCGGTTCGACGACACCTCGCCGGCGTTCACCCTGGACGGCAAGTACCTGGCGTTCCTGTCGAACCGCGCGTTCGATCCGGTCTACGACGCGCACGGCCTTGATCTCGGGTTCCTGCCGGGGATCCGGCCGTACCTGGTGACGCTGCTGGCCGCGACGCCGTCGCCGTTCGCTCCGGAGCTGGCTGGCCGTCCGGCAGAACCGGAAGGTCCCGTAGCCGGCCCCGCGACCGTCGGTCTCGACGTCGCCGGGCTGGCCGAGCGGATCGTGCCGTTCCCCGTGGCGGCCGGACGCTACGACAAGCTCCGCGCGGTCACCGGCGGCGTGGTCTGGCTGGAGTTGCCGCTCGCCGGGCAGCTGGGCGAGGCCATGATCGGCGCGGACGAGGAGCGCCCGACCCGGCTCGTCCGCTACGACCTGGCTGCACGAAAGCGCTCGGTCGAGGTCGAGGCGCTGGACGACTACGCGGTCTCCGCCGACGGAGCCTGGCTGGCTTACCAGACCCGGGGGTCGCTGGAGATCAAGCCGACCGGCAAACCCGACCGGGAGGCTGTCAGCGTCGATCTGGACCGGATCCGGGTGACGGTCGAGCCGCCGGCCGAGTGGCGGCAGATGTACCACGAGACGTGGCGGCTGATGCGCGACAACTTCTGGTGCGCCGACATGGGGGGCGTGGACTGGACCGCGGCGCGCGACCGCTACCGCCCGCTGCTCGACCGCATTGGCTCCGCCGATGACCTGCACGATCTGCTGCGGGAGCTGCAGGGCGAGACGCGCACCTCGCACACCGGGGTGCTGCCGCCGGCCGCGAGCGGCGACCCGGCGCTGGCCCAGAGCCTGCTCGGCGCCGACATCGAGCCCGCCGGGGACGGGGCCTGGCGGATCGCGCGGATCCTGCCCGGCGAGTCGTCGGTGATCGGCGCGCGCTCTCCGCTGGCCGCCCCGGGCGTGGCCGCGGCACCTGGCGATCTCATCGTCGCGGTGAACGGGCAGCCGGTGGACCCCGGCCTCGGCCCGAACGCACTGCTGGCCGGCCAGGCCGGCAAGCCGGTCGAGCTCACTCTCCGCCGCGACGGAGCGGACCGGCGGACGGTCGTGGTTCCGCTGCCGAGCGAGCATGCGACCCGGTATTACGATCTGGTCGCCCGGCAGCGGACCGCGGTCCGCGAGGCCTCCGGCGGGCGGCTCGGCTACCTGCGCATCCCGGGCACGAATCCGGCGGGCTGGGCGGAACTCCACCGGGACCTGCACACCGAGTTCGCGCGAGACGGCCTGATCGTGGACTTGCGCGACGCGCAAGGCGGCGACGCCTCGCATCTGCTGGCCGAGAGGCTCGGGCGGCGCATCATCGGCTGGTACCTGTCCCGGCACGAGGGGCCGTCAAGCTACCCGTTCGAGACGCCGCTCGGCCCGGTCGTGGCGCTCACCGACGGGTACGCGAGCTCCGGCGGCGACGTCGTGATCCAGGCGCTGAAGTCCTACGGCATCACCGTGGTCGGCACGCGTACCTGGGGCGGCGTGATCGGCTGTTACTTCAACGCTCTGGTCGACGGGACCCTGGTGACGCAGCCGGCGTCCGCCCTGTGGGTTCCCGACGCCGGCTGGGGCGTGGATAACCACGGCGTGGATCCGGACGTCGAGGTGGAAATCGCGCCGCACGACTGGGCCGCGGGCCGCGACCCCCAGCTCGACACCGCCGTCCGGCTGGCGCTGCAGGCGCTGGAGCAGCGCCCGCCCGCCGCCCCGCCCACCCTCTGACCAGGCGATTCCACGATCCGCTGCGGCGGAGCCGGGATGTCAGTGGGTGAGGCTAGCGTGGATGGTCGCAGGAACTGGCGCATGTAAGGGGAGGTCATGACCACGCTGGAGAACCGGCCGAACACCGCCCTGCTCGTTGTCGACGTTCAGAACGTCGTAGTCGAGGGGGCACATGAGCGTGACTCGGTCGTCGTAAACGTCGGCAGCCTGGTGGAGAAGGCGCGACAGGAAGGGGTTCCGGTGGTGTGGGTCCAGCACTCGGACGAGAACATCGTGCGGGGCAGTGACGGGTGGCGGATCGTCCCCGAGCTGGATCCCCGCGAGGCCGAGCCGCTGGTCGAGAAGCACTACGGCGACTCCTTCGAAGACACCACCCTCGAGAATGTGCTGTCGGGCCTTGGCGTCGGGGGGCTCGTGGTCGTCGGCGCGCAGACCGACGCGTGCATCCGCTGCACCCTGCACGGCGCGTTCGCTCGCGGCTACGATGCGACCCTGGTTAGCGACGCGCACACGACCGAGGACCTGACCGAGTACGGTGCACCGACGCCGGCCCAGGTCATCGCGCACACCAACCTGTACTGGACCTACCAGACGGCGCCAGGGCGGCGGGCCGGGACCGCCCAGGCCAAGGACGTCGACTTCAGCGCCGGATCCTGACATCCGGGCAGCGGCAAGAGAGGAGACAGACGGAGGTTGCGCTGCGGCGCATTCTGTGTCGGATATGCAGGAGCGCCGCGACGGTGTTGCAGGTGCGCCCGGGGTGCTGTGGTCGAGGTGCTGCATCAAGGTTATGGCGGCATTGTGGGGTCATGACCCACCCGGGCACCGGTAGCCACGACCACCACCAGCACAGCAACGAGCACGACGCCGGAAACGGCCACAACCACGACGGTTCAGGCCTGGGAGCCAGGCTCAGGTATGTGCTGCGCCCGCACTCGCATGAGGCCGCTGATCAGGTGGACACGGTGATGGAGGCCAGCGCGGAGGGCATGCGAACGCTGTGGATCTCCCTGGCCGTGCTCGGGGCGGCCGCGGTGATACAGGCGGTCGTGACGGTCCTGTCCGGATCGGTGGCGCTGCTGGGCGACACGCTACACAATGCCGCGGATGCACTGACCGCCGTGCCGCTGGGGGTGGCGTTCGTGCTCGGCCGACGGCCGCCGACCCGCCGCTACACCTACGGATACGGGCGGGCCGAGGACCTGGCCGGGATCTTCATCGTGCTGACCATCTGCGCGTCCTCGGCGCTGGCAGCCTACGCAGCGATCACCCGGCTGCTGCACCCTCGCCGTGTCACCGACCTGGCCGCGGTCGCCGCCGCGGCGCTGATCGGCTTCGCGGGCAACGAACTGGCTGCCCGGTATCGCATCCGCACCGGCCGCAAGATCGGCTCGGCGGCCCTGATCGCCGACGGGCTGCACGCCCGCACGGACGGGCTCACCTCCCTGGCCGTCCTGCTGGGTGCCGGCGGGGTCGCGGTCGGCTGGAACTGGGCCGACCCGGCCGTCGGCCTGCTCATCACCCTGGCCATCCTCGCCGTGCTGCGCCAGGCCGTCCGCGAGATTTACCGCCGCCTGATGGACGCCGTCGATCCCGCCCTGGTGGACCAGGTCGAGCAGACCCTGCGCGCGACAGACGGGGTCCTGGACACCGGCCAGGTCCGGCTGCGCTGGATCGGCCACCAGCTCCGCGCTGAATGCGAGATCGTCGTCGCCGCCGACATCACCGCCATCCAGGCCCACCAGGTCACCGTCAACGCCGAGCACGACCTGCTGCACGCCATCCCCCGGCTGGCAGCCGCCCTCGTCCACGCCGACCCCGAGCCCCACGGCATCGACCCCCACGATGTTCTCGCCGGCCACCGCCCCCAGATCAGTCCGCCACGATCCGGCCCTGACGGAAGGGGCGGCTCAACCGGGGAGATATCCCGCCGACGCCCGCGTGGGCCGTTCGTAACCGGCGTGCCCGCGCGGCCTGAGTGCGGTCCAGGGCTGCTGCTGCCACGGCCGGTGCCGCTATCGGCGGGAAGGGCCACACGGCGCTGACGTTGATCTCGCACAGGACGTAGGTATCCTCACCTGCTGCGGTCTTCGGTCCGTAGAGGAAGTCCGCGTCCCAGATGACCGGCAGCTCGTGCTGGCCGATGCCGAGGATGCTGATCATCTGCGGCACCCACTGTGTTTCGGCTTTCACCCGGAGTGCCTGCCAGGCTGGGACGCCAGGGCCTTCCATGACTGAGGCGGGCGGCGCGCCCTGGTGCGGGTCGTGGTCGAGCAGGCCCTTCGGCCATTGCCGGCAGAACCCGACGACCCGGGCGCCGCAGAAGTAGCAGCGGAGCATCCCGTCCGCCAGGCGGTCCTGGAACGGCTGGTCGACCAGGCAGCCGGACCAGGCGAAATAGTCCTCGCATCGCTGCATGAACGAGCCGAGCGCCAGCACTTCGGATGAGCCGTCTCTCGACCGGGCATCCTGGACCCGGACGCCCGCATCCGGCTGGGCTGGGCCTGGCTTGCCTCCGGGCAGCTCGACTCTCCATACTCCGTTCCCGCCGTTGCCCCGGCCCTGCTTGAGGACCAGGCGGCCCAGCTGCCCGAGGCGGCCAGGGAACCGGCGGGCGAACTCGCCCGCCGACCGGTACAGGCTGGTGTCGCTGCCCCAGCCGAGATCGCGGGTGCGATAGAGGATTCCCTTGGTGCCCATCTGGAGGATCACATCAGGATGTGCGGACACCCAGATGCCTTCCGCGGACACCTCGCGCAGCAGCGGATCGAGCCGGGCGCGGCTGGCTCCGTCCTGGATGGGATTGACCCACACCAGGACGCCATCGAGGGCCAGCAGTTGGCTGCGCACCTCATCGGCGGCGTCGTCGCTGTAGGGGACCGGCTCGATGATCACGGGCAGCCTGCTGAAGGCGTCATACAGCGGGCCGAGGCCGCGGTCCGCGGGCGGTGACGGCGCCGCGGCGCGGCGGTCACCGCGCCACAGCACCCCGATCCGCGGCAGTTCCTGTTCCTGGTTCATGATCAACGGCTCCTTCGCTGGCCGAGACCGACCCGGCCGCCTTCACCCCGCACCTGGCGCGGTTGCTGACGAACCTCGGCGTGTGGCTGATCGGGCTGGGCCGCCAGCACGACGCGAGAACCAGCCTGGCCGAGGCTATGCGCCTATACCAGCAACTCACCGCGCACGACCCCGGCGCGTTCCGCGATCAGCTCGCCGAATCCCGGATCCTGCTGCATACCGCCAGCGGCTACCTATCCTGAATCGCTACGGCTGAGGCACAGGAGCACCCCGGCACGTCTGCGATTCTCATCAGCCCGCCGGGCGGGTGGCGCCGATCAGGCCGCCGGGCTGGTAGATGCTGTCGATCCTGACGTCCACCCCGGTGTAGGGAGCGTCCACCATGTCCCCGTTCCCGATGTAGATCCCGACGTGGTGGATGGTGTTGGGGTCGGACGTGTTCGTGGCGAAGAAGAGCAGGTCGCCGCGGCGCAGCTGGTCGATGGGGATATGCGGTCCCGACGGCCACTGGAAGCCGGTCCAGTGCTGCAGGCGGACGCCCGCGCGCGCCCACGCGTCCATCGTCAGTCCCGAGCAGTCGTAGGTGTCGGGCCCCGCGCCGCCCCACTGGTACGGCTTGCCGATCTGGCTGAGCGCCCAGTTGGCGGCGATGTCGCCTCGCTCCGCGCCGGCGCCGTCCGCCGTCGGGAAGCCGGACGCCCAGGCGCCAGGCGCTTGCCCGCCGACCGGGCCGGCAGCGCCGACCGGCGGGCCGGCGGTCGCCGACCGCCGGGCCTGGTCCGCGGCCAGCGCGCGTTGCCGGGCCAGCTCCAGCTCGTACTCACGCGTGCGGGCCGCACCGAGCGCGGCCTCGAGCCGTCTCGTGCTCGCCTGGGTGGCCTGCACCGCGGCTTGCTGGCGGGCCACCGCCGCCGCGATGGCGGCCTTCAGCGCGGCCGCGCGCCTGGCCGCGGCCTGCTCCATCCGCAGCTCACGCTGGGCCTGGGCGCGGAACACCCCGGCCACGATGCGCGAGACATGGTCCTGGGACAGCACGTCGGTGCCCTGCTGGGCCAGCTGCTGCTGCACGCCGACGCCGTTGAGGAACGCCTGCGGGCCGGCCGAGTCGCTCAGCATCGCGGCCATCGTGCCGAACCCGCCGGCCGCCTCGTAGTCGCGGGCGGCCAGCTGTCCGACCCGCGCACGGCTGGCCCTCTCCGCAGCGGTGGCCCGGCCCAAGCGCGCCTGCGCGGCCCGGTAGGCGACCGCGGCCTGGTGCATCTCGACCATGGTCTGGTCGTACCGCTCGATGATCACTTCGGCCTGGGTGCGCAGGCTGGCCAGCTGCGCGCTGGCCCGCGCGAGCCGCACTCGCGCCGAGCTGAGCTCGGCCGCACGCCGGCTGACCTGCCCGGCGGCCGCCGAGACGGCACCCGCGCTAGGCGGCCCCGGGCTCGACGCCTGCGCCCAGCCAGGCTCGGCGGCCGCGATGCCGGCAATCAGGCTGCCCGCCATCACCAATCGCGCCGTCCGCCCGACGGAATGAACACCACACTGACCCCGCATACCGACCCCCCGGAAGCCGCAATCCGGTCGTGAACTTCCCCTTCTGTATACGCATTGTAATTACCCGACTGCATATTGTGATACTCATGTCACCGGGCGAGTCGCGATTATCGTGTCGGGCGATCTTGACATGATCTCTGCTCGCCTGCGGGCCGGTAGATGCGCGACACTTGGTGCTGAGACGAAAGTGTCCCGGGAGGAACAGGTGGACGACCGCCAGGACGTGCTGAGCCGAGCGCCGTTGTTCGAGGCGCTCGACGAGGATGACGCGCGAGCACTGCGGTCACGCATGACGGACGTGCCGCTCAGCCGCGGCGACCGGCTGTTCACCGAGGGCGACGAGGGCGACTGCCTGTATGTCGTGCTGGATGGGAAGGTCAAGCTCACCAGGGCGGCGCCGGACGGCAGGGAGAACCTGCTGAGCGTGATCGGGCCCGGCGAGATGTTCGGCGAGCTGTCGCTCTTCGATCCGCGGCCGCGCACCTCCAGCGCCTCGGCGGTCACCGACGCGCTGCTCGCCTCGCTCGCGCAGGACAAGCTGCTGATCTGGCTGACCGGCCGCCCCGAGGTCGCGCTGCACCTGCTCCGCGCGCTCGCGCAGCGGCTGCGCCGGGCCAACGACGTCAACGCGGACCTGGTCTTCACCGACGTGCCGGGCCGGGTGGCCAAGCAGCTGCTCGACCTGGCCGGCCGGTTCGGCCAGCAGCAAGATGACGGGCTGCACGTGCATCACGACCTCACCCAAGAGGAGCTGGCCCAGCTCGTCGGGGCGTCGCGGGAGACGGTGAACAAGGCGCTCGCCGACTTCGCGGCCAGGGGCTGGATTCAGCTGTCCGCGCGGTCGGTCGTGCTGCTCGACACCGAGCGGCTGCGCAAGCGCGCCCGTTAAAGACCTTAAAAACTCAAACCCCGTTTTTCCGAACGCCTGGCGGCAACGCACCGCGCTCGTCAAGGTACTCAAGCTGGGCGCGGACCGACCATTCGGCGAATGCCCGCAACCCCGCGTCAATGTCGGCGTACACCCGCGCCACGATCTGCCCCGGGGTCCTGTCGCCGGCCGCCAGCGCCTCGGTGACCTCGGCGAGCCTTTCCCTGCGGTGGGCGATGTAATAGTCAAGCGCCGCCGCCGGGTCGGGCAGCACCGGCCCGTGGCCGGGCAGCAGCGCCGCGAGGTCGGCCGAGTCGGCCAGCGCGCGCAGCCGGTCAAGCGAGGCCAGGTAGTCGCCCAGGTTCCCGTCCCCGGCGATCACGGTGCTGCCGCGGCCGAGCACGGTGTCCCCGGTCAGCAGCACCCGGTCCGCCGGGATCCAGAAGCACACCGAGTCGCCCGAATGCCCCGGCGTGACGACCACCTCGACGTCGCAGCCCGCGCCGGTCAGTACGGTGCCCGTCAGCAGGGGGCCGGTCAGCAGAGGGCCAGCAAGCAGATCACCGGGGCCGAGCCCATCGCCGTCGTGCCGGTGCGGCGACCATGCGTACGCGGGATCGGCGGACCGGACGGGAGCGGACGTCAGCTCGGCCAGCCGCCTGGCCCCGGCCGAATGATCGGCGTGGCCGTGCGTGAGCAGGATCTGCGCCACCCGGCGGCCGTCCCGTGTGGCCAGGCCGGCCACCCGGCTCAGGTGCCCCTCGTCGGCGGGCCCGGGGTCCACCACGATGGCCGACGGCGAGCCCGGCGCGGCGAGGATCCAGGTGTTGGTGCCGTCCAGCGTCATCGGGGACGGGTTGGGGGCGAGCACGCACCGGGCCGATCTGCTGCCCGACCCGTCGATCGTCCCTGACTCCGGCGGGCTAGCCGCGCTCCGTACGGAGTCATCTTTGTTCAAATCGGGTACTCCAGTCCGGCCGGCATGGTCAGCCACGCCTGGCCGTCCTCGACGACGACCTCGGGCAGCAGCGGTGTGACCTGCCGCGGCGCCGCGAATACGGCGGCGACGTCGGGGCAGGCCGCCAGCTCGGCCAGGGTCACCGCGGTCGGCGGCATCAGCGTGACCTCGCGGCGCGCCGCAGCGGCCAGCACGTCGGCCGGCGGCAGCCAGCCGACCTGATCCGCCTCGTCGCGGATGTCGGCCGTCTGCTGCCCGGCGGGCAGCAGCGCGGCGAAGAACCTGGCGTCGTAGCGTCTCGTCTCCGCCGCCGGGGTGATCCACTGGGCCCACGGCTTGAGCAGGTCGGACCGCAGCACCAGCCCCCGGCGGGCGAGCATCTCGGCCAGCGAGAGCGACCGGTCGAGCAACGCCAGCCGGTCCGGTTCGAGTTCCGCCGCCGGCGGCAGCGTCACCCCGCCCGCCGCGGGCCCGGCGAGCAGCACGCCGGACTCCTCGAAGGTCTCCCTGACCGCGGCGCAGAGCAGGCCGCGGGCCAGCTCCGCCGAGGTGCCGAGCCACCGGGCCCACTGGGCGACGCCGGGACCCGACCAGGCGACCTCGCTGTCGGAGTCGCGGCGGTCCACCGAGCCGCCGGGGAACACCGAGGCGCCGGGCGCGAACGGCATGCTCTGCTTGCGCCTGAGCATGTAGACCTCGAGCCCGCCCGCCGCGGTGCGGCCGTCGTCTGCGGTGCGGCTGCCATCGGCGGTGTGGCCGTCAACGGCGGCGCGGCTTACGGCCGCCGGGCGCAGCAGCATGACGGTCGCGGCATCGCGCGGCCGGGCCGGCTCCGCGCTGCGGTCGGCGAGGCTGGCGGCCCTCGCGGCCCAGTCCGCCGGCACCTTCAGCCGTGCGCGCCCGATGGCGACCCCTCCTTGCTGTTCGCGCCTAGGCCCTACCTGCCTTAGGCCTTATCTGCCTAGGCCTTGGGCCGCTTCATGTACGCGACCAGCTGCTCGGGGTTGGGACCTGGGATCACGGCGACCAGCTCCCAGCCGTCGTCTCCCCAGTTGTCCAGGATCTGCTTGGTCGCGTGCACCAGCAGCGGAACCGTTGCGTACTCCCATTTCTGCATGCCCGAACCCTAGCCAACACCGCTGCCGCTGCGCAGCCCGGGCGGGGCGGGCCCGACGCGACTAGGCCGGCTCCGCAGGCTGGGCCGTCTCCAGCCCGGCGGGATCGATCTCGGGGACCTGCGGTGCCTCGACTTCGGGTACCGGCGGGATGCCCTCGGCCTCCAGCGCGGCGGGAGGCGTCACGTGCTCGATCGCCGCCTCGGCCGCCGCGACCTCGGCGTCGCCCTGGTCCTCGATACGTTCCGGGGCCGGCTCCCCCTGCGGAGCGGGCGCGTTCTTGTCGAAGAACCTCAGCAGCTCGACCGGCACCGGCATGACCAGCGTGCTGTTCTTCTCGGCCGCCACCTCGACCACGGTCTGCAGCAGCCGCAACTGCAGCGCCGCCGGGTCGCGGGCCATCACGTTCGCCGCCGCGGCGAGACGCTTGGAGGCCTGGAATTCACCGTCGGCGGAGATGATCCTGGCCCGGCGCTCACGTTCCGCTTCGGCCTGCCGGGACATGGAGCGCTTCATGCCCTCGGGGAGCGACACGTCCTTGATCTCCACCCGCTCGACCCTGATGCCCCACGGGCCCTCGGTCGGCTCGTCGATGATCCGGCGCAGCTCGCGGTTGACCGTGTCGCGCTCGGCCAGCAGCTGGTCCATCTCCGACTGGCCGATGATCGAGCGCAGCGAGGTCTGCGCCTGCTGCGAGACCGCGAAGAGGTAGTTTTGCACGTTCACCGTGGCCTTGATCGGATCGACCACGCGGAAGTAGACGACGGCGTCCACCCGGACGCTCACGTTGTCCCGGGTAATGCCGTCCTGGGGGGGCACCGCCATCGCGACGATCTGCATGTTGACCTTCTGCATGCGATCGCCGATCGGCCGGATGTAGGTCAGCCCGGGGCCCCGCGTGCCTGATTGCACCTTGCCGAACCTGAACACGATGCCCTGCTCGAACTGCTGCACCACGCGGATCGAACGCCCGAGCGTGATCAGCCCGCCTGCCACGATCAATATGACAATAACCACAAGTGCTGCGACCACCGCGAGCACCTCTTTCCGGGTTCTTACGGAAATCTAGCTAGTGCTGCACAGCCTAGTGACAATTACTTCGGCTGCCGGCAGCGCCTTGACGCCAACATGAGGAAAAACCGGTGCACAGGCAGCGATAGCCTCCATAGGCGTGAGCACCAGGGACACCGACTGGGACGGCGTGCGGCTGCACGTCGTCACCGGCAAGGGCGGAACGGGCAAAACCACTGTCGCGGCCGCGCTTGCCCTCGCCCTGGCATCAGGCGGCCGGAACGTCCTGCTGATGGAGGTCGAGGGCCGCCAGGGCATCGCTCAGCTCTTCGACTGCCCGCCGCTCCCCTACGGCGAGCGCAAGGTCGCGGTCGGGCCGGCCATCGGGCCGCAGCAGGGCGGGGACGTCTACGCGCTGGCGGTGGACCCAGAGGCCGCCTTCCTTGAGTACCTGGCGATGTTCTACAACCTGCGGCACGCGGGGCAGGCGCTCACCAGGCTCGGCGTCGTGGACTTCGTGACCACGCTCGCGCCCGGCCTGCGGGACGTGCTGCTGACCGGGAAGGCGGCCGAGGCGGTACGACGGCGCAAGGGCGGCAAGTACCTCTACGACGCGGTGGTGATGGACGCCCCGCCCACCGGCAGGATCGGCAGGTTCCTCAACGTGGCGGCCGAAGTGTCCGGGCTGGCCAAGGTCGGGCCGATCCGGGGCCACGCCGACACCGTGCAAAGCGTGATCCGCTCGCCGCAGACCGCCGTGCACTTCGTCACCGTGCTCGAGGAGATGCCCGTGCAAGAGACCCTGGACGGCATCGCGGAGCTCCGCGACGAGGCGCACGACGGCATGCAGGTCGGCGGGATCATGATCAACATGATGCGCCCCGGGGTGCTGTCCAAGACCGACCTGAGTGCCGCCAAAGACGGGACGCTGGACGAGGACGAGCTGGCCACCGGCCTGAAGGCCGCCGGGATCGAGGAGAGCAGGTCGCTGGCCGCTGAGCTCGCCGCCGACCTGGCCGAAGACGCCCGCGCGATGGACCTGCACCGCCGCGAACGGCAGCGCCTGGCCGCGGCGGGCCAGCCGCGGTACGAGCTGCCGCTGGTTCCCGACGGCATGGATCTGGCCGGGCTGTACCGGCTAGCCGAGGCGCTGCGGGACCAGGGAGCCGCCTGATGACCGGGCGCCAGGACGGCGGCGGCCTGGGCCCGCTCGCCGCGGGCCGGTACCGCTGGCTCGACGTGGACAGGCTGGCGGACGACCCGCGGACGCGGATCATCGTGTGCTGCGGCTCCGGCGGCGTGGGCAAGACCACGATCGCCGCGGCCGTCGGGCTGCGCGCCGCGGAGCGCGGCAGGCACGTGGTGGTGCTGACCGTCGACCCGGCCCGCAGACTGGCTCAGTCGATGGGGCTGACCACGCTGGACAACACGCCCCGTCCGGTGGCCGGAACGCAGACCTCGGCCGGCGGCAGCCTGCACGCGATGATGCTCGACATGAAGCGGACCTTCGACGAGATCGTCGAGGCGCATTCCGACCCGGACCGGGCCACCCAGATCCTGGCCAACCCCTTCTACCAGTCGCTGTCGTCCAGCTTCGCCGGCACCCAGGAGTACATGGCGATGGAGAAGCTGGGCCAGCTGCGCCGCGCGGAGGAGTGGGATCTGATCGTCGTGGACACCCCGCCGAGCCGCAGCGCCCTTGACTTCCTGGACGCGCCGCAGCGACTCGGCCGGTTCCTCGACGGCCGGCTGATCCGGATCCTCACCGGCCCGGCCAAGCTCGGCGGCCGCGCCTACCTCCGCGTGCTCAACACCGGCTTCTCGCTCGTCACCGGGGTGCTCACGAAGGTCCTGGGGGCGCAGGTCCTCAGGGACGTGCAGACCTTCGTCACGGCGCTGGACACGATGTTCGGCGGGTTCCGCGAACGGGCGGACGACACCTACCGGCTGCTGCAGACGCCCGGCACCGCGTTCCTGGTGATCGCGGCGCCCGAGCCCGACGCGCTGCGCGAGGCGTCGTACTTCGTGGAACGGCTGTCCCGCGACCGGATGCCGCTCGCCGGGCTCATCGTCAACCGGGTGCACCGCGCCAGGGCGACCCGGCTGTCGGCGGCGCGCAGCCTGGCCGCCGCCGAGATGCTGCAGAACGGCAGTGCCCCCGGAGGATCGGCAGGACCGGGCTCCGGTCGCTATCAGCTGGCCGAGGCAGCGCTGCGGCTGCACGCCGAGCGCATGCAGCTCGCCATCCGAGAGAGACGGCTGGCCGAGCATTTCATTGCCGCGCACCCGGCGGTCCCGATCGCCGAGGTGCCTGCGCGCCCGGAAGACGTGCACGACCTAGACGGCCTGAGGGAAATTGGAGTCTCGCTCGCCGGGGCGGACGATCCGGCCTGATGCGGTGCTGCGGCAAGCAGCCGTGCCGGTGCTGCTTGCGCTCGCGTGCGTCAGTAGGTCAGGGAGTCAGCTGGCGACGAGCTCTTCGGCCTCTTCGGCCGTGCGCTCGTAGGTGTTCCGTGCCTGCTCGAGCAGCTCACGCCAGGACGTGACGTCCGGCCGACGGCGCAGCAGAGCGCGCCGCTCCCGCTCGGTCATGCCGCCCCACACCCCGAACTCGATCCTGTTGTCCAGGGCGTCAGCAAGGCACTCGGTACGTACAGGGCAGCCCCGGCAGATCAGCTTGGCCCTGTTCTGCGCCGCGCCCTGAACGAAGAGCTCGTCAGGATCCGTGCCTTTACAGGCTGCACGGGCAGTCCAGTCCGTGACCCACATGTGGCCCCACTCCTTCGATCGTCATGTCCCGCGTATTACGTCACGCTGGATGGCGTTCACTTGCGTTCCGAGTCGGCGGCGTGGCCGCCCAGCCCCGGTGCGCTGGCCGTGATAGTGAAACATACGGAAGTCCGCTCCGCAGTACCAGACCTCGTTGGACCCATTTCCTAGATAGCCCTTCTGGGCCATTCCGCTCTGTACGCATAGTCACCCCTGGCCCTATTACGGTTACTCTCCGCGTTCATCGGGCGATCTGTGACCACAGCTTAGGTCACTTTCGCCCCGCTTCGCCCCGCGGGCACCCGCTGTCGCGTGGCACCCAGGCTGGCGATTTCAGGCGGATTCGAAATCTGCCTGACGTACCCTGGGGGCGTGTTGAGCGCAGATCACTCAGGCAAGGCGCGCGGGGTCGGCCGCCTCGTCACGATGTCCGCCATCGGCGGAGTGCTCGTCGCGGCCGTCATGATTCCCGCCGTGGGCAGCGTGGGCGAGGTGACCAAGAGCACCCTCGACAAGTTCCAGTCGCTGTCCAC
>DASXME010000151.1:0-10544 GCA_036495825.1 Streptosporangiaceae bacterium
TGGGGTCGATATACCGTTGACCGCCTTCGCCGCCGGGCCGGAAGATGCTGGCGCAGCGGGTTTCGTTCCGGCGCTGTCTTCGTGTGCACCGTAAGGAGTGATCATGGTCCGTTATGGGGCGCAGTTCGGCCCGGACATCACCTTTCTCGGCGTACCGCGCTGTGACTGGGCCGAGCCGGACGGTTACGCCGGCGCCGACATCGTGATCCTGGGGGCGCCGTTCGACGGAGGCACCTCGCACCGGGCCGGGGCCCGATTCGGCCCGCAGTACATCCGGCAGGCCTGCTACCTGCCCCACGACGGATCGCGGCCCTCGCTGGCGCTGCGCGTCGACGCGCTGGCTGACCTGGCGGTCTACGACGCCGGCGACGTCGAGCTGTTCTCCGGTGACGCGGCGCGGTCGGTACGTGACCTGCAGGAGGCGGTGCACGCGGTCACCGCGTCCGGCGCGATCCCGCTCGTGCTCGGCGGCGACCACACGATCACCTGGCCGGACGCCGCCGGCGTCGCCCAGCACCACGGGGCGGGCCGGGTGTCCATGATTCACTTCGACGCCCACGCCGACACCGGCAACATCGAGTCCGGCTCGCTGATCGGCCACGGCCAGCCGATGCGCCGCCTGATCGAGTCCGGCGCCCTGCGCGGCGACCGGTTCCTGCAGATCGGCCTGCGCGGCTACTGGCCCGGCCCCGAGACGCTGGGCTGGATGGCGCGCCAGGGCATGCGCTCGTACGAGATGACCGAGATCGGCGCCCGCGGGCTCGACGCCTGCCTCACCGAAGCGTCGGCCATCGCGACCGATGACTGCGACGGCGTGTTCCTGTCGGTCGACATCGACGTCTGCGATCCCGGCCACGCGCCCGGCACCGGCACTCCCGAGCCCGGCGGGCTCACCGCCCGGCAACTGCTCGACGCGGTCCGGCGGGTCGCCTACGAGCTGCCCGTCGTCGGCATCGACGTCGTGGAGGTCGCGCCGCCCTACGACCACGCCGATATCACCGCGTTCCTGGCCAACAGGGTCGTGCTCGAGGTGCTGTCCGGCATCGCCAGGCGCCGCCGCGACGCCGCCGACGGTGTCGCCTGGGACCCGCGCCAGCCCCTGCTCGACGGCCGCTGAACCGCTCCCGCGAAGCGGACGCGCCTGGGTTCCGGCTCAGCAACAAGGCGGTCAACGGCACATCGACACCCACCTGCGGGGGTCGGCGGCACATCGACCGCCTTGGCTCTGGCGCGGCCTGACCGCCATGCCGGCCAGCGGCGGTTCGCGACGGTCAGAGGCCGAGCTGCTGGGCGGCTAGCGCGGTTCCCTCGATCCGGGCGGCGATCTTGGCGAAGGCGGTGTCGCGGGACGTGGACGTGTCGTCGGCGAACGGCGAGAAGCCGCAGTCGTCGCAGGTTCCCAGCTGATCGGCGGGAATGTGGCTGGCCGCCAGCAGCACCCGGTCGCGTACCTGCTCGGGGGTTTCCACCCGCGGGTCGATGGGGTCGGTGACCCCGACGAAGATCCGCGCGCCGGGCGGCAGCCGGTCGGCGATGATCGACAGGACCCGATCGGGGTCGGGTTCGCTGGCGAGCTGGAGGTAGAAATTCCCGGCGTGCAGCTGGAGCAGCCGGGGCAGCAGCCCCGCGTAGTCGACGTCGAGGCTGTGCGTTGAGTCCAGGTCACCGCCGGGGCAGGTGTGCACGCCGATCCTGGCGCGCTCGGCTTCGCTGAAGCGGTCCAGCACCTGGTTGTTCAGGGCGATGAACTGCTCGAGCAGCTGCCCGCTCGGGTCGAGCTTGAGCGACAGCCGTCCCTCGGTGAAGTCGAGCTGCACGACGTGGGCACCCGCGTCCAGGCAGCCGCGGATGTCGGCCGCCGCCTCGGCGGCCAGATCGTCAAGGAAGCGCTCGCGCGGGTAGGAGGCAAGGCCACTGGCCGGGTAGAGCAGGCTCAGCGCCGACGGCGCGATGACCGCCTGCTTGACCGGCACCCCGGCGAACTTCTGCGCGGCCCGCAGGTACTGCTCGGCGTGGGCCTGATACCGGAACGGCCCGGCGGTCAGCGTCGGCAACTGTCTGTGGTGGCCGTCGGCGAAGGGAATGACCGCCCCGTCGGGCGCGAGATCGGCCGATCCGGCTATCGGATAGGTGGCGAAACTCGGCTTGGACTGCTCGCCGTCGCTCACCACGGGGCACCCCAGCGCTTCCAGCCGGCCGATCGTGTCGCGCACCGCCTGATCGTAGGCGGCGCTCAGGTCATCGCTGGTGATGCGGCCTTCGGCCTCGGCGGTCATGGCTGCGAGGAGCTCGGCGGGGCGAGGGATACTGCCGATCGGCTCCGTGGGGATGGTCATGGCGAAACGGTAGACGGGCGACCGGGAGGCACACAATAGCCGCGATCGCCCGATGGCCATCACCGCCGTGAAATGGTCACCCCGGAAAGGCAAGCCTTCGAATGCGGTCAGGACTGATGGGGGGTGGGACGCGCCGGGGCCTTGCTCGTGTCACCTTTGCCGGACGCCAGGTGTCAGTGTGGTGAGACCGGGCGACAGGGAACGGGAGAGATGACCGACAGCGAATGGCTGGCCGCCGCCTTCGAGGAGCACCGGGCGCACCTGCGGGCCGTGGCGTACCGGCTGCTCGGCTCGATGACCGACGCCGACGATGCGGTGCAGGACACCTGGCTGCGGCTGACCGGCACGGACACCAGCGAGGTGGCGAACCTCGGCGGCTGGCTCACGACGGTGGTCGCGCGGGTGTCGCTCAACATGCTCCGGCAGCGCAGGCGCGAGGAGCCGGTCGGCGATTCCTGGCCGGCTCCCGCCGGCCGGGCGGCCCCGGCGGCGGGAGTTACCGGGCGCGCCGGGACGGCCGATCCCGAGTTCGAGGCCGTCCTGGCCGACTCGGTCGGCCTGGCGCTGCTGGTCGTGCTGGACACGCTGACCCCGGCCGAGCGGCTCGCCTTCGTGCTGCACGACATGTTCGCGATGCCGTTCACCGAGGTGGCGGCCACGCTCGGGCGTTCAACGGCGGCGACCCGGCAGCTCGCCAGCCGGGCCCGCCGCCGCGTGCGGGGGGCGCCCAGCCGGGGAGTTCCCGGCCCGGCGATGGCCGCCGACCTGGCCCGTCAGCGGGAAGTAGCCGAGGCGTTCCTCGCGGCGGCCCGCGGCGGAAACCTCGCGGCCCTGGTCGCGGTGCTGGACTCCGATGTCACCCTGACCTCCGATGCCGCCGCGTCCCCGGCCGGGAAGCCCGCGTCGCTCCGCGGCGCGCAAGCCGTCGCCGGCGGTGCGGTCATGGCCGCCGGGCGGGCCAGCGAGTCCGTGCTGGCCCTGGTGGACGGGGCGGTCGGCATCGTATTCGCGCCCGGCGGCCGGCTGCAGATCGTGCTGGCCCTGACCACCGGCGACCGCCAGATCACCGCGATCGACGTGATCGCTGATCCGGACCGGCTGCGAGGGCTGGAGCTGGCCGTGCTGCCCGGCTAGAACCCGCGGCCACGCCCGGTCACTCTCTGAGCGCGCGGAGAATGCGAGCGAGGTGGGCACGGTCGGCCGGGGTGAGCCGGCCGAAGACCCGTTCCGCCTCGGCGCCGCGCGCGGCGCGAATCGCGTCGAGCACGCTGGTGCCCTTCTCGGTCAGCTCGACGAGGGTGGCCCGCCGGTCACCGGGATCGGGGCGCCGCACGGCCAGGCCTCTCGATTCGACGGCGTCGACGACCTCGGTGGCCGAGCGCGCCGCGATGTGCAGGTGATCCGACAGCTCCGACAACCGCATCGTCCCGTGGCGCTTGAGCACGCGCAGCGCCCGGTGCTGGGCCGGGGTGATGTCCCAGGGGGCCAGCGCCTCCTGGGATGTCTCGCGCAACTGGCGCGCGACCGACGAGAAAGCTTCGGGCAGCGTCTCGTCGTTAGCCCAGGCGCGTCCGGCCGGCGTGCCGCGATCCTGGATCACGGGAATAGCGTATCAGCCTCTTCTGTTGTAACCTCACATTGAGGTTACCTCAGCATCTTGCGTTCCTGAGGTCCGCGTGTCCGAGCGCGGGCCGCCCACGACAGAATCGAGTCACCCTTGGAGTCGCCAGCCACGAATCGCGACACGAGTCGCTCCGGCCGGACTCGCGGCGCGCGCACGGTCACGGCCGAGGAGAAGGCCGAGGAGAAGGCACTGGCACGAAAGGTGTCGCTGCGCCGCATCGGGCGGCTGTTCGCCCCCTACCGCTGGCCGCTGGCGGTGGTCACCGCCATCATCGTCGCCTCCTCGATCATCGGGCTGGCGTCGCCCTTCCTGCTCCGCGCGGTCATCGACACCGCCCTGCCGGCCAAGAACGTCCGGCTGCTGGTCCTGCTGGTGGCGGGCATGGTCGGTGTCGCGGCCGTGACGTCGGCGCTGGGCGTGATCCAGACCTGGATCAGTACCAAGGTCGGCCAGCACGTCATGCACGGGCTGCGCACCAGCGTCTTTGCCCACCTGCAGCGGCAGTCCATCGCCTTCTTCACCCGGACCCGCACCGGCGAGGTCCAGTCCCGGATCACCAACGACATCGGCGGGATGCAGTCGGTCGTGACCTCGACCGCGACCTCCATCGCCGCCAACCTCACCACCGTGATAGCGGCCGCGGTGGCCATGGCCGCCTTGTCCTGGCGGCTCTCGCTCATCTCGCTGGTCGTCATGCCGCCGGCCGTCTACCTGACCCGCAAGGTGGCGGGCCTGCGCCGGGCCATCACCACCGAGCAGCAGCGCGAGCTGGCCGACCTGAACGTCACCATCGAGGAGGGGCTGTCGATCAACGGCGTGCAGCTGGCCAAGACGATGGGCACCGGCCCGGCCCTGGTGCAGCGGTTTACCGCCTCCTCGGCCCGGCTGATCGACCTGGAGCTGCGCTCCCAGCTGGCCGGGCGCTGGCGGATGGCCTCGCTGAGCATCGTCTTCGCCGCGATCCCCGCGGTCATCTACCTGGCGGCCGGCCTGCCGGTCACGGCCGGCACGATCAGCATCGGCACGCTGATCGCGTTCACCACGCTGCAGAACAGCATCTTCCGGCCGCTGACCGGGCTGCTGAACACCAGCGTCTCGGTGATCAGCTCGCTGGCGCTGTTCGCCCGGATCTTCGAGTACCTTGACCTGCCCGTCGAGGTGGACGATCCCGCGGATCCGGTCGAGATTGACTCGGCCCAGGTCTGCGGCCACGTCCGCTTCGATGACGTCAGCTTCAGCTACCCCGGCGCGGACCGGCCCGCCGTGGCGGGCGTCAGCCTCGACGTTCCGGCCGGCAGCACGCTCGCCCTGGTCGGCGAGACCGGATCGGGCAAGACCACGGTTTCCTCGCTGATCGCCCGGCTGTACGACCCGAGCGGCGGCAGCGTCCGCATCGACGGCATCGACGTGCGCGACCTGCGGCTCACCGACCTCGCCGCGGTCGTGGGCGTGGTCAGCCAGGAGACCTACCTGCTGCACACCACGGTGCGGGAGAACCTGCGCTACGCCAAGCCCGGCGCCACCGACGCCGAGATCGAGGACGCGGCCCGTGCCGCGCAGATCCACGACCTGATCGCCGGGCTGCCGGACGGCTACGACACCATGGTCGGCTCCCGCGGGCACCGGTTCTCCGGCGGCGAGAAGCAGCGCATCGCCATCGCCCGCACGCTGCTGCGCGACCCGCGCGTGCTCGTGCTGGACGAGGCCACCAGCGCCCTGGACACCGAGACCGAGCGTGCCGTGCAGCAGGCGTTCGACACGCTGGCCCGGGGGCGCACCACGATCACGATCGCTCACCGCCTGTCCACCGTGCGCGACGCCGACCAGATCGTCGTCCTGGATCACGGCCGGATCATCGAAGCCGGCACCCACGCCAGCCTCATCTCCGACAACGGCCGTTACGCCACCCTCGCCGCGTAGCGGCCGCGTACCCGGGCAGCTCAGGCTCCCGGCCATCCACCCGCTGGGCCGGGCCACGGCAAGGCAGAATGTCCGATGTGACATCCGCACGCCCTGTCAGGCCAGGAGCCCCGGCGGAATCGGTGCTCGAGGCGGTCCTGGAGCGCGTGACGTACGCGAATGAGGAAACGGGGTACACGATCGCCCGGGTGGCGGCCGAGCGCAGCGGACCCGACCTGATGACCGTGGTGGGCCCCCTGCTCGGCGCCCAGGTCGGCGAGAGCCTGCGGCTGACCGGCCGGTGGACCTCGCACCCGAGGTACGGCCGGCAGTTCGAGGTGCGCTCCTATGCGACCGTGCTGCCCGCGACCATCCAGGGAATCCAGCGCTATCTCGGCTCCGGGCTGATCAGGGGCATCGGGCCGGTCATGGCCGAGCGCATGGTCGCGCACTTTGGCACCGAGGTGCTGCGGGTCATCGAGGAGGAGCCCGGCCGCCTCCTCGAGGTACCAGGCGTCGGCCCCAAGCGCACCCAGCGGGTGGCCGACGCCTGGGAGGAGCAGAAGGCGATCAAGGAAGTGATGGTCTTCCTCCAGGGGGTGGGGGTGTCGACCTCGCTGGCGGTACGGATCTACAAGAAGTACCGTGACAGCGCCGTCGGCGTGGTGCGCAGCGAGCCGTACCGGCTGGCCGCTGACGTCTGGGGGATCGGCTTCAAGACCGCCGACACGATCGCCCAGGCGGTCGGGATCCGCCGGGACAGCCCGGAGAGGATCAAGGCCGGCCTGCAGTACACGCTGTCCGAGGCGGCCGACGACGGGCACTGCTTCCAGCCGGCTCCGAACCTGATCACCGACGCCGCGAAGATCCTCGACCTCGACCGGGAGATGATCGCGCCCTGCCTGGACGAGCTAGCCGCCGACGAAGGGGTCGTCCGGGAAGACGTCCCGGCCGGCGGTCACCTGGCTGGAGAACACAGCGTGCCGGCGGTGTACCTGGTGCCGTTTCACCGTGCCGAGCGTTCCCTCGCCACCGGGCTGCTTGACCTGCTGACCGCCGAGGATGACCGGATGGCGAAGTTCCAGCAGGTGGACTGGGAACAGGTGCTGAGCTGGCTGCGCAGCAGGACCGGTGCCGACCTGGCGGCCGAGCAGGAGCAGGCGGTGCGACTGGCCCTGACCGAGCGGGTCGCCGTGCTGACCGGCGGACCTGGCTGCGGCAAGAGCTTCACCGTCCGCTCGATCGTGGAACTGGCCGCGGCCAAGAAGGCGAAGGTCGTGCTGCTCGCGCCGACCGGGCGGGCCGCCAAGCGGCTGGCCGAACTCACCGGCCACCCGGCCAGCACCGTGCACCGGCTGCTGCAACTCCAGCCGGGCGGGGAGCCGAAGTACGACAGGGACAATCCCATTGACGCCGACCTCGTCGTGCTTGACGAGTCGTCCATGGTCGACCTGATCCTGGCCAACAAGCTGGTCAAGGCCGTCCCCCGAGGCGCTCACCTGCTGCTGGTCGGCGACGTGGACCAGCTCCCGTCGGTCGGCGCCGGCGAGGTGCTGCGGGATCTGCTGGCCGCCGATGACGTGATCCCGCGGACCCGCCTGACGAAGATCTTCCGGCAAGCCCGGCAGTCGGGAATCGTGGTCAACGCGCACCGGGTTAACGAAGGCACGCCGCCCAGGCTGGACGGCTTCCCCGATTTCTTCTGGTTCGGCTGCGAGGACACCGAGGAGGCCGCCGCGCTCACGGTGGACATCGTCGCCCGCCGCATCCCGCGCCGCTTTGGCATGGATCCGCGCCGCGATGTGCAGGTGCTGACGCCGATGCACCGCGGGCCGGCCGGGGCGGGAAACCTCAACACCCTGCTGCAGGAGAAGCTGACACCGTATGCGGAAGGGCAGCCCGAGCGCCGTCACGGCGGTCGCGTGTTCCGGGTCGGCGACAAGGTGACGCAGCTGAGGAACAACTACGACAAGGGCGCCGCCGGGATCTTCAACGGCACCGTGGGCGTGGTTACCGGGATGTCAACCGAAGACAGCACGCTCACCATGTGCACCGACGAGGACGAGAGCGTGGACTACGCCTTCGACGAACTCGACGAGCTCGCGCACGCGTATGCGGCCACCATCCACCGCTCGCAGGGCAGCGAGTACCCGGCCGTCGTCATCCCGCTGACCACGAGCTCGTGGATGATGCTGCGGCGCAACCTGCTCTACACCGCGATCACCCGGGCCAAGCGGCTGGTCGTCCTCGTCGGCTCCCGCCGCGCGCTGGCCGCCGCCGTGCGTACCCCGGGCGCCGGCCGCCGCCACACCGGCCTCACTCACCGCCTGTACGGCCGGGAGCCCGGCTCCTGACGCCGCAAGATCACGGCCGATGGATAGATTGGGGTCATGCTGACGCCGGACCGCTCCGACGGGCAGGTTCGCGTCCTCCTGCTGGAGAACATCCACCCCGACGCGGTCGCGCGCCTGGCCAAGGACGGCTACCAGGTAGAGACGGCCGCGCGGGCGCTCGACGAGGATGACCTGATGGCCGCGCTCGACGGCGTTCAGGTGCTGGGCATCAGATCCGGCACGCACGTCACCGAGCGCGTTCTCGATGCCGCTCCCGACCTGCTGGCGGTGGGCGCGTTCTGCATCGGCGTCAACCAGATCGACCTCGCGGCCGCGTCCCGGCGGGGCATCGCGGTGTTCAATGCCCCGTTCTCGAACACCCGCAGCGTGGTCGAGCTCGCCCTCGCCGAAGTCATTGCGCTGACCCGGCGGCTCACCGACAAGAACGCGCAGATGCACCTGGGCGTGTGGGACAAGTCGGCAGCAGGCAGCCATGAGGTGCGCGGGCGGCGGCTGGGGATCGTCGGCTTCGGCAACATCGGCGGGCAGCTGTCCGTGCTGGCCGAGAGCCTCGGCATGACCGTGTACTTCTATGACATTGCCGACAAGCTGGCGCTGGGCAACGCCCGGCGGTGCGGATCGCTGGCCGAGCTGCTGGAGAGCTCCGACGTGGTCACCCTGCACGTGGACGGACGGCCGGGCAACAGCGGCCTGTTCGGCGAGGCCGAGTTTGCGGCGATGCGGCCCGGCAGCCTATTCCTCAACCTCTCCCGGGGCTTCGTCGTCGATCACGGCGCGCTGCGGCGGCACATCGAGTCCGGTCATCTGGCCGGCGCGGCCGTCGACGTGTTCTCGGCGGAACCGCGGGAACGGGGCGCGGAGTTCGTCTCCGAGCTGCGTGGCCTGCCGAATGTCATCCTGACCCCGCACGTCGGCGGCTCGACCGAGGAAGCGCAGCAGGATATCGGCCGGTTCGTCGCCGGAAAGCTGCACGACTACGTGACGTCCGGCACGACCTCGCTGAGCGTCAACCTGCCGGGCGTCGCGCTGGCGCGCACGCCGGGCACGTACCGGCTGGCCCATCTGCACAGCAACGTTCCCGGCGTGCTCGCCACCATCAACCAGCTGCTGGCCGAGTTCGGCACGAACATCGAGAGCCAGCTGCTCGGCACGCGGGACCAGCTCGGCTACGTGCTCACCGACATCGACACCGAGTACACCGGCCGCATGCTCAGCAGCCTCCGCGCGATGGACGTCACGATCCGGCTGCGCACGACCCGTCCCGCCTGAGCCCCCTGGAGCCACCTAGAGCCACCTAGAGCCACCTGGAGCCACCTGGACCGCCTGCGCCGCGCGGCGAGCGGGCTTCCGCTTCGTTAGCATTCCAGCGGGCGGCGCATTCCGGCAGCTGGCTACGTTCGGCGGGAGACCCGGTGACCGATCAGGCAACGCAACTTCGGGTTTACGCCAGCATCGACGAGATCGGCCGCGAGGAATGGTCCGCAGTGATCGATGCTGCCGACGCGCCGGCCTTTTATCATTACCCGTTCCTGCGGGCGTACGAGCGAGTCCCGCTGCAGGAAACCGAGGCATTCTTCTACCTGGCGTTCGGCCGGCCGGCCACGGCCGTGCTACCGGCCTGCATCCAGGGCACCGACGACGCGATCGGGATGATTTCCGGCCTCGGGCTCCCCGGCCGGTCGCCCGGCGACCGGATCCTGCTGACGCACGTGGCGCACTGTTACGACACGGTGCTTCCCGCCCGGCCGCACCTGCTCACGCCGCAACTGGCCGAACGCGCGTGCGCGGCGCTCGCCGATCTCGCGCGGCAGGCGGGGGTGAAATGGTTCGCCTTCCTCAACGTCGACGACTCAGGATCGCTGGCCGGGGCCCTGACGGCCGCCGGGCTGGCGAAGATCCCGATGAACACCCGGTTCCGCCGGGACCTGGCCGGCTACCCGACCGCCGAAGCATTCGCGGCGGACCTGCCGAGCAAGAAAGCCAGGCGCGCGCTGCGCAGCAGTCGTCACCAGGCCTACCGCGAGGGAATGCAGATTACTGCCGCCGATCCGGCCGGCGGCGCAGCCGATGCGGTGGAATTGTGCCGCCGCACAACGGCCCGCCATGGTACGGCCGATTATTATCCCGAACGGTTCCATGAGTTCGTGACGCTGGCCAGGGATCTGGTGACGGTAACCGAAGTACGGCTGCGGGACCGGCTGGCATCGGCCGCGATCAGCCTCGTCGACCGCACCCGCTTTCATCTGTGGGCGGGCGGAATTGATTACGAGATCACGACGGAGATTCACAGCGCGTTCCCGTTGATGCTGTGGCCCGCCGTGGCGGAGACGA
>DASXME010000152.1:0-1836 GCA_036495825.1 Streptosporangiaceae bacterium
GCATGATTACAGTGTTACAGTTCCGGTATGAGCGAGGTTCCGACACTGTATGAGTGGGCGGGCGGCCAGCAGGCGATCGAGCGGATGATCGACTGCTTCTACGACCGGGTCGAGCGTGATGACCTGCTCAGCCCGTTGTTCCCTGGCGGGGTCAGCGCCGCGCACCGAGAGCACGTCACCACCTGGTGGTGCGAGGTCTTCGGCGGGCCCGCCGCCTACACCGAGCGGCTCGGCGGTTACCCGGCCATGCTGGCTCATCACCATGACCTGGGCATCACGGCCGACCAGCGGTTCCGGTTCGCGTCGCTGATGAGCCTGGCCGCGGATGACGCGGACCTGCCGTCTGACCCGGAGTTCCGGGCTGCCCTGGTCGGGTACCTGGAGTGGGGCACCCGGCTGGCCATGCACAACTCCCAGCCCGGGGCCGGTGTCGTCCAGCAGGCCCCCGTGCCGCACTGGGGCTGGGGGGTCGCCCCGCCCTACCGGCCGTGAGGCCGGCGGCGCGCAGGCGGAGGCCAGCCGCCAGCGCGACGGCGAACAGGGCGAGCCCGGCCAGGAGTTCCAGGTTGCCCGCCAGGAGCCGCAGGCCGTGCCAGTGGTACTCGGCGTAGGCCGGGTTGTCGCCGTAGGCCCAGGCGGTGGCCGGAGCGTAGCCGATCAGGCCGCCCTGGAGCAGGCCGGCCCGCGCGGACCAGAAGTCCGGCCAGGCGGCGAAGGCCGCCCAGGTCGCGGCCGCGAGCGCGTACCAGGCGCGGCCGGCCCGGTGGCCCGCGTCGATAAGCAGCGCCAGGCCGGGCGCGAGCCAGGCCCAGTGGTGATCCCAGCTGATCGGCGAGATGAGCAGTCCGGTGAGCGCGCAGGTCATAAGCCCCGCGAACACGAGGCCGCGGCGGTGCAGGAGGACGGCCGCGGCGAGGGCGAAGGCGGCCGCGGCGATTAGCCAGGCCGGCTGCGCGCCGTCCACCGAGCCGGCCAGCCTGGTCAGCGCGCCGCGCAGCGACTGGTTCTGCTGGCCGCCGACGAAGCCGGTGCGTCCCGCCTGGGTAAAGTCGCCGCCGAGCCACCAGGTCACGGACGCCGAGGGGAACGCGGCGAAGCCGGCGGCCACGGTCACCGCGAACGCGGCCGTCGCCACCGCACCCTGCCTGAACCTCCTGGTCAGCAGCAGGTAGGCGATGAACAGCAGCGGGACGAGCTTGACCCCGGCGGCCAGGCCCGTCGCCGCTCCCTTCATGCGCCGCCCGTCTGGCTGGCACAGGTCCCAGGTGACCAGTGCCATCAGCGGGATCTCAACCTGGCCAAGGAAGAGGGCGCGCTGCGCCGGCTCGGTCCACAGCGCCAGGCCGGCGACGAGCAGCGTCACGCCGAGACGCGGCGCTCCCCGTCAGCCGAGCTCGCGGAACGCGATGGCGACGGTGACGCCAAGCGCGAGCACGGATATCCCGGTGACCAGGCCCATCAGCGCCGTGAACGGGAGCGCGCGGCCCGCCGCGAACTGCAGCGCCGCGAACGGCGGGTAGGTGAACTGGATGCCAGGGTGGCCGTCGTAGCTCCAGGCGTAGAGCCGGCCGGGGTGGCTGAGCGCCTGCTGCGCGGCCCCGAGGTACACGCGCAGGTCGAAGCCCTTGAGCATGGCCATCGGGTGGGTGGCGATCGCGGCAAGGTACGCGATCGCGGCCGCCGCGGCGACCGCGGCGCCGGCGGCGAGCAGCACCCGGTCGCGGGCCGCACCCGGGTACTGACGGCCGGACGAGCCGGTCCGGACGGCCAGTCCCGCGTCTGCTCGCATGGGCGGCAGCCTATTGCAGCGGACGGTGACTTGACCGCTACTTACCG
>DASXME010000153.1:0-5991 GCA_036495825.1 Streptosporangiaceae bacterium
CGGCGATCGTGAAGGCGACCACGTTCTTCGAGGACCCGGACGTGATCGCCAAGGTGTCCCGCGGGCTGGGCGAGCCGATGGTCGGGATCGGCCTGGACACGCTGGCGCCGGAGCAGCGCTACGCCGGCCGCGGCTGGTGACGCGCCAGCCCCCTGTGGTCGGCCAGTCTGTGGTCGGCCAGTCTGCGGCCGGTCAGCCCGGCGCGGCCGGGCCGCCGGTCGGCGTGCTCGCGCTGCAGGGCGACGTGGCCGAGCACGTCGCGGCGCTGACCGCGGCCGGCGCCCGGCCGGTGCCGGTGCGCAGGCCGGAGCAGCTCGACGAGATCGGCGGGCTGGTCATCCCCGGCGGCGAGTCGACCACGATCTGGAAGCTGGCGGTGATCTTCGACCTGATGGAGCCGATCCGCAAGCGCATCGAGGCTGGCCTGCCGGCGTTCGGCAGCTGCGCCGGGATGATCATGCTGGCGGACAGCCTGGTCGACGCGGCCATCGGGCAGGAGACGTTCGGCGGGATTGACATGACGGTGCGGCGGAACGCGTTCGGCCGTCAGGTGGACTCGTTCGAGAGCGACATCGAGCTGCACAGCATCCCCGGCCCGCCGCTGCGGGCGGTCTTCATCCGGGCGCCGTGGGTGGAGCGCACCGGGCCCGGCGTCGAGATTCTCGGCACGGACAGCGGTACCGGTAGGATCGTCGCGGTTCGCCAGGGCCCGATTCTTGCCACGGCGTTTCATCCGGAGCTGACGCGGGACGTACGGCTACACCAGCTCTTTGCCGACATTGTGAGGGAACATTCATGAGCGGCCACTCCAAGTGGGCGACCACCAAGCACAAGAAGGCCGTGGTCGACGCCCGTCGCGGGAAGCTGTTCGCCAAGCTGATCAAGAACGTTGAGGTGGCCGCGCGGACCGGCGGCGCCGACCCACTTGGCAACCCGACGTTGTTCGACGCGATCCAGAAGGCGAAAAAGAGCTCGGTCCCCAACGAGAACATCGACCGCGCGGTCAGCCGCGGCGCCGGCCTGGAGGCCGGCGGGGCCAGCTACGAATCGATCACCTACGAGGGGTACGCGCCCGGCGGGGTCGCGGTGCTGGTCCACTGCCTCACCGACAACAAGAACCGGGCCGCCTCCGACGTGCGCACCGCGCTGACCCGTAACGGCGGCTCGATGGGCGACCCCGGCTCGGTGTCGTACCTGTTCCACCGCAAGGGCGTGGTCATCGCGGGCAAGACCGGCGACATCACCGAGGACGACGTGGTGGCGGCCGTGCTCGACGCGGGCGCGGAGGATGTCACCGACCTCGGCGAGTCGTTCGAAGTGGTCAGCGAACCCACCGACCTGGTGGCGGTGCGCTCCGCGCTGCAGCAGGCCGGGATCGACTACGAGTCCGCCGAGGCCGCCTTCCTGCCGACCATGGAGGTCCCGCTGGACGAGGAGCAGGCGCGCAAGGTGTTCCGGCTGATCGAGGCGATCGAGGACTCCGACGACGTGCAGGACGTCTACGCGAACTATTCGGTCTCCGACGAGGTCATGGAGAAGCTCGGCTGACTCCGGTGCCTACTGCTGGCCTGACGATCCGGGCGCTGACCCCCGGCGACGGCCTGGACGAACTGTTCGACCTGCGCTGCCGCGCGTTCGGGCCCGTAGGGGCCAGCGGGCGCGCCTACTGGCAGGCGGAGAACGAGCCGGTCATCCGCGCCGGCCGGTACCTGGCCGGATACGACGGCTCGCGGCTGGTCGCGGCCGGCCGGTTTCACGACATGACCCAGTGGTGGTGCGGCCGGCCGGTGCCGATGGCCGGCGTGGCCAGCGTGGCGGTGGCGCCGGAAGAGCGCGGCCGCGGCGTGGGCCGCGCGCTGATGACCGGGCTGCTCGAGCTGATCGCGTCCCGCGGCTACCCGCTGTCGGTGCTGTATCCGTACACGCGGCCGATCTACCGGTCGCTGGGCTGGGAGATCGCCGGCACCCAGCACGAGGCGGTGCTCCCGGCGCATGCGCTGCGGTCCCTCGCGCTGGCGGGCGTGGGGGGTGCCCGCAGGGTGCGCCGGGCGGGACCGGCCGATGCCGCCGCCGCGATCGCGGCGCTCGGCCGGGTGCACGGCAGCGCACGCGACTGCGGGCCGAACGTGCGGGACGAGGACGCCGTCCGGTCGCTGCTCGGCGACCAGGACAACTACGGCTACCTGGCCGACGACGGCCTGCTCGCCTACCACTGGCGGGACGGGCACGACGAGATCTTCGTGCAGGTCGCGGCGGCCTCCTCGGCGGAGACAACCCGGGCGCTGTGGGGCATCGTGGCCTCGCACTGCTGGGTCGCCGACACCGTGCGGGCCCGGATCGCCCCCGCCGACCCGTTCTGGTGGCTGATCCGCGAGTCCTGCGCGGTCACCGTGGACCGGGACGACTGGATGCTCCGGGTGGTAGACCCCGCCGCGGCGATCGCGGCCCGTGGCTTCCCGGCCGGAGTTGCGGCCGCGGCCTGGCTGGACCTGAGCGATGACATCGGTCCGGGGCATTCCGGCCGGTGGCGGCTTGAAGTGGGCGGCGGCCGAGGGTCGCTGAGCCGGGACGGCAGGCAGGGCGCGGGCGTCGGCGGCGCGGAGACCGGAAGCCCGGCGCTGGCGCTAGGCGCGCGCGGTCTGGCCGCCCTGTACGCCGGGGCGCCGGTCTCGTCGCTGCGCCGCGCGGGCCTGGCCGACGGCGGCAACGCGGTCGACGACGCCCTGCTCGACAGCGCGTTCGCCGCGACGCCCTTCCTGCTCGACCGGTTCTGACGTGCGTCTCCGGCATATTCCTCTCCTGGCGCGTTTCCGCGGGTCCCACGCAATTGCGCCAGACGCTTCCGCGGGAACGCGGGGGTGGGCCTGGCGGGGTGAACTACGGCGACACGCCGTCGGGATTCGGGATGTGCCCGGCGGTGGGCTGTAGCCTGGCTGCCGAACACATGTTCGTGGTCGATGCGCGCGGCGGCCTGCGAGGATCGGATGGTCATTGGTGGACGGGGTGCGGTGAGGCACGGACAGCGCAGCATGCGCGTGCTGGGCGTGGATCCCGGCCTGACCCGGTGCGGGCTCGGCGTGGTGGAGGGGATGCCGGGCAAGCCGCTCGTCATGGTGCACCAGGGCGTGGCGCGTACCGAGGCCGGCAGCGACATCGCGCAGCGGCTGCTCGCCCTTGAGCAGGAGATAGAGCGCTGGCTCACGGCGCACCGGCCGGATGCGGTGGCGGTGGAGCGGGTGTTCAGCCAGCACAACGTGCGCACCGTGATGGGCACGGCCCAGGCCGGCGCGGTGGCCATCGTTTGCGCCGCGCGGCGCGGCCTGCCGGTGGCGACCTACACGCCGAGCGAGGTCAAGGCCGCGGTGACCGGGAGCGGACGGGCGGACAAGGCCCAGATGATCATCATGGTGACCCGGCTGCTCAAGATGGCCGAAGCGCCGCGGCCGGCCGACGCCGCTGACGCGCTCGGCCTGGCCATCTGCCACATCTGGCGTGGCGGTGCCCGGCTCAGGATCGCCGCCGCGGTGGCGGCTGCTGGAGGTGTTACGTGATCGCCCATCTGGACGGGACCGTCCGCGCTCTCGCGCCGGACAGCGCCGTCATCGAAGTCGGCGGCGTCGGGCTGCTGGTGATGTGCACGCCCGGCACTATCGCCGGGCTGCGCCTCGGCGACCGGGCGAAGGTCGCCACCTCGCTCACGGTGCGGGAGGACTCGCTCACCCTCTACGGGTTCGCCACCGATGACGAGCGGAACGTCTTCGAGCTGCTGCAGACGGCGAGCGGCGTCGGGCCCCGGCTGGCGCTGGCCATGCTGGCCGTGCACGCGCCCGATGTGCTGCGTCTCGCGGTCGCGAGCGAGGACGTGACCACGCTGATCCGGGTGCCGGGGATCGGGAAGAAGGGCGCGGAGCGGATCATCCTCGAGCTGAGAGACAGGCTTGGCGCGGCGGGGGAGAACAGTGGCGCCGCGCCAGGCCCCCTGTCCGGTGCGGCCGCGGCCTGGCGCGATCAGGTGCGCGCTGGCCTGATGAACCTCGGCTGGACGACCCGTGACGCCGAGCTGGCGATCGCGGCGGTCGAGCCCGAGCTCGCGGCCGACGGCGGGCAGGTGGATGTGGCCATCGCCCTGCGCGCCGCGCTGAAACGGCTGAGCAGGTCGTGACCGGGCCGGATCCCGCAGCCTCGCTGACCGGCACCTCGGCCAGCGGTGCGGCCGGCAGCTCGGGCGAGGACGAGCGGATCGTTTCCCCGCTGGCCGACGCCGACGACTGGGCGATGGAGACCGCGCTGCGGCCCAAGCGCCTGGCGGAGTTCGTCGGCCAGGCGCGGGTCAGGGAGCAGCTCTCGCTGGTGCTGGAGAGCGCGCTGCGTCGCGGCAGGCCGCCGGACCACGTGCTGCTCTGCGGCCCGCCCGGACTCGGCAAGACCACGATCGCCATGATCATCGCGGCCGAGCTCGGTTCGCCGCTGCGGATCACCAGCGGCCCGGCCATCGAGCGGGCGGGTGACCTGGCCGCGGTGCTGTCCACCCTCAGCGAGGGCGAGGTGGTGTTCATCGACGAGATTCACCGCCTGGCCCGGCCGGCCGAGGAGATGCTCTACCTGGCCATGGAGGACTTCCGGGTCGACGTGGTGGTCGGCAAGGGACCGGGCGCGACCGCGATCCCGCTGGACATCGCCCCGTTCACCCTGGTCGGCGCCACCACCAGGGCCGGGCTGCTGCCGGCCCCGCTGCGCGACCGCTTCGGCTTCACCGCCTACCTCGACTTCTACGACGCCGCCGAGCTCGAGATCATCGTGCGCAGGTCGGCCGGGCTGCTCGGCGCCAAGCTGCGCGATGACGGCGCGGCCGAGATAGCGGGCCGCTCTCGGGGCACCCCGCGGATCGCCAACCGGCTGCTGCGCCGGGTCCGCGACTACGCCGAGGTGCGGGCGGACGGAGTGATCACCATCGACATCGCCCGCACGGCGCTGGAGCTGTACGAGGTGGACGAGCAGGGTCTTGACCGGCTGGACCGGGCCGTGCTCGACGCGCTGATCCGCAGGTTCGGCGGCGGTCCAGTCGGGCTGTCTACCCTGGCCGTCGCGGTGGGCGAGGAGATGGAAACCGTCGAGGTGGTGGCTGAGCCCTTCCTCGTCCGGGGCGGGCTGCTGCTCCGGACCCCGCGCGGACGGGTGGCGACGCCGGCCGCCTGGGAGCACCTGGGCCTGACCCCGCCGGAGACCGCCGGACCTGCCGGTCCGGCCGGTCCGGCCACCCTGTTCGACTAGCGTTGGGTTGCGCCCAGGTCACGATCGGTTTATGAACCCCGTAGCCTGTTGGTGCGTGGCCCATGCACCGCTAAACTTCGGCAGTTGGCCAGTCACCGTCGCTCATCGGCGGATACCGGCCCGGCTGGTGCCGCAAGTATTCGCGGTGCCAGGCCAGATGCAGCAATTCAACCGGAAGGATGCCCCCGGTGAAGGGGAACATGAGTCTCGCCGTGGCTGCGGCGTCGAAGAGCAGCGGATCCACTGAGTTCCTGCTCATCATCGTGGTGCTGATCGGGGTCTTCTACTTCGTCATGATCAGGCCGCAGCGCAACAAGCAGCGCAAGGTGCAACAGCAGCAGAATACGGTCGTGCCGGGCGCGCGCGTGCGCACCACCGCCGGGATGTACGCCACCGTAGTCGAGGTGGACGGGAACGATGTGCTGCTCGAAGTCGCTCCAGGAGTAGAGGTCCTTTACGTCAAGCGGGCCATCATGGAGGTGCTCCCCGATGAGGAGGACGGCGACCCCGACGGCATGCCGGAGGATCCTGACCTCGTCTCGGACGCCGACGACGAGACCGGCGCCGGTGACGAGGGCGATGACGCTGCCGAGGCCGAGGCCGGGAACAGTCATGTTGCCGCGGACAAGAAGGCCGGCGACAGTGTGTAGTGGGGCAGCGCGGCGTTAGCCGGCAGCCATGGCGCGGCAATTGATCTGGTCGATGTAAGGACAGGCGAGA
>DASXME010000154.1:0-5240 GCA_036495825.1 Streptosporangiaceae bacterium
CTGCCGGTCGTTCCGGCCTGCGCCGCGTCGAGCAGCCAGGCCGCCAGGTCGCGGGCGTCGATGACCTGCACCGGCAGGTCGGGGCAGTCCGGGACCAGCATCGGGCCGTGCGGATCCCGGGCGGCCCGGGCCGCCCAGTAACCGGTCCGGTCGCTGTGATCGCCGGGTCCGCCGATCAGCCCGGGGCGCGCGATCAGCAGCCGGTCGCCCACGGCGGCGGCACACGCCTGCTCGCAGGCGACCTTCGCCTCGCCATACTGCTCGACGCCGACGGTGTCCAGCTCGGCCGGCGGCAGCAGCGCGCCGGACTCATCGCCCCGGGCCGAAGGACCGGGCGCATAAGCGCTGACCGAAGAGACGTAGGTCCAGTGCCCGGCCTGGCCGCCGAGCGCCTTGACCGCGCCGCGCACCAGCCCCGGCTGCCAGGACACGTCGATCACCTCGTCCCAGCCGCGGCTAGCGACCTGGTCGTAAGCCGCGGCATCCTGCCGGTCGGCCGTTACCAAGGTTGCCCCGTCCGCCACCGCCCCGCTCTGGCCGCGCGCCAAGCAGGTCACCGCGTGGCCGCGCGCCAGCGCCTGCGTTGATATCTCGCGGCCCAGCCACGCCGTGCCGCCCAGCACCAGAATCTCCATCGCCCCACTGAAGCACTGCCGCCCCAGCGCGGCCAACTTCATTAGCCAGCAGCAGAACCCGCCAGCCTGCCTTCCGGGTGCGCAGCGATGAACATCGATGTGCCACAGCTGTTCGTCTATGACCGTCGCTGTGCCTTTGCTGTTCTTCGCGCGGCGCGGGAGGGGGGAGCGGGAGAGGGACACGACTGAGCACCGCTGGCCCAGCCCGCCGACATGGCGGTCGATGTGCCACCGACACCCCCTGGTGGCGGTGGGGCCGCCTGCCCGGCCGGTGGGCGCCGATGTGCGGCTTGCTGCCCATCGGTGGGCAGCGATGGCGGTATCGACGCCCTTGCTGTAGGGGGCGGCGGCGGGCCCGGGCGGGCTCATGGTGGTCGATGTGCCACCGACACCCGCTGGTGGCGGTGGGCCCGCCCGGCCGGTGGGCGCCGATGTGCGGTTTGCTGCCCATCGGTGGGCAGCGATGGCGGTATCGACGCCCTTGCTGCAGGGGGCGACGGCGGGCCCAGCCCGCCGACATGGCGGTCGATGTGCCACCGACACCCCCTGGTGGCGGTGAGAGTGCCATCGACCGCCTTGGGCGGGGTGCGCCGGAGACTGTGGGCGTCCCGGGGCGACCTGGATGGTGGCGTTATGAGTTGGCGGCCGAGCCTTCGCCGCCGAACGCGGTTAGCTGGTCATCCGTCCCAGGCTGCTGAGGCGCGGGCGGGTCGGCCGCACGGTAGGAAGTGAGCCACTGCTGCAGCAGCTCGACGCGGGGGCGGTTGGCCTCGTCGCCGGCGATCACCGGCGGCTCGTTGTAGGCGATGGCGTCCGAGCTGCGGCGCAGCTTGACGTACAGGCCCGAAGCCTCGATCGCGTAGCGCTCCATGTCATCTTGCAGCGCGCCGACGACGGTGATGTTGCGGTCGCGGCCGATCCGCTCGAACAGCGCGACGGCCTCGCGGCGGTGCTGCTTGCCGAGGTTGCGGCCCAGCTCGTCGAGGATGAGGATCAGCGGCCGGTCGCCGCTCGCGGCCTGCGCCGCCGCGCAGACCAGCTTGGCGGCCTTCTCGTCGATCTGGGCCGTGTTGGCCTTCAGGTTGTAGCCGCCCATCCGCTGGCCTTCGGCGCGGCGCCACTTGGGGGCGACCGTCCACTGCCACGGCCGGTCCGGCTCGGCCGGCGGCTCGGGCTCGGGGTAGTCCAGGCCGGCCCCGTAGCCGCCGTAGGCCTGGTCGAGCTCGTCGAACGCCTGGGCCACCTGGCTCAGGGTGTTCTTGATTCCCCGGGCTAGCGCCGCGCGGTGCGCGCGGCACGTTTCCTCGGCCTCGGCGAGGCCCAGCCGCGCGGCGGCCAGGTCGGCGGTGCGCTCGCTGCGCTGAGTGCTGATCTGCTTCTGCTGGAAGCTGTCGTGCTCCTCGGTGAGGTTCAGGTGCGTCCGCAGCGCGCGCAGCAGCGCCGGAGCGAGCCTGACCCGCACCTCCAGGCCGCCGCGCAGCCAGTTCTGCCCGATCAGCAGCTCGCGCGTCTCGGCGGGCATCTCGTCGGGCGGCGTGCCCTCGGGGAAGCAGCGGCGGATGACGTCGGCCAGCGCGTGGCAGGCTTCCTCGTTCCACTCGGCCGCGGTCCGCTGCTGCCGGACGCCGTCGAGGGCGAGCAGGTGCCGCCGGGCCGCCTCGTCGCTGTCGCCCCAGGCCGCCTCCCGGTCCAGCAGGGCCAGCTCGTCGCGCTCGTCGGTGAGCCGGGCCTTCGCCTCCTGGCTGGCCTTCTGGCTGCCCGATACCCGGCCGCGCGCAGCCCGCAGGTTAGCCAGCTTCTCGTCGCGAGCATGGTTCGCGCCGAGCACGTCGGCGTACGCCGCCTCGGCGGCGGCCAGGCCAGGCTCGAGCGCCTCGCGCTCCTGCGCACGCATCGCGTTCTGCTGGCGCAGCGCGGTCATCTTCGCCTGGATCTGCTCGGCTTGCCCGGCGGCCGCGGCGCCGCGGGCGCGCGCTTCGGCCCGGCCGAGGCCCTTCCTGGCCGCGGCCAGCCGCGCCTTGGCCTCGGCGAGCAGCTCGCTCTTGCCCAGGTGAGCCTGGCGCGCCGCGGTGACCCGGGCGGCCTGCCCGGTCAGCGGCTCGCCGAACCCGCCGAGCACGAGCACTCCCGCCTCACCGTCCGCGATCTCCCCAGGCCCGCCGGCCCGCCGCCCGATCGCCGCCAGGAACGCCGTCAGGTCGAACCGCGGATCGCAGCTCCCCGGCAACCCCGCCTCCGCGGCGCGGGAGTCTCGTGGGACGGCCGGGTCCTGTGCGTCCTGCCCGGCGTGCGCGTCATCCGCGGCGCGCGTGTCCGGCGCGACCTTCCCAGGCCGGCTGACGCGCGCGGTCTTCCCGGGCCGCCCCGAAGGGCTCGCGGGCGCCTCGTCGGCGAGGATCAGGGCCGAGCCGGGCAGGTCGGCCAGGACGTCGCGGGCCGTATCGCGCTGCGCCCGGTGCACCACGGCGGCCTCGCCGTAGAGGGCGAGCCGTGGCTCCCATTCGGCGCGCTGGGCCGGGCTGAGGTCGATGACGTCCAGCAAAGCGGCCGCCGGGACGCCGGCCTTGTCCAGCAGGCGCAGTTGGGCCACGGCCAGATCCTGGCCGGACTCGGCGGCGTCCAGGAGGTCGCGGGCGTGCCGTTCGGCGGCTTCGGCCGCGCCGTGCGCGCCGAGCGAGAGCTCGAGTTCCTCCCGGGCGGCCGCCAGCTCCGCTCCTGCGGTTTCCGCGCTGCGGCCGTCCGCGCCGCGCGCTTCGGTGGCCAGCGCCCGGTGGCGTTCGGCCAGGTCGCCGAGCTCGCGCGCGGTGACCTGGTGCTCGGTGTCCAGGGCTCGGTCTCGTTCGGCGAGCTCGTCGCGGTGCTTCTTGGCGCCGGCCAGCCGGCGGGCGAGCTCCCGGTCGTCGCTGATCACGGCGATCTGGCTGCTGACGGCGGTCAGCTCCTCGCCGAGCCGTTCGGCCTGGCCGTCGAGCTCGCCGATCTCGGCCCGGATCTGGCCGGCCCGCTCCAGGCCGTCGATGAGGTGCCGGGCGCACCGGCTGTGCCAGGCGGCCCGGGCGGCACCGAGGTGATCGCGGGCCTCGCGCCGCTGCGCGATGCCCGCCTCGACCACGGTGATCTCCGCCTCCCAGGTCTCCAGGTCCCGCTCGGCGCTGCGCACCTCGACCCGGTGCGCGTGCTCCTTGCCGCGCAGCGCCTGCTCCTGCTCGAGTTCGCGGTCCAGGCCGGTCAGGTTGGCGATCGCGTCGAAGATCCGGGCCGGGCTCAGGTCGTTGAGCGGCTGCGCCAGCAGGTTGGGCGTCGGACTGGACCGCACCGACGTGGACAGGAACGACACGCAGCGCGCGTGCCCGCCGAACAGCACGCCCGACAGCCGGCTGGCATGGAAATCGGTCCGGCCGTTGCTCAGCGGGAGGGCCTGCCACATCGGATCGACCTGCGCTACCCGCTCGGGTTCTGTGGAACCGTTCGGAAGATAGAGACCTTGCTGCCAGCGCAGGTCGATATACGGGGCCTTACGGTTGATGCGCAGCCAGACGGTGAGCGCGCTGGCCGCCAGGTCCGCGAGCGTGGTCGCGGCGGGGTCGGCGAACACCCCGATGATGTAGCCGTGGTCGGCGTTGGAGTAGCGGGTCTCCTGCGCGGCCAGCTCCGCGGTGAACAGCAGGTCGGCGGCGCCGGATGCGCCGCTGGCCAGCTTCCACTGGTCGTCGGCGTGCAGCAGGCTCAGCCCGGCGATGAACGACGACTTCCCGGCGCCGTTGGAGTCCTTCGGACCCTGCCCGGCCACCGTGATCAAGCCCTGGCTGATCACCGGCACCGGGTGCGTGGACAGCCGGGAGATGTCCACCATCTGCGTCCCGACCAGCACCCGCGCGCCGACGATATCGTCGGCGCCGCGGCCGCTGGCCGGGCTGGCCTGACTGGCCGCTGGCCGGTCCGTACTCATCCTGCCCCCCGTGGGTTGGCGCGCCGGGCGCGGATCGCCGCCGCCAGCGGGCTGCTGGGCGCCGCGGCGAGGATCAGTTCTTCCTGCAGCCGCCGCCGGGCCGCCGCGGTGAGCCGGTGCAGCTGCGGGCCCGGCAGGTAGGCCGCGCTCTGCCCGGCCCCCGCCCCGCGCTGCTGGACGAGCTGCACCAGGCCGGCCGCCCGCAGCCGGGCCAGCGCGGCCTTCACGTCCGACGGCCGCACCCGGCTGGCCTCCAGCAGCTCGCTGGCCATGGTCGGCTGGCCGGAGGTCCAGGCGTCACCTTCGGCGACGCCTCGGCTGCGCGGGACCGCGACCGAGTGGATCAGCACGAGCACGAGCACCGCGCGGTCGGTGACCGGCAGGCTGTACCAGCCCGCGGCGGTCAGCTCGGCGGCGACCTCATCGCGGTATCCGGAGGTCCAGCCGCTGCCGACCGGGACCAGGGTGCGCCCGACCCGGCCCAGCAGCTCGTCCAGGCTGCGCCGCAGGGTGGCATCGCGCAGCGCCAGCAACTGCACCTCGGGCACCGGCTCCGGGCTGTGCTCGACGGCCGCGAACGCGGCCAGCACCTCGTCCCTGTGCCGCTCGTTCAGTTCCGCGAGCACCGGCTCGAACACCGGATTCATCCCGGTCAG
>DASXME010000155.1:0-26567 GCA_036495825.1 Streptosporangiaceae bacterium
CTACACCTACCGGGTCATCGGCAAGCAGACCGTGCTGCCCACCGACCTCAGCGTGCTCGACGCGGTGCCCGGGCACCCGCACGAGCGGCCGACGCAGCGGCTCATCACGCTGATCACCTGCAATCCGGCCTGGACGGGCACACACCGCGTGGTCGTGACCGGAATACTCGTCCGTTCCCAGCCCCGGGTGTCAACCGTCGCCCAGGCCTCTACCCCCTGAGATTGGGCATACGCAGATGTATGAGTGGATGTGGCGAAGGCTGCCCGGCGGGCTGGGTCTCAAGACCGCCTGGCTGGCGCTGATCGTGCTGGCACTGGCCGCGCTGCTGTGGTTCCTCGTGTTCCCCTGGGCCACGATCCACCTGCCGATCGACCAGGCTTAGGCGAAGCCGGAGCGCGGTCCGGCCCGGGATCAGGTGCCGGCGAAGTCGTCGATGCTGGCGATCTTCCAGCTGCCGCCTTCGCGCACTGCGCTCACGGCGAACATGGCCCCTGCGGCGGTGGTCTTGTGAGTGGCGTTGCTCGTGTCGCTCTGATTGATGAAGATCAGCAGGCGGGCCTGGTTACCCTCCAGGCTCTCGACCCCGCTGTTGGTCACCGTCGTGGTCAGGACGAGCTTCTCCTGCGGCGCATCCGCGGTCACCAGCTTGAACAGCGTGTTGTACTGCTGGCTGGCCTTACCGGTGAGCAGCTTGGCCGCGGCCTGCCTGGTGCTGGCGGTGTTGGCATAGTTGTAGGAGAAGATCGTGTTCACCGCGGCGTCGACCTGCTGGCTGACCTCGCGGGTGGCCGCGGCGTTGACCAGCGCGACGTTGTGCGTGTCCACCCCGTTACCCACGCTGCCCGCTTCCAGGCCGAACCAGGTGGCCAGACCGCCCAGGATCACCGTCACGACCCCGAGGCAGACAGGAACCAGCGGAAGCCGTCGAGCCGCGCCGGCCACGCGTCCGGGTGCCGCCGCCTGACGGCTCCGGTCCGCCTCCGGGTCGACGTCCTCGGCGTCCGCTTCCTCGCGTGCGTCGTCCGCCTCGAGCCCCTCGTCCCCGGCATCAGGCACCCCGGCATCAGGCGCCTCGGCCTCGGGGGTCGCATCCGCGGGCGCTGCATCTTCGGTCAGCCCGGCCGCATCGTCCGTGGCCTGCCCAGGCAGCCCCGCGGGCTTGTCCCCGGCTAGCCCGACCGCTTCACCCCGGACCTCGCTGGCCGGCGGTGCCTCGCGGCCGGCGGCCGACCCGGTATCAGGCGAAAGCGAAGGTGCAGGGGCGTCCGGTGCATCCGCACCAGGGCGAGGGCGTCCCGCGCGGGGCAGCCGGACGCGCGTGGCCGGCTGAACCGGACGACGGCGGCGGCGCGGCGGCATGGCTGAACCTCCTCCTGTGCTCACGGGGAACTGCTGCTCTGCCCGCTGCCAGAGCCCGCGGTTCCGACCGGCACCGCGCCCAGCGAGCTGAGCTTCCAGCCGGAGGTCGTCCTGACCAGTGTGCCCTCCAGCCGGGTCTGCTTCGTGGTCGACGAGCCTTTGAGCGGGGTCACGGTGATCTGCAAGGCCACGATGATATTTGCCCGGCCCGTCTGCTCGTTGAGCGAGGTGAGGGCGGCATCCAGGACGCTGGCCGTGGTGATCGTCTTGGCCTTGCGGATCTCAGCCTCGAACTGGCTCCGCCCCGCGGTGATCTCGTGCAGCAGCGTGCCGGTCGACGACTTCTGCCAGGTGTCCAGTCCCGCCCCGACGGTCTTGTAGTCGAGCGTGTTGAAGTCCTGCACCGCCAGTTCGCCCTGCCGCAGCGCCTCGTCACGCACCTGCGCGCTGCTCAGCGAGGAAGAATGCGTCGTGTGCTGCCATGACCAGCCAAACCACGCAGCGCAGGCGGCCGCGATGACGGCCAGCGCGATCGCCACGTACAGCAGCAGATTGGGCGCAGCCGACTCTGACCCGGCAGGCCCGCCAGAACCGTCAGAAGCCGAAGCTCCAGAAGCCGCCGTAGCAGCCTCCGGCTCCGCTGGGTCCGACGCGTGTTCGTCGGCGCGCGTGGTTACCACCTGTCCCCGATCCCGCATGCTCAGGGGGCCAGCCCGAGCAGCTGGCTCATTCCCGTCAACCCCGACGGTAGCGCGCCCGAGCCGGAGGTGCTCGCACCGAGCCCGGCCGTGGTGCCCGAACCGTTCGCGGTGACCGGCGGCACGGCCACGCCCGCGGTGGGCGAATGGGCCGATCCGCGGACGTCGACGTTGCTGCTGGCCGGCAGGTTACAGCTGGCCGACGTGTTCAGCGGCGGCGCCGGAGACAGGTCAAGCCCATTGCGGTAGACCGTGCCGCCGTACCCGCTGAAGCACGGCAGCGGGTTGAAGAAGGTCAGCGCCAGGCCGAAGTTCGCGCCGCTGGAGTTGATCACCGTCGAGCCGGCCGCCACCGCGGCGGGCAGCGCCGACAGGATCTCCTCCAGCGCGCTCTGCCGGGTCAGCGTGACGTTCGAGGTGGTCAGCAGGTTCGCGATCACCGCGCCCAGCGTGAGGTTGTTGTCCTGCAGCAGGCCGCTGACCTGCTCGGCAGCCTGCGGCGCGGCGGTGATCAGGCCGCGCAGGTCGGAGTCCGAGTTGACCAGCTGGCTGGCCAGCAGGTTGGCGCTGACGCCGAACGACGCAAGCGCGGAGCTTTCGGCCTGCTGGGTGGCCAGCACGGTCTGCCCGTCGTTGATGAGCTTGGTGGTCTGCGGGATGTTGTCGGACGCGGCCTGGGTCAGGCTGCTGCTGGTGTCCAGCAGCACCTGCAGGTTGGGTCCCTGATCGGCGAACGCGTTGCCGAGCTCGTTGACCACCGTCCGCAGCGACTGCAGCGGCACCGACGTGACCAGCGTGTTCACGCTGTTGAGCAGGTTGGTGATCGGCTGGGGGACCTGGGTGTTGCGCTGCGCGATGACCGAATCGCCGGTCAGGTAGGGGCCGCTGCCGGTCTGCGGGCGCAGGTTGACGTACTCCTCGCCGACTGCCGACAGGTCCGCCACCGTCGCCTGCAGGTTCGACGGGATCTTGGGCGCCGCGTTGCTGATGGCGAGATCCGCGTAGATCCCGTCGGAGGTCAGCCCCATCGCGGCGACCCGCCCGACCGACACGCCGCGGTATTCGACGTCCGCGCTGGGGTACAGCCCGCCCGCGTTCGGCAGGTACATCCGCACCGTGTAGTAGCCGCTCAGGCCGATGTAGCGGCCCAGGTTCGCGTACTTGACGGCGGTGAAGGCCATGATCAGAACGGCGAGCATCGCGAACGCGATCAGCCTGACCTTGGATCCGAGGGTAAGCATCAGTGCCCGCCCCCCGCCCGGCCCGAGCTCGTCCGGCCCGAGCTTGTCTGAGCGGCCCCGACGGCGGGGAACGGCAGCGCCGGCGAGGCGCCCTTCAGGCTGATCGGCGGGATGATCGTGGTGCCCGGCGGGGCGGTCACCGACAGGTAGGTGTTGATGTAATCACCCTTGATGTCGTTCAGCACCTGATCGGTGAACGGGTAGGTGAGCAGCACCTGCAGCGACTGCGGCAGCGCCGCGCCGGCGTTGGCCAGCTGCTGCAGGGTCGGCGCCAGCGCCGCCAGCTCGGCCGCCATGTCCGTCTGGCTCTTGTTGATCGTCGTCACCGCCACGCCGGTCAGCGTGTGCAGCGCGTTCAGCATGGTGACCAGCTGCCCGCGCTGCTGGTTGAGCACCTGGAGCCCGGGGCCGAGATTGTCCAGCACGTTGCCGATCTGCTGGTTGTTGGCGCGCAGCGTGCCGGCCAGCTGGTTCAGCCCGACCAGCGCCGAGGTGATGTCGCTGCGGTGCGAGTTGAGGTTGCCCATCAGGTCGTTGATCTGCCCCAGCAGCGACCGGATCTCCGGCTCGTTGCCGTTCAGCGCGGCGTTGAGCTGGGTAGTGATCGTGTGCAGCTGGTCGATCCCGCCGCCGTTCAGCAGCAGGGACAGCGCGCCGAGCACCTCCTCCACCGTCGCGTTGCCCGTCGTCCGCGACAGCGGGATCACCGAATGATTGGCCAGCCGCCCCGCCGCGATCCCGCCGGGCGGCGCGATCAGCGCGACGTACTGCTCGCCGAGCAGGCTGGACGACGTCACCTCCGCGTCGGCGTTGGCCGGCAGGTGCACGCTGCCATTGATGATCATGGTGACGCTCGCGGTCCAGCTGTTGGCCGGCAGGTAGATGCGGGAGATTCGGCCGACCGCCACGTTGTTGACCCGCACCGCGGACTGCGGCACCAGGTCCACCACGTTGCTGAACCTGGCGGTCACCGTGTACGGGTGGCTGCCCAGGCTGGCCCCGCCGGGCAGCGGCAGGCTGTAGATGCCGTTGAACCCGGGCGACCCGGAGCTGCAGCCGGCCGCCGCGAGTCCCAGGGCGGTGGCGAGGGCGGCTGTCTTAACCGCTGTCCGTTTCCTCATCCCGTCACCCCCCATTTCCCCGAACGGTTCCAGGCGAACCGTAGACAGTACCGACGGCCGGAAGCGGAAGCGGAGGCAACGACAGCCGGTCTTGCGGCGTCACCTCGACCAGCGCTCCGGTCCCCGGCTGCTCCTGTCGGCACAGCGAGCCGAGCGGCGTGCTGGCGCTAGTGGCACTCGCGCAGACCGCGTTGCCCGAGGCCACGCCCGGCGCGGACTGCGCCACGCCCGGCGCGGCCGCCGCGGTCAGGCCCGGGGTCAGCTCCCTCAGGTCGCCCCGTCCGTTCAGCGTGTGCGCGACCGGGTTGTACGCGTTGAGCACGTTGTCCACGGCCAGCGGCGCGTCGTCGACCGCCTCGGCCAGCGAGGCCCGCTCGTTGACGAGCACCTGGGTGATCGCGGCCAGCCGGCTCACGTTGGACTTGATCAGGCTCCGGTTGTTCTCGATGAACCCCTTGACCTGGCCGAGCGCGGTAGACAGCTCGTTCAGCGCCCCGGCCAGGTCCTGCCGGTCGCCGGCCAGGAACTGTGACACCTGCGCGAGCTGGTTCTCGGCCAGCACGACCTGGCTGTTGTTGTTCTTCAGCGTCGTGGTGAACGACTGCAGGTTGGTCAGGGTGGAGAACAGGTTGTCCCGCGATCCGGACAGGGTGCGGGTCGCCGCGCCCAGCTGGGCGATCATCGTGTTGAAGTTCTTGCCGTTGCCGGCCAGGTTCGCCGCACCCGTGTTCAGCACGTCGGACAGCGCCCCGTGCTTGTTGACGCCGTTCGGGCCCAGCTCGGCGGCGAGCTTGGTGAGGCTGGCGAAGAGCTGGTCGACCTCCACCGGGGTGGCCGTCCGCCGCTGCGGTATCACCGCGTGGTCGGCCATCTGCGGGCCGGAGGTGTACGGCGGGGTGAGCTGGATGTAGCGGTCGGAGACCACGCTCGCCGCCACGACCACGGCGCCGGCGTTGGCCGCTACGGGCACGTTGCCGTTCACCGTCATGGTCACCTTGACCTGCTGACCCGCGGGCGTCACCGAATCGATTGTGCCGACGTTCACGCCCAGGATCCGGACCGTGGAGCCCGGGTACACGCCGATCGTCTCGCCGAAGTACGCGGTGATCTGCTTGCTCCCGCCGCCGGAGCCGATCACCAGCCCGGCGGAGATCAGGGCGATGATCACCGCGACCGCGGCCAGCGCGGCGACCCTGGCGCGGGTGGTGGTCGGCCGCAGCCGGCCGAGGAACTGCCTGACCGATGTCAGCATCAGCCGCTCCCCCCTGGCTTGGGCGGTTCGCAGCCGGTCGGCGGGACGACCGTCGGCGCGTACGACCTGGGCACCAGACCGCACAGGTAGACGTCGAACCAGCGGCCGTTGCCGAGCGCGTTGCCGAGCAGCCGGAAATAGGGCCCGACGAGCTTCAGCGCATTGGTGAGGTTCGTCTGGTTGTCCGCCAGGATCGTGGTGACCTTGTTCAGCGCGCTCAGCGTGGGAGCCAGTTGCGCGTTGTCGTCGTTGACCAGGCCGGAGATCTGGGTGGCGAGGGCCTCGGTCCCGGTCAGCAGCGAGCCGATCGCCTGCTGCCGCTGCTCTAGCTCGCTGAGCAGCAGGTTGCCGTCGCCGAGCAGGGCCTGGAAGTTGCCGTCCTCCTGGGACAAATCCTGCGTGACCTGCCTGGTGCCGTTCAGCAGCTGGGCGATCTGGTTGTCCCGCGACGAGATCGTCTCGGACAGGGCAGACAGCCCGGTCAGCGCCTGCCTGACGTACGGCGGCGTCCCGTGGAACGCCGCCGAGACCGCTTCCAGGCTCTGCGCGAGCTGTGCGGTGTTGACCTGCCCGACCGTAGTGCCTAGTTGCTGGAAGGCCGCCGTCACGTCCAGCGGCGAGGTGGTCCTGGTGGCCAGGATCGTGGCCGACGGGTCCTGCGCCTGCGGGCCGAGCGGGTCGAGCGCCAGGTACTTGTCGCCCAGCAGGGTCTTGATCTTGATGGCGACCGTGCTGTCGTCCCCGACCCAGGCGCCCTTGACCCGGAACGAGACCTTGACCCGGTTGCCGTCCAGTGCGACGCCGGTGACCCTGCCGACCGTGACGCCGGCCACCCGTACCTCGTTGCCCGGGGTCAGGCCGGCGTCCTCGGTGAACAGGGCCGTGTACGTGGTGCCGCCGCCGATGACCGGCAGGTTGTCGGCGTTGAACGCGATCACGGCGATGACGGCCATGATGGCCAGGCCGATCAGCCCGATCACGATCGGATTGCGCTCAGACAGCGGCTTCATTTGCACCTCGATGCCGTGATGCCGATGCCGGTGGGGGGCGGCGCACCGAAGGAGCTGGTGGCCCCGCTGAGCACCGCGTCGCACATGTAGAAGTTGAGCCAGGATCCATAGGAGGCCAGCCGGCCGATCGCGGTGAACTTCAGTGGCAGGTTGTGCAGGAACGTCTCGAGCTGCGAGGTGCCCAGGCTGGTGGTCAGGTTGTCCGACAGCCGGCCGAGCTGGATGATGTCCTGCTTGAGCGGGGCCCGGTCGACCTGCAGCAGGCCGGCCGTGGCGTTGGTCAGCGAGGAGATGGCGCTGATCGCGCCGCCGATCGGCTCCCGGTCCGCGGCCAGCCCGGAGACGAGCTGCTGGAGCGTGGTGATCAGGTCGGGCAGTGCGCTGCCCCGGGAGTCGACGGTCGCCAGCACCGAGTTGAGGTTGTCGATGACCTGGCCGATCACCTTGTCCTTGGCCGCCAGCGTCGTGGTCAGCGAGCCGACGTTGGCGACCAGGCCCGTCACGGTGCCCCCCTGCCCCTGCAGGACCTGAACTATTTCGCTGGTTAGCTGGTTGACATCGTTCGGAGACAAAGCCTGGAACAGCGGCTGGAAGCCGTTGAACAGAGCGGTCAGGTCCAGCGCCGGGGTGGTCTGGTGCACCCCGATCGTGGCGCCAGGCCGGAGCGTCTCGTCGGCCGGTCCGGTGCCCTGCTGCAGGTTCAGGTACCGGCCGCCGACGATGTTGAGGTACTTGATCGTCGCGGTGACCGAGGCGGGCAGCGGCCGGTCAGCCTGCACCGAGAACCCGACCAGCGCGAGGTTCCTGTCCGCCACGGTGACCGAGTTGATCTCGCCGACCCTGACCCCGGCGATGTCCACGTCGTCGCCCGGGATCAGCCCGGTGACGTCGGTGAACAGGGCGTGGTAGGTGACGGTGTTGCTCACTCCGGTGTTGGCGATGGACAGCGCCAGGATGCCGGTGAACAGGGCCGTCACGACGATGAAAATGATCGACTTGGTCAGCGGCGGGGCGAGGCTCTTTTGCCGCATCTGCGCGTCGCTGCGCCTGCGCCTCATCCGAGCTGCACCTCCCGCCCGCGGTACAGCGGACCGACGAGTACGCTGCTCCAGCCCGGCAGGGCGCGAGGCTGGACGCCGAGCGCGGGTGCCGAAATCTCGTTGACCAGCTCGTTCTCCTGCGGGGAGTTCACCAGGCTCAGGCTGCTCGCCGAATCGGCCGTGCCGCCCGCCGCCGAGGCGGCGGTGCCGCTCGCGAGCGGCCCGGCGTTGGTCACCGGGGAGGTGCCGTCGTTGAGCGCGACGCCGGAGAACGGGATCGGGTAGCAGTGCGGGCCGCTGTTGTCACCGAAGACCGGCGTGTCCCTGTTCGACAGGTAGTTGCCATTCGGCTCGGCCGCGTTTCCGAGCGGCTGCTGCACGTCCACGTGCACGTGCAGGCCGGGCTGGCTGGTGCCGGCGCCCAGCACCCGGTTGATGTCGGGCTCGAACTTGACCAGCTGATTCAGCACGCAGGGGATCTCCGACGAGTACCTGGCGAGGATCTGCAGCGTCGGCAGGCCATTGGTGGACAGGCCGATGATGTTGCCCGAGTTCTGGTTCAGGAACGTGTTCAGGTTCCCCGCCGCCTGGGTCAGCGTGCCGTACAGCGCGCTGAGGTTCTCCTGCTCGGCGACGATGGTCTGGCTGGTGATCGCGAAGTCGTTCAGTGCCTGCGCGATGTCCGGCGCGGCCTGGGCGAAGCTCCTGGTGACCGACGCGATCCGCCGGATGTCGTTGTCGAGCGCGGGCAGGGTGGGGTTCAGCTTGTGTAGGTAGGCATCGAGCCGGACCAGGGTCTGGCCGAGTTCGGGGCCCCGGCCTTGTAGCGCCTGTGAGATTGCGGTCAGCGTGATCGACAGGTTCTGCGGCTGGACCGCAGTGAGCTCGGGCAGCAGGTTGTTGAGGAGGGTCTCGACCTCGATCCCGTCCTTGGACTGGTCCTGCCGGATGACGCTGCCGTTGCCGAGTCGCTGCGTCACCGGGCTGGCCGGCAGGACGAGGTCCACGTAGCGCTGGCCGAACAGCGTGGTCGGCAGCATCTCGGCGGTCACGTTCGCTGGAATCTCGTTCACCAGGTTGGGCTGGATGGCCAGGCGCAGTGTCGCGCCGCTGCCGTTCGAGCTGATCGTGCGCACCTCGCCGACCTGTACGCCGCGGACCAGCACCTGCGCACCCGGGTGCATCTCGTTGCCGACGCTGCCGGTGCGCAGCGTCACCCAGGCCACCGACGTGAAGTCCTTGCTGTACAGGGCCAGCGACAGCCAGAGCAGCAGGGCAATGACGAGCAGGAACGCCAGGCCGATCAGCCGGCCGCCCGTCTTGCCCGCGAGTCTTGCGATCATCCGGTCACCCGGACCGTCGTCGTTGCGCCCCAGATGGCCAGGCTCATGAAGAAGTCGACGACATTGATCACCACGATCGCGGCCCGCACCGCCCGGCCGACCGCCACGCCCACCCCGGCCGGGCCGCCCTTGGCCCGGTAGCCGTAGTAGCAGTGGATAAGGATCACCATCGTGCTGAAGATCATGACCTTGACGAACGACCACAGCACGTCGACGGGCGACAGGAACAGGCCGAAGTAGTGGTCGTAGGTGCCCGAGGACTGGTGGTTGAACAGGATCGTGACCTCGCGCGAGGCGTAGTAGGAGCTGACCAGCCCGATGGCGTACAGCGGGACGATCGCGACCACGCCGGCGATGATCCTGGTGGTCACCAGGTAGGGCAGGCTGGGCACGCCCATGCTCTCCAGCGCGTCGATTTCCTCGTTGATGCGCATCGAGCCGAGCTGGGCGGTGAAGCCGGCGCCGATCGTGGCGGACAGCGCGAGGCCGGCCACCAGCGGCGCGATTTCCCTGGTGTTGAAGTACGCGGAGATGAACCCGGTGAACGCGGCCGCGCCGATCTGGTTCAGCGCGGCGTAGCCCTGCAGGCCGACCACTGTGCCGGTGAAGACGGTCAGGCCGATCATCACGCCGACCGTGCCGCCGATCAGGCCGAGCGCGCCGCTGCCGAAGCTCACCTCGGCGAGCAGCCGGAAGATTTCCTTGGTGTAGCGCCGCAACGCCCGCGGGATCCAGAGCATCGCCCGGATGTAGAACAGCAGCTGGTCGCCCAGCATGTCGAGCCAGACCAGCCAGCGGTCCGAGTTCGTGCTCAGCCTGCTGGGCCCCCGGTCCGGCTCAGGGCCGGTGGCGGACTCGGCGCGCTCGCCGGTCAGGACGCCCATCAGCCGACTCCCTTCGGCGGGATGACCTGCAGGTAGATCCCGGTGAGCACAAGGTTCACGAAGAACAGCAGCAGGAACGTGATGACCACGGCCTGGTTCACCGCGTCACCGACGCCCTTCGGTCCCGGCCGGGGGTTCAGGCCCTGGTGCGCGGCGATGACTCCGGCGATGAAGCCGAAGATCAGCGCCTTGAGCTCGCCGATGTAGAGGTCAGGGAGCTGGGCCAGGGCGGAGAAGCTGGACAGGTAGGCGCCGGGGGTGCCGTGCTGCAGGTACACGTTGAAGAAGTAGCCGCCGAGCACGCCGACGACCGAGACCAGCCCGTTGAGCAGCACCGCGACGAACATGGCGGCAAGCACTCTGGGCACGATCAGCCGCTGGATGGGCGAGACGCCCATCACCCGCATCGCGTCCATCTCCTCGCGGATCGTCCGGGCGCCGATGTCCGCGCAGATGGCCGCGCCGCCCGCGCCCGCGATCAGCAGCGCGACGATCAGCGGGCTGGCCTGCTGGACGACCGCGAGCACGCTGGCCGCGCCGGTGAAGGACTCGGCGCCGAGCTGCTGGGTCAGCGAGCCGAGCTGGAGCGCGATCACCGCGCCGAACGGGATCGATACCAGCGCCGAGGGCAGGATCGTCACGCTCGCAATGAACCAGAACTGCTCGATCAGCTCGCGGGTCTGGAACGGCCGCTTGAACGTCAGCCTGATCACGCTCGCGGCCAGCGCGAACACCTGACCGGTCTGGCGCAGCAGCCCGAGTCCGGCTACCGGCTGTCGCGGTGGTGGCTCCGGATCCCTCGGCCGTGGCGGGCCGAGCCCTGGGACTACCGGGTCCTGGGTGCTCACCCGTGTCCTCCTGGTCCTGCGTCCGGCGGCTGAGCGGGCGGCCACGGCGGCGCGGACGGCGGCTGCGTTTCCGGCGCCTGCGATCCGGCCGACGGCTGGCCCGGTCGCATCATCGGGCGGGTCTGCACGCGTACTGGCCCGGTCGCTCCGGCCGCCGGCGGGTGATCGGCCGGGACGGGCGCCGAGTGCATCCGGTAGGGCAGATCCTGCTCGCCCGAGCTCATGCTGGCCAGGATGGCCTGCTGGGCCTTGGGCGGCAAGGTGTGCAGGATGCCCATCACCCGCTCGCGCCTGCGCCGCACGGCCTGCCGCGGCGGCATGCCCGGAGTGGGCTCGAGCTGCGGCACGACCACGCGCAGGTCGGCCCCGCCGCCGCCGTCGTGCTGACCGGCGTCCACGGCCGCCTGCTCGGCGGCCATCGTGGCCGTGTCCTTCTCCTCGGACATGCCGATCGGGCCGATCCTGCGGCCGTCGAGGAACTGCGCGACGGCGGGTTCCTCGCTGGTCAGCAGCACTTCCCGCGGGCCGAACATGACCAGGTCGCCGCGGAACAGCATGCCCATGTTGTCCGGCACCGTGCGGGCGACCTGGATGTTGTGCGTGACGATCATGATGGTCGCGTCGATCTGCGCGTTCAGGTCGATGAGCAACTGTGAGAGGTAGGCGGTGCGCACCGGGTCGAGGCCCGAGTCGGGCTCGTCGCACAGGATGATCTGGGGGTCGAGCACCAGGGCGCGGGCCAGGCCGGCCCGCTTGCGCATCCCGCCGGAGATCTCGCCGGGCAGCTTGCGCTCTTCCCCGGTGAGCCCGACCATCGCCATCTTCTCGCCGACGATGCTGCGGATCTCGGCCTCGGTCTTTTTGGTGTGCTCGCGCAGCGGGAACGCGATGTTGTCGAACAGGTTCAGCGAGCCGAACAGCGCGCCGTCCTGGAACAGCACGCCGAACCGCTTCCTGACCTGGTACAGCTGGTGCTCGGAGCAGTGCACGGTGTCAACGCCGTCGACGAACACCTTGCCGCGCTCCGGCTTGAGCAGGCCGATGAGCGACTTGAGGAATACCGTCTTGCCGGTGCCGGACGGGCCGAGCATCACCGACACCTCGCCGGGCGGCAGGGACAGCGTTACGTCCCGCCACACGTTCCGGCGGCCGAAGGACTTCGTCAGCCCCTCGACGACGACCTCAATCCCCATGCTGCCTCCCAGCGGTCTGCCTGTCGCTAGCTGTTATGCATACCGGGCCTACCACTTTGCGCTGCGGTTTCGGTATGCACGGCGGACTCGCGCACGGGGATGTGGCTGAATTCTGGAAGCAGGGTGCCCCCTGAGTCAGCAGCACCTCATTTCCCGGCCCGGATACGGACGCGGTGAACACGGGATCGAGGTTCTCGCCTACACCGCAGCCGGTGAACGGCGGAATCGTGACCGTTCCCGTCAGCTCGCCGCCAGTCTGAACGATATACGTCGGGGTGCGCCCGGTGACCTTGATGACGAAGGGGGTGGCGGACTGGCACCCGGATCCGACGTCCAGCGGAACGCCGTCGACCAGCACGTCGGAGAGGTGCAGCCTTACGCGCGTGTAGAGCGTCGTGACGGTGATCTGGCACTGCGGATCTGTCTTCTTGCAGAGGCCCGGGCTCGCAGGTCCTACCGCGTAGGCGTTCAGGGTGCCAACCTGGATTAGCTGCAGCGTGGCGGTAACCGGCATGAAGCCGAAGGCGAGGAGCGTGACTTTAGCCGGAGGGAATTCGTGCAACCCGTGAAATTCAAGTTCGCCGGCGTTGTCTGCCTGGGCGTAATTATTTTTCTGTGACACAGGTGAACTGATGATAAGCGTGGCCGATATCGACAGGCTCGCGAGACCGGGACCTATGAGTCCGGCCTCACCGAGCTTGCGCACATTCGAGAATGCCACAGCGTACGCGCACCCCGGCTGCGAGTTGTGCAGGGTGATGACGTTGAGGTTGGGCGGAGGCTTCGGAGGTTTCGGGAGATGCGGATTCAGGCTGAGGCCGTTCGGGGGAATCCCGGGGCACAGGAAGGTGCCCGCGGTGCTGGCGCGAGTATCTGATGCACCGGGCTTCGTCCCCACCGTAATCCGGCCGGGGTGCAACGAACCCGGGGTCGCGGTCAACGGAACGGTGGCGATCATTGCGTTCTGGCCGCCGTCGAGCGTGCATCGCACCAGCGTGCTCGGCGGGCTGGTGGCATGACCGCCGGCCCGGTACGAGGCGAGCAGCAGCGAGAAGTCCCCGGCGCTGAAGGTGACGTCGCCGGCCGCCCCGGTGGTAACCGTGGGAACGGCGCCCGGAGCGGCGATGACCAGGTTTCCCTTCGCGGAAAGCGGCGCCACCTGTGATACGAAGTCGTTCCAGGGCGCGGTCACCGAGGTCCCGCTCGCACTGACCTTCGTATCTAGCGCGGCGGTCATTCGGATAGCCGCGGCCTTCAGCCCCTCAAGGTAAGCCACCTCGGCATGCGGCAGCGTCACCGTGATCCCCGTGCCGGTTGGCTGTATCGGCCGTCCGGCCGTCGCCGTGGCGGGGAAGGTGGCTGCCACCTGCACGGCTGTCGCTCGCGATCCCGACGGGAACGCGCACGTGTAGTTCAGCCGCAGGTTCACGACCTGCTGGCCGCTGCTGGCCGTGGCGCCGGTCGTGACCATGCCGGTCCCGGCCAGGACTATCGCGACGGCGGCCAGCTTGGTGCCACGGCGAGGGGATCGCCGCGTCCTGCCCCCCATGAGCCTCATCCGTGCCGGCCCGCCTGCGCGTCTCCTGGCCGGCCAGCCGACCGCATCTGCCGTATCTGCCGCGGAGCAGCCCGTGATGCGGTGCTGCCCGCATCACGAGGATTGTGATGAAATGCGCATCCAGTCATGTTGAGAACCTGTCCGTACCGTGGCGCCCCGACCAAGATCGGGGGTGAAGCCAAGGTAGCCGAACGCACGTGAAGTCTCTAGCGGTGCGCCCGGCTGCTGTCATCCCGCACGTCATCAGCGGCCTCGTCATCAGAGCCTAGGCCCAGCTTGCGACTTAACCGTCGTTACTGGCCAGTATGTTAATTGTGCGTGAGATTTGAGTCAAGAACACGGGTCACATGCCGTCGTACCGGCCGGCTCTTGTCACGATGTGACAGTTGGCGGCGGTACTTCTGTCCGCCGAAGACAACGAAGGTGTTCGCGTTATGTCTCGAAGATGCCTGGCTAGTGCCGCTGAGTGAGCACCAGCCAGGCATCTTCGGACAGGCCTTAGCCCTGCTGGGTCACTTGACTACCTTGGCCGGGCCGAGCGTCAGGGTGATGGTGTTGCCCGGCCCGGGGAGGGTCAGGTTGATCAGCACCGTCGCCAGCCCGCAGTTGGCAAACGGCGGGATCGTATACGTGCCCGCGAGGTTACCGCCGCCGACGATGCTGAAGCCTGGCTGGCTTGCTACCTGCACCGTGACCGGAGTCGAGGTCTCGCACGAGTTCCCCACCGGCGTGTTGATGCCGGCCACGATCAGGCTGACGATTTTCATCGTGATCATTGACGTGGTGGTCACGGCGCCCGTAGTGGGATCCACCTGTCCGGTGGTCGGGCCGTCGTTGATGAGTTTCGCGGTCGCGGTGACCGGGACAAGCCCCAGCTCCTTGAACGATCCGGTGGCCTCCGGCAGCTTCAGGGTCGCGGTGAGCGCGCCCGTGGTCAGGTCCACCGTCGAGATGAGGTGGCCGGGGCCTAGCGGCAGGCTGGCGTTGGGGGCCGCGAGGTTGGTGCTCCCCGTGACCGCGTACTTGACGGTCAGGCTCGTGTCGGCCGACGCGCTGCCGGTGCTCGCGATGACGCCGGCCACGGCCAGCAGCCCCGCCGCCGAACCGACCGCGACCTTACGAAGCCCTGACATCCTGATTGATCTCATCACGCGCTATCTCCTTGTTATCGGTCGAATTCTCAGGGGCTGGTGATGGTCTGTGCGGGGGTGATCGTGGCGTTGCCGGACAGCGTCGCGGCGTCGCCGTTGGCGATCAGGCCGAAGCAGCCGCTGACGTCGTAGATGTGCAGGTTGCCGCCGGTGGTGAGCGTCTTCAGCTTGTGCGTGCCGTTGGTGTACGTGCCGGCGATCGAGCCGTTGTCCGCCGTGGCGCTGGTGCCGTCCACCACCGCGCTGCAGCCGCTGCCCGACAGCGAGGCGTGGCCGCCGGTAATGATGCCCCTGGTAACGCCCGTGGCCGCGTTGTAGGACTTGGCGCTGAGTTCCCAGGGCAGGTGCGCGGTCGTCACCGTGAAGGTCAGGCCGAGCGGGCCAGTGCAGGTCTTGAACGTGACCGACGTGATCGACGCGACGTTGGTACCGGACAGCCCGCTGCCCGCTTTGGCGGTGCCGGCCGCGTTCAGTGTCGTGCAGGTGAGCACGGTGCCGGTCGCCGTGTCGGTGAGCTTGGGGTTCTTAGCCACGCCCGTGATGGAGCCGCCGGGTTTGACCGTCCAGGTCTTGACGGCGGTGGTCGCGAACGACGTCGGGGCGCTGAGGCCCAGGGTGAGGGTGACGGCTGCGGTCGTCAGTAGCACGCTGCCCGTGAGTTTCCGCATGCGGGTGGCCTTTCTTGTCCGGATAGCCGACCGCCCCGGGCCTGGGTGGCCCGGGGCGACCGGATTGTCAGGTGTCATCGATCTTGCCCGGTTACGGGCGGGTGATCATGCTCAGGGTGAGGTGATGGTCTGCCCCGGCGTCACGGTGTAGGTGCCAACGAAGGTAGAGGCGTCACCGTTGGCGATGAGGCCGAAGCAGCCGCTGACGTTGTAGATGTGCAGGGTGCCGCCGGTCGGGGAGACCTTCAGCTTGTGCGTGCTGTTGACGTACGTTCCCTTCACCGAGCCGTTGTTCGCGCCGGAGGCCGTGCCGTCCACGGTTGCGCTGCAGCCGGAACCGGTCAGCGTGGCGTCGATACCGGTGATCGAGCCGTGCGTCGTACCGGTGGCTGCCGTGTAGGTCAGGGCGTTCAGCTTCCAGGGCAGGGCGTTGCTCTTCACGGTGAACGTGAGTCCCAGCGGCCCGGTGCAGGTATTGAAGGCGAGTGCTGTGATGGAGCCGAGGCCGGTGCCGGAGTGACCGCTGCCGCTGGGCAGCGTAACCGACGTGGTCGAAGACTTGCACGTCAGGACGGTGCCGCTGGCGGTGTCGGTCAGCTTGGTAACCCCGGCCTTACCCGAGGTGACTCCGCCCGGGTTGACCGTCCAGGTCTTCGCGGTGGTCGCGAACGACGGTGCGGTGGTGAGGCCGAGCGTCAGGGCTGCCGCCCCTCCGGCCACGATGATCGCGCTGATGCGCTTACGCATGTGGTACTTCCTTCCTAAATCGACGTACCCGCTACGAGCTTGGTCTACTGCAGTGACGTACCGCGGTCAGGGGGCGGTGATGGTCTGCGCGGGCGTCACCGTGTACGTGCTGGTGATCGACCCGGCGTCGTTGTTGTTGATGAGGCCGAGACAGCCGTTGACGTTGTAGACGTGCAGGGTGCCGCCGGTGGCGAGAATCTTCAGCTTGTGGGTGCTGTTGGTGTAGGTGATCTTGACGGTGCCGTCGTTCGCGGTACCGCTGGTCCCGTCGATGACCGCGTTGCAGATGCTGCTCGAGATCGCGAAGTGAATGCCGCTGATCGTCCCGTGCGTCACGCCCGACGTGAAGGTCTTGGCGTTGATCGGCCAGGCCACGGTGCCAGTGGACAGCGAGACGGTCTGGCCCAGCACGGTGCAGTTGTTGAAGGCGACCGAGGTGATGGTCCCGATGCCGGCGCCCTTCAGCTTGGTGCCGGACTTCAGAGTTCCGGTCGCGGCCGAGGACGTGCAGGTGACGGTGGTGCCGGACGTGGTGTCCTTGAGCACGGTCTTCAGGCCGGCGCCTGAGATGGTCCCGCCGGGACTGACGGTCCAGGTCGTTACGGCCGTCGCGAGCGACGAAGTGGCGCTGAGGCCGATGGTCAGGGCTGCTGCCATCAGAGTTAAAGCCGCTGCGCCTACGGGTTTGCGCATGTGCCCGATCCTCCTGATCGATGTTCTTGCACCGCTTGGGGCCCCTGCCGATGACAGCAGTATCGCCGAAATCGGGGGAAATGTCCGGGTGTAGCTGGTTTGCCTACCCGCGAGTACGTTACTTCGCCGTAACATCCCGCGCAAGGGTCTGCCTGCAGGATCCGCGCGAGTTACTCAAATCACCGGGCCTTCTGTCAGCCCAGGAACGAACGAACCCTCGCCAATTATCAGAAGGTGAGCGTCCCAGCCGCGCATGCACCTCGGACACCTGCCCGTCCCCGCGCAGACTAAACCGGCCTGCCCCGACTAAACGGGCGTCGCCTGACCAACCGGTACTGGCAAACCGGTACTGGCAAACCCGGCGCTGCGGCCGTGCCCTCAGCGCCCTGTGTGGTGATGGTTTAATGGCGTGCTGGTCGCCGAGTCGGTGGGTGTCGGGCTGGTGGGCGGCGGGCTGCTGGTGGGCGGCGGAGTCGTCGCCTGGGCCTGCGCCACCTGGAGCGTGACCTGGGAGCCGGGCGCGACCACGGTCCCCGGCTTCGGGCTCTGGCCGACCACGGTCCCCGGGGTCGTGCCGTCGGTTGCCGACACGTAGGAGATCGTGTACGTGAGGTTGTGCGCGGTCAGGTCACCTTCGGCCACCTGCAGCGACTTGTTAAGCTCGCTCGGCACCGAGGTACCGCCGCCGGATATCACGATCGTGACCGTGCCGTTCGGGCTCACCGAGGTTCCCGCCTTCGGGCTCTGGCGGATCACGGTCTGGGCCGGCTGGGTGGAGGTCGGATCGGTCTTGACCGACGGGGTGAGGCCGTACTGGCTCAGGGTGTTCTCCGCCTGCGACACGGTCTGGCCGACCAGGTTGGGCACCTTGACCTGCTTGGGTCCGGTCGACACGTACAGCGTCACCACGGTGTTGGCGGGCTCCAGGCTGCCGAACTGCGGGCTGCTGTTGATCACGAGCCCGGACTTGATGGTGGAGTTCGGCTGCTTGACCACCTTGGACTGCAGGTGGGCCGCGGTGACCTCGGCCACCGCCTTCTGCTGGGTCAGCCCCTGCACCTGCGGCACCGCGTAGGTCTTGCCGCCGCCGCCGAGCAGCGCGTAGGCCAGGCCGCCGATCACGGCCAGCACCACCAGCGCGGCGACCAGCCACGGCCAGCGCCTGCTGCCGCCCTGACCGTCGTCGCCGTAGTCATCGTCGGGCGGGCCGTAGTCGTAGGCCGGGATGGCGCTGGTCGGGCCGCCGCCCGCGGCCATCATCGTTCCGGCGCCCATCCGCTGGGTGCGCGGGTAGGAGTTGCCGGCCGGCGCGGCCACTGGCATGCCGGACAGGCCGCGCTGGATGTCGTTGCGCATCTCGCCGGCCGACTGGTACCGGTGCGCCGGGTCCTTCGCCATCGCCTTGAGCACGATCGAGTCCGCCCACGGCGGTATCTCCGGGTCGATCCGCGACGGCGGGATCGGGTTCTCCGACACGTGCTGGTAGGCGATGGCGACCGGCGAGTCGCCGGTGAACGGCGGCCGGCCGGTGAGCAGCTCGTACAGCAGGCAGCCGGCCGAGTACAGGTCGCTGCGCGCGTCGACCCGCTTGCCCTGCGCCTGCTCCGGGGACAGGTACTGCGCGGTGCCGATGACCTGCGCGGTCTGCGTCATCGTGGCCTGCGCGTCGCTGACCGCGCGGGCGATGCCAAAGTCCATCACCTTGATCTCGCCGGCCCGGTTGACCATGACGTTGGCGGGCTTGATGTCGCGGTGCACGATGCCGTTGCGGTGGCTGTAATCCAGCGCGCGCAGCACCCCGTCGGTGATCTCGAGCGCCCGCTCGGGCAGCAGGCGGCGGTCGTCATGCAGCAGGTCGCGGACGGTGCGGCCGTCGACGAACTCCATCACGATGTACGGCACCGGAGTCGGGCCCATGTGGTCTTCGCCGGTGTCGTAGACCGCGACGATCGACGGGTGGTTGAGCGAGGCGGCCGACTGCGCCTCGCGGCGGAACCGTGCCTGGAACGTCTGGTCCCTGGCCAGGTCTTCGCGGAGCGTCTTCACCGCCACCACGCGGTCGAGGCGGATGTCGCGAGCCCGGTATACCTCGGCCATGCCGCCACGTCCGACCACGCCGTCGAGTTCGTAGCGGCCGCCGAGCAGCCTGGGCTGTGTCATGTCTCGCACTTTCCCTACCCGTCCTGCGTCTGATTCGTGCCTGGCTGACGTGCTGGCTGTGTCGGTGGCGGGCTGCTGCTCTCGGTCCCGGTGGGCGTCGGCGTGGCGGTCGACGTGGACGTCGGGCTCGCCGTCGGCGTGCCGCTCGGGTCGGGCGTGCCGCTCGGCGACGGGCTCGGCGTTCCCGACCCGGTGGGGCTCGGTGATGCCGGCCTGGTGGTCTTGGCGGGCGTGGTTGCCAGCCGCGGCCCCACCGTTCCCACCGCAATGTAGCTGCGCTGCGCTCCTGGGTGCCGCGACGCCCCGGTCTGGTGCGAGCTCGTCGCGCCGGTCGGCCCTGTCGTCCCGCCCGTGGCGGCCGGATGCCTGGTGAACGAGATGAGCGCCACGGTGCCCGCGGTCAGGATGCCGAACACCGCGACCACGATAAGACCCAGCATGACCGAACGCCGCACGCGGCTCCCGCGCCCGGCGGCGAGGCTCAGCGACGAGGTGTCCAGCGGGTCCGGCAGCGGCCCGGTCTGGTTCGTCGCGGCAAACCAGGACGCGGGGCCCGCCAGCTCGGCCGGAACCGCCGGGCTGTCGTCGGCCACCTGCCCGTCGCGCAACGCGCGGGCCCGGTCGGCGACCACCTTTGCGCTGGCCGGCCGGTCCGCCGGATCCTTGGCGAGCATCTGCCCGACCAGCGCCGCGACCAGCGGCGGCACGCTGTCGGGCAGCGGCGGCGGCCGGTTGCTGACGTGCGCGAGCGCCAGCGCGATGGGTGTCTCGGCGGTGAACGGAGGACGGCCCGCCAGGCATTCGTAGGCGACCACGCCGAGCGAGTAGAGGTCGCTCGCGGCGGTGACCGGGCGGCCGCTGGCCTGCTCGGGCGAGACGTACTGCGCGGTGCCCATCACCACGCCGGACTGGGTCAGGTGGGAGGCGACCAGCGCCCGCGCGATCCCGAAGTCGGTGATCTTCACCTGGCCGTCCGGCGTGATCAGCATGTTGCCCGGCTTGATGTCGCGGTGCACGATCCCCGCGGTGTGCGCGGCCTGCAGCGCCCGGGCGGACTGCTCGATCAGGTCGAGAGCGGCGTCGACGGACCGCGCGCCGTCGCGGGCGATGGCCACGGACAGCGGCTCGCCGGCCACCAGCTCCATGACCAGGTACGCCAGGCCGGGCGCGCGCGGCAGGCCGTCCGGGCGGCCCGCCGCGTCCGGCGGCTCCTGCTCCGACTCGCCGAAGTCGAAGACCCGGGCGATGCCCCGATGCGACAGCGACGCGGCGTACCTGGCCTCGGCCCTGAAGCGGGCGCGGAACTGCTCGTCGTTCGCGTGCGTCGCCGCCATCAGCTTGACCGCTACCGGCCTGCCGAGCAGCTCATCGACGCCCCGCCATACCTCACCCATGCCGCCGGCCGCTATCCGCTCGGTCAGCCGATACCGCTTGCTCAGCTGCGTACCGTTCGGACGCTGCTGCTCTTGACTGGTCACGGCCTGAGCCAGGTCGACCGCGGTCACCGCGACGGCGCCGGCCTCGCCCGCCGTGGCCTCGGCGTCCAGGTCCGGCGCAGACTCGGGCGCTAGCTCGGGCACAGGCTCGGGCGCAACCGCCGCGAACTCGTCGGTCACGGCGGCCGGCTCGCCGGTCTCGGGCGCGGCGGGGCTCAGGCCGTCCTGTTCGGGTCTGTCCGTCACTGTCGCCCCAAGAACGCCAGATATGCCTTGATCACGGCCACCGCGATCGGGCCGGCGGCCGCTGCGCCGTAACCGCCGCCCTTAATGACGACGCCGACAGCGATGGTTGGGTTGGCGGCAGGTGCGAATGCGGTGAACACCGCGTCGTTCAGGTTGGTGGCGTTGAGGCCGTTCTGGGCCGTACCGGTCTTCGCGGCCACGTTGAGGCCGAGGATGCCGGGTATCCCGTGCGCGGTCCCTGACGGCGACTCCACCACGCTGACCATCATCCGCTTGACGTCGCTGGCCGCCGGCGCGCTGACCGTCTGGCTGAGCGGGGCGGGCGTGGCCTGCTGGACCGTGCTGAGGTCAGGCGCCTTGATGTCCTGCACCAGGTACGGCTTCATCAGCTTGCCGCCGTTGGCTATCGCCGCGGCGAACATGGCCTCCTGCAGCGGCGTCACCGTGTCGCTGAACTGGCCGATCGCCGAGTAGGCGGTCAGCGCCTGGCTGGGCGGCTCGACGTAGTTGCTCGGCGAGACCGGCATCGGGATGGTCAGGCTGGAGTTGTTCATGCCGAACTTGTCCGCCTGCTGCTTGAGCGCCGTGCCGCCGACCACTTCGCCCAGGTGGCCGAAGGCGGTGTTGCAGGACAGCGTGAAGGCGAAGATGACCGTGGCGAAGCCGGTGCCGCCGCAGCCTTCGCCGTCGTTGTTGATCAGGACTTTGGTCGTCTGCGGCAGCTTCAGCACGTTAGGCGCGGGCACCGACGTGTTCGGGTTGTAGTGGCCGGTCTGGAACGCGGCCGAGCTTGTCACGATCTTGAAGGTGGAGCCGGGCGGGTAGCTGGCGTTGATGGCCCGGTTCAGCAGTGGCTGGCTCTGCTCGTCGCGGAGCTTCTTGTCGTAGGCGTTGAGCTGCGTCCCGTTGAACGTGGCGTAGCCGTTCGGGTTGAAGCTCGGATAGGACGCGAGCGCGAGGATCGCGCCGCTGCCCGGGTTGATGGCCACCACGGCGCCCTGGTGGCCGAGGCTGCGCAGCGCGCTGTAGGCGGCCTGCTGGGCCTTGGAGTTGATCGTGAGCTGCACGCTCGCGCCCTGCTGCGGCTTGCCGGTGATCAGCCCGATGAGGTTGCCCACGGTGAGCGTCGGGTCGGTGCCGGACAATAGCTTGTTGTCGGCCAGCTCGATGCCGGTCTCGCTGTACAGCGAGTCGTAGCCGGTCACCGGGGCGTACAGCGGGCCGAAGGGGTAGTACCGCTGGAACTTGTATACCCCCTTGACCGGCCGGGACTTGGCGATCGTCACGCCGTCGGCGGTGCTGATCGAGCCGCGCTGGTACTGGTACTGCTGGGCGAACGTGCGGATGTTGTGACTGCGGTTGGCCAGGCTGTTGGCCTGGAAGCCCTGCAGGTAGTTCACGTTGACCAGCAGCAGCACGAACATGACCAGGCAGGCCAGCGAGATCCGGCGCAGCGCGCGGTTCATCGGATCCTCACCACCTGCGTCATGCCCTCGTCCTGGATGGCCTGCGGCGGCGGCCGCCTCGCGGTGTCGCTGATCCGCATCAGCAGCGCGATCATCATCCAGGTGGCGACGAGTGACGAGCCGCCCTGGGAGAGGAACGGGGTGGTGATGCCGGTCAGCGGGATGAGCCTGGTCACGCCGCCGACGATGACGAACACCTGCAGCGCGATGACGAACGCCAGGCCGCCGGCCAGCAGCTTGGCGAACGGATCGCGGACCGACACCGCCGCGCGCAGCCCGCGCTGAACGATCAGGCCGTAGAGGAGCAACACGGCCATCAGCCCGGTCAGCCCTATCTCCTCGCCGAACGCGGTGATGATGAAGTCGCTTTGCACCAGCGGCGTCCAGTACGGCTGGCCGCCGCCGAGGCCGCGGCCGAGCACGCCACCGAAGCCCATCCCGTACAGCCCCTGGACCAGCTGGTAGGCGTTGCCGCCGGGGTTGCTGCCGGTGAACGGGTGCAGCCAGATGTCGAACCGCTCGCCCACGTGGCTGAACAGCTTGCTGGCGACGATCGTGCCGACCAGGAACAGTCCGATGCCGATCAGCAGCCAGGAGGTGCGCTGGGTGGCGATGTAGAGCATGGCCACGAACATGCCGAAGAACAGGGCCGAGGTGCCGATGTCGGACTCGAAGACCAGCACGAGCAGGCTGGCCGCCCAGGCGATCAGCACCGGGCCGAGGTCGCGCGCCCGCGGCAGGTCGATGCCGAGGAACCTGCGGCCGGCCAGCGCGAGCACGTCTCGCTTGGTGACCAGGTAGCTGGCGAAGAAGACGGCCAGCGCCAGCTTGCCGAACTCCTCGGGCTGGACGGTGAACCCGCCCACCGATATCTGGATCTTCGCGCCGGTCCCGTAGACCTCGCTGATGCTGGCGGGCAGCAGCGCCGGGATGGCCAGCAGCAGCAGGCCGATCGCGCCCAGCGTGTAGGTGTACCGCTGCAGGACGCGCGGCTCGCGGATCAGCGCGAGCACGGCGATGAAGCCGGCTATCCCCAGCGCGGTGTACAGCAGCTGGACGGCCGTGGCCGACGCGCTCATCGAGACCGAGAGCGTGCCCGGATTGCCGTTCCGCCCGACTTCCTGCAGCCGGTAGATCATCACGATGCCGAGGCCGTTCAGCAGCGCGGCCAGCGGCAGCATCAGCGGATCGGCCCATGGCGCGAGCCTGCGCACCGCGAGATGAGCGATGAAGACGAGCACGGCGAACCCGCCGCAGTATTCGACCATGCCGGGCGGCAGCTTGCTGTTCAGGCCCAGGCCCACGTTGCCGTAGCCGAGGGTGACCACCGCCACGGCGAACAGCAGCATGAGCAGCTCGGTCCGGCGCCGGCCGCGCGGCATCGGGACCCGCCGCAGCAGTTCCGCGCCAAGCCCGCCGGTGGCCCCGGGCGCCTGGGCGCCTGCGGCGGCACCTGGCTGGGTGCTGGCCGCGCTCACGGAGTCGACCCGGTCCCGGTACTCGCGGGAGATGTGCTCGGCGTGCCGGTGGGCGTGCCGGCGGAGCTGCTGCCGGCCTGCCCGGACGGCGGCGGGCAGTTTGACGGCGGGGCGGCCGGCTTGACCGGGGCGGTGGGCGCGCGGCCGCGCCTGCCCTTCTTCGCCTGATACGCCTTGAGCGCCTTGCTGTACGTGGCCTCGGCCGTCTGGTACTGCTGCTGGGCGGCGAAGGCCTGCTGGCACTTCAGCGCGCCCTGCCGGATGTTGCCCACGATCCGGGTGGCGTCCGTCAGGTTGCTGGCCGTGATCGTGCTCTGCACCTGCTCACGCTCGTCCGTCGTCACGTTCGTGATCGGGATGCCGGTGCGCCGGTAGACGCGGGACAGGCTGATCCCGGCCACCTTCTGGTTGACGCCGTGGAAGATGACGACCTGGCCGTTCTGCTCGCCCACGAAGTACTGCCGCTGGGTGTAGCTCCAGGCCGCGAACCCGCCCCCGACGACGACCGCGACCAGCAGCAGCAGCACGGTCGTGACCAGCGGCCAGCGCCGCCGGTGGCCGGACTGCGGCTCGTCGCCGATGGCCAGCTGGCTGTCCAGGTCGTCGTCGGTGTCGGGCGCCATCGCCGACACGGCCGGCATCGGCTGGGTGAGCAGGTGCGCACGGCTGGCCGGCGTATCGGCCCGCTGCATCGGCCTGCCGCCCTGGTTGGACGCCGCGCCGGCCACCATCGAGACCTCGCTCGGCGGCTTGAGCGCCGTGGCGCTGTCGACCACGTCCGCCACGATGCAGGTGATGTTGTCGGGCCCGCCCGCCCGGTTGGCCAGGTCGACGAGCTGGATGACCACCTCGTCGAGGTCGCTGATCGCGCTCAGCGTCCGGTGCATCGTCTCCTCGGTGACCACGTCGGACAGGCCGTCCGAGCACAATAGGTACCGGTCGCCGGCCCTGGCCTCGCGCAGCGACAGATCCGGCTCGGCGTCGGTCCTGCTGTCCAGCGCGCGCAGGATGAGCGAGCGCTGCGGGTGGTTCGCCGCCTCGTCCGCGCTGATCCTGCCCTCGTCCAGCAGCGACTGGACCAGCGTGTGATCGCGGGTGATCTGGTAGAAGTCGCCGTCGCGGAGCATGTAGGCACGCGAGTCGCCGATGTGCACCAGGGCCAGCCGCGGGCCCGACCAGAGCATGGCGGTGAGCGTGGTCCCCATGCCCTCGACCGACGGGTCGGCCGCGCTCATGTCGTGCAGCCGCGCGTTGGCCTTGGCCACGGCGTTGGCCAGCGCGCCGAGCATGTCGATGCCGGGCACGTCGTCATCCAGGCCCGCCAGGGCGGAGATGGCGACGGCGCTGGCTACCTCGCCTGCGGCATGGCCGCCCATGCCGTCGGCGATCGCGAGCAGGTGCGGGCCGGCGTACGACGAGTCCTCGTTCCCCTCGCGGAGCAGTCCGACGTCCGAGCGGACCGCGTAGCGGAGTGCAAGTGTCATCTGCGCAGTTCCAGAACGGTTTTGCCGATGCGGATCGGCACGCCGACAGGTACCGGGGTCGGCTGCGTCACCTTCTGACGGTCAAGGTAGGTGCCGTTGGTCGAACCGAGGTCCTCAACGATCCACTGGCCGTCCTGCGGGAAAAGCCTGGCATGTCGGCTCGAAGCGTAGTCATCGTTCAGCACCAGCGTGGCGTCATTCGCGCGACCGACGGTGATTTGCTGGTCGGCCAGGCCCAGGCTAGTGCCGGCCAGCGCGCCCGCGGTCACCAGCAGCCGCTGTGCCTCGCCCCGGTTGCTGCGCGCCGGGCGGCTCGGCGGCCGCGCCGGGCGCTGCTTGCGCTGGCGCCCCGCCTTACGGCCGGACGCCGACGAGCCGAACATGTCGGTGCGGACCACGCCCACCGCCGCGATCACGAACAACCACAGAATCGCGAGGAACGCGAGCCTGATGAGGAGAAGGGTAAGGGTGCTCATCGGGTCATCGTCCTGCCTGCGCTCCGGGTCAGTAACTGCCGTCGTTACGGAACACCAGCGTGGTACGGCCGAGGGTGACGCGCGTGCCGTCGCTCAGCAGTACCCGCCGGACCGGCTGGCCGTTGACGAAGGTGCCGTTGGTCGAGCCCAGGTCCACCAGCACGACCTCGCCGTCTTCGACCCGGAGCTCGGCGTGGTGCCGGGACACGCCGGGATCGACCAGCCGCAGGTCGCAGTCCGTGCCGCGGCCGAGCATGGTCACCGGCGTGGTCAGCTCGTAGGTGCGCTGCCTGGCGCCGTCCGACCCTGGCTCGGGGCCGGACACCAGCAGCCTCGGCGTGCCCGATATCCGTGCCTGCGGCGCCGGCTGCGGCAGGTCACTGCTGGGCTGGCGGATCTCGCCGCCCTCGACGGTCGTGCCCCTGATCACGCCGGACCTGATGCGGAACACCCCGGTGGCCAGGTCGCCGACGCCCTCGAAGCGCATCCGCACCGGCCCGACGAACGAGTAGCCCTGCTCCTTGGCGTACTCCCGCGCCAGGTTGGCCAGCTCGACGCCCAGGCTGTCCGCGTAGACGGCCAGCCGCTCATGGTCGGCCTCGGCCAGCTCCACCACGAAGTCGTTCGGCACCAGGGTCCGGCCCTGGGCCACGATCGCGGCGCGATCGTCCATCTCCCGCTGCACCGCACTGGCTACCTCGACCGGCTGCAGCTCGGACTTGAACGCCCGCGCGAAGGCACCCTCGACCATCCCTTCGAGCCGCTGCTCGAAGCGCTGTAGGACTCCCACTGGGGTGCCTCCTTTCCCCTGCCTGACTCCGATCGTATCTGCGGGCTGGTAGGCCGGGGGACGTGCTAACCTGACTGCTTGCTGACGGCCGGTGCCTGAGCTCGCTCATCATGAGCTATAGGCACGGTACGCACTCCGGGCGGGTGGCGGAACGGCAGACGCGCACGGTTCAGGTCCGTGTGTCCGAAAGGACGTGAGGGTTCAAATCCCTCCTCGCCCACGCG
>DASXME010000156.1:0-16641 GCA_036495825.1 Streptosporangiaceae bacterium
GTGGTTCACCGGGACCGGCCTCGGCGACCTGTTCCGCGAGCTCGGCGACCTCGCGCTCGGCGTGATCGGCTACAGCGTGCTCGGGATGGCGCTGGGCCAGTTCGTCCGGTCGGCGGTGTTCGCGGTCATCGTCGGCATGGCGTGGCTGATCGCCGTCGAGAACATCATCGTCCGCATCGTGCCCAGCACCCAGCAGTGGCTGCCCGGCGCGTCGATCATGGCGGTGGCGTCCGGCGGCGCCGAGGGCGTGACCTACGGTCACGGGCTGATCCTCGGCGCCGTCTACCTCGTCGTCGCGATCGCCCTGGCGATGACGGTCTTCCTCCGCAGCGACGTAACCGCCTGAACCTGCCGGGTCAGAACCGCCGCAGCAACAGGACGACGAGCACGATGACCACGATCAGGACGATGGTTCCGATTCCGATAAACATGGGTTTCCTCCCAGATGCGCAGCTATGCAGGGCTTCAACCTGCTGGCGCGGTTCGGGGCGTAACGGCGGGCCTTCCCGGCCCGCACTCAGCGGCGCGGCCCGGGGCGGGCTAGAGCGGACTACTTCTTGAAGGCGTCCTTGACTTTCTCGCCGGCCTGCTTGAGGTCGCCCTCACTCTGATCGACACGGCCCTCGGCCTTGAGGGACTCATCGTCGGTCGCCTTGCCGAGGGCTTCCTTGACCTTGCCCTTGGCCTTCTCGGCCGTGTTCTTGGCCTTATCTTCTGTGCTCACCGTGTTGAGGTCCTCTCCCCTTGTCGTGACCTCCCTGCTGCCCCTGCCCGCGGACGGCAAACGCCCATGTGATCGAGAACACCCCGGCGGCCTGGGTCAGCGCAGCGGCTAGCTCATTCCCCAGGCGGCTTAGCCGTCCTGGTCGGTGCGGTGCTCGCGGCCGAAGGTGGCCATGCCGGATCCGCTCGGGTAACCGGAGCGCCCGGGCTTGCGCGGCTGCGGCGGATGGGTGCCGCGCCGCACCGGGGAAGGCGATACCGACTGGACGCTGCTGGCGCTGCAGACGGCGGCGGCATCGCTGGCCGGGCCCGGGACCTGGCTGCTGGTCGGTATGGCGCCCGGCGGGACCGGCCGGCGGGGCCGCCTCAGCAGCACCTCGCCGAGGTTCCTGGCGTGGGCGTCCCGGGCGGTGAGCGACGGCAGCCCGAAGGTGGATTCGATCAGGGCCAGCGTGGAGCAGTGCTCGAACGGCCCCTCGTGCACAACCGGGAACGAGGCCAGGTTGGACACCACGATGGCCGGGACGCGGAACCCGAGCTGCCGGTAGTCCGGTATCAGCTGGCCGTCGGTGGGCGTCGAGCTGTCACCGGCGTGGTTGACGTTGGCCGGGTTGGTGTCGTCGATGACCCGCGGGGGCGGGACGTGGTCGAAGAAGCCGCCCCATTCGTCGAAGGTGACCATGAGCACGGTGTTGTCCAGGTACCCGGCGTCGGAGAGCGCGTGGTAGGTATCGGCGATGAACCGCTCCCCGAGCCTGATGTCGGCCAGCGGATGGTCGTCGGCCGAGGTCCCGTTGCCTTCGGTGTCGAACGCGGGGTCGACGAAGCTGACGTTCGGCAGCAGGCCCTGCGCCACGGTGTCGAGGAACGGCAGCGTGGTGACGGGGATCCCGAGCGCGTCGGTGTCGCCCGCGGCGAACGGATGCCAGAACGGGAAGTACTTCGTCCCCCAGAGCGCCAGGAACGGCAGGTCGCGGAAGAAATACCCGCCGGTCGGGATCCCCTGCGTGTTCGGAACCGGCGACAGCTGGTCCCAGATGGCCGGCAGCACCGAGACGTCGCCGCTGTTGTGGTCGCGGTCGGTCTGCGCGGCGTGCTGGTAGAACCGGTTCGGGAACGTCTCGCCGGCAAACGAGCAGAAGTACCGGTCCAGGACGGTGTAGTGCTCGGCCAGCGCGCCGGTGACCGGGAGGTCGGGCGTTTGCTTGCGCCTGAAGTCGTGGTGGAAGTTGGTGTAGTAGCCGACCGGGAAGGTGTTCGCGGCGGCCGGCGTCACGCCGGGATTGCCGGGCGGGGCGGTGGGCCGCTGCAGGAAGCCGTCCATCCGGCCGAAGTTACGCTGGATCAGGAAGCCTTCCCAGCTGTGGTCGGGGTCGCTGTAGCCGCAGCCCTGGAAGTCGGGGGCCAGCGGGTAGTTCGGGTAGAGGTTGCCGTCCGTCGCCGGGTAAACCATGTCGTGGCGGCCGTCGGCGCCGGGCAGCCAGCTGAGGAAATGGTCGAACGAGCGGTTCTCCATCATCAGGATCACCACGTGCTCAATGCCGTTGGAGCCGCCCGGGAAGCGCGCTGGGGCGCTGGCCGCTGCCCTGGCCGTCCCGGCCGCCCCGCTGAGGAGATCGGAGCCGGCCACCGCCGCTCCGGTTGAAGCACCCATAAGCTTCATGAAGGTTCGACGAGTCAGCATGGGCTCACTATGCGCAATCGCCATGAACGCCCGGCATCCGGTGTATAACGACGCCATAACGGTGAGGTAACCGAAACCGCGCCGTCAGCCAACTCGCTTTTCGGCTCACCGCCCGCTGGCGCGCTCGGTCGGCGGGCTGGGGCGTTCCTCGTTACTGTGCCCGGGCTGGAGGTGGGCCGCCTGAGACATCCGGAGCGGCCGGAACGCTCCGCTGGTGTGCACGGCAACGGGCTCGGCGGTGAAGCACACGTGGTCGCCGCCGTCATCGAGCAAGGCCGTCCGCCGGACCACCAGCCAGTGCGGGCAATCGGTGAGTACCGGCACGCCGCCGGGGCCGGACTCGGCCCGGAGGCCGGCGAACTTATCGATGCTGTCGCCGGTCCTGGTGCCGAACCACTCAGCCAGCGGCATGTCCGCCGAGGTGAGGAAGTGCACGGCAAGGTGCGTAGCGTGCAGCGCCACCCGGTAGGTGTGGTTGGCCTTGGACAGCCAGATGCAGTACCGCAGCGGCTCCATGCTCGACTGGCTATGGAATCCCACCAGGCAGCCCGCTCGCTGCTGGCCCTCCGCCGCCGTGACAACAATCAGCGGTGAATCCAGCGAGGAGGCGATGGCCGCGAAGCGGTCGTCCGCCATCAGTCGCTTCCGGTCCGTGTCCCGTCCAAGGCCGCCGCCAGGGTCGGATAGCTGTCCAGGAGGTAATCGGCCCTGGTCATCGCCAGTATCAGTCGCAGCTCGGGACCGGCCGCCACCAGGCGCAACTGTGCCCCGGCCGCGACCGCCCGGTGATGGATCTCCAGCAGGGTTCTCGCCCCGGCGCAGTCGCAGAAGGTCGTGCCGCTGGCGTCGGCAACCAGCAGCATCGCTCCGTCGTCCAGGGCGCGGATCAGGATGTCCTGGATCTGGCGGTGGTTGGTGACGTCGATCTCGGCCGGCAGCGCGATCACCGCCGGCCGTGACAGCGACGGTGCTGCCGCGGCGGGCTGGGATGCCCCGGGCTGCGCCACTGCGACGGGCTGGGCCTGAGGACCCGGGACGGGCCGGGGAATCGCGGTCATGGCCATCCTCCATCCCTCCCTGCGGATTCAGCCTGCGTCAAGACATCACAAGGATCGGCACCCGGCGCACACCTGTCAAGAGAAACATGAAAAAAATTTCGCGTATTTTTAGTCGCGAAGATTCGCTCGCGAGAATATAATCCCTAGGGATGAGCAGTCCTGATGTGTATGACGGCAGCTGGACCCTGCTGACCGGGCACGGGCACGTGCTGGTGGAGATCGCCCGTAACCCCCAAGCGCGGATCCGCGACATCAGCGCCGTGGTCGGCCTCACCGAGCGCAGCGTCCAGGCCATCGTGGCCGACCTGAAGGCGGCGGGCTACCTGACCAGCACCCGGACCGGCCGCCGCACCCAGTACACGGTCAATCACAGCAGCATGTTCCGGCACAGCGCCCAGGAAGGGCTGCGGGTCGGCCCGTTCCTCGCCATGCTGGCCGCCTCCGGCGACGCCGCATCCGAGCCGGCCGAGGAGGCCGACGCGCCGACCCCGGCGGCCCGAGACCGCGACGGAACCGCCGTACCCGCCCGCTCCCGCCGCAGTCCCGCCGCCGTCGCGCGTTCGCTGACCGCCCCCAGGAAGCACCAGCAAGACCCCGGACGACGGTCTGGGAAGGCGTCCGACGCCAGGAATCGCCAGTCCGCTGAACCCGGTTAGCGCCTCACCCGGACGCCCCCTTTTCCGGCTGTCTCCCTGACGCTGTCTCCTGACGCCTGTTCCTGGCGGGCTCTGCGTGACCCGCTGGCGGGACGTTTGGCCACCGGGCCCCGGGTAGGAGAAAGCCTTCCTGCCCGGCATGCCGACGTTCCTGGCAGACCGCAGGAGTTCCGTACCCAGACAGAGGGGAAGGGCGATGGGGACCGCGCTAGAGTCCATGAGAGTGGCGTTTCTGGCCGCCGGGGAGGGTGCTGAGCAGTCTGAGCTGCAGCAGCCTTGGCAGGCCGTGATCGAGCAGGGCGGCGAGCCGGTACTCGTGTCACCGGCCAAGGACAAGATCCAGATGTTCGAGCACCTGGACCGGGGGGAGACCCAGGCCGTCGACGTTCAGCTCGCCGACGCCCGCACCCAGGACTATGCCGGCCTGGTGCTGCCCGGCGGCGTGGCGAACCCGGACCGACTGCGCACCATCCGGTCTGCCGTCGCCTTCGTCCGGAGCTTCTTCGTAGCGGGCAAGCCGGTGGCGGCGATCTGCCATGCACCGTGGATGCTCGTGGAGGCGGACGTGATCAGCAACCGTACCCTCACCTCCTGGCCGAGCCTGCAGACCGACATCAGGAACGCGGGCGCGACCTGGGTGGACGAGGAGGTCGTGGTCTGCACCCATGGCCCGAACACGCTGATCACGAGCCGTAAGCCGGACGACCTGCCGGCGTTCTGCCGCAATGTCGTCCGGGTGTTCGGCGAGGCGAGGTAACCGGAGGCCGCGGTGCCCCGCCGTGTGGTCGCGCTGTTCTGCTGGACCTACCTGGTCTGGGTGCTGCTGACCTGGACGCTCACGCTGGAGGTGCAGCTCTTCGGGGCGGGCTTCGCGCTGGCCATCGCGCTGGCGCTCGCGCCGCTGGGCGAGGTGGCGGCCCCATGGCAGCTGCTGCGGCCGCGGCGGCTGGGCAGCGCGGTGATGCTGCTGCTGTCGGCCGCGGGCCGGATCGTGGTGGCGAACCTGCGGCTGTCCCGGCTGATCTGGCACCCGGGGCTGCGCCGTCCCGGCGGCCCGCTGCGCAGCGGGATGGTCATCGTGCCCACCCGGTACGAGTCGGCGGGCCAGCTGACCGCGGTGGGCCTGATCACTTCGCTGATCGTGGACAACCAGATCACCGACGCCGACCGCAGCCGCCAGGAGCTTCAGTATCACGCTGTCGTGGTGCCCGGCGGCGGCCCGCGGCAGGCCAGGAAAGAGATCAACGAGCCGGTGGAGCGCTGGCTGGCCCCGTTCGGTGGGTTCGGCGAAGGAGATAACTCGTGACCACGGTGTACCTGGCTGTCGCGATCGCCGAGGTGGCGATCGCGGCGCTGCTGCTGGGCCGGGTGGCGGCCGGGCCCACGGTGTGCGACCGGATCGTGGCGGTGAACACGATCGCGGCGCAGGCCGCGCTGGCGCTGCTGTTCTTCGCCGCGTTCGCGGGCCGGGCCATCTACCCCGATGTCGCCTTGTGGCTGGCCTCGTTCAGCTACCTCGGCGCGATCGTGTGGTCGCGCTACCTGGAGCGGGAGCTGCTGTGAGAGAGATCATCGTGATCGTGCTGGCGGCTGCCGGGCTGGCGTTCTCGCTGTCGGGCGCGGTCGGGATCACGCGGATGCCCGACGTGTACAGCCGGATCCAGTGCTCGAGCAAGACGATCACCATGGGCGCGCTGCCGGCGCTGATCGCGCTGGTCGTGGGGGAGGGGCCGGTCAGCGAGTACGGCAGCCGCGCGCTGCTGGTCGCCGTGCTGCTGCTGGTGCTCAACCCGGCGGCATCGCATGCCCTGGCCCGCGCCGCCTACAAGACAGGCGTGCCGATGTGGCCGGGCGCCGTCACCGACGAGCCGCGGCAGCGAGGCGGCGCAGGGCAGCCCGAGGAGGATGGCCGGTGACTGGCTTCTGGGTGCTGGACTACCTGATCCTTGCCGTCATCCTGGCCTCGGGGGTGCTGGTTGTCCGGCTGCGCAACCTGAACGGCGCGGTCATGGCGCTGTCGGTCACCGGCACGATGCTCGGCCTGCTGTTCGTCGTGCTGGGCGCTCCCGACGTCGCGCACTCCGAGGTGGTCGTGGGGGCAATCGCGCTGCCCGTGCTCTACCTGGTCGCCATCGGGAAGACGCGGGCCGCCGTGCCGGACGAGCCTGAGCTGGACGAGGAAGCAGGCCGTGACGCGCAGAAGGCCAGTGCCGGTGAGCCTCGCCGCTGACCGGCCGGGCGGCCCGGCTGGCCCGCCCGGCCGGGCCGAAGCCGCCGAACGCGAGCCGGGCCACCGCCGGTGGCTGGGTGCGCTGCTGGTCGCCGGGGTGGCGGCGGCGCTGGCCACGGCGATGGCCGGAATACCGCGCGAGCACGCCGCGCTGCCCGCGGTGGCGCGGTACGCCCTGGCCGTCGCGCTGCCGAAATGGGGCCTGACCGAGCCGGTCAACGAGGTCGTCTACGGAACGCGCGGCTTTGACACGTTCGGCGAGACGTTCCTGCTGCTCGCCGCCGTGATCAGCGTCATGGTGATCACCCGGTCCCGTGAGCCCAGGCGCGGCTACTTCGGCGAGTCCCTGGCCGGCCGGCGCGAACAGGAGCAGGCGGACCCGCCCGACGAGGCCGACTCCGTCGAGCAGGCGGCCAAGGCGGCCGAACGACGCGAAGCCGCGGCGGACGGTCCGGCCACCCCCGACGCCACGCCGCTGGGCAGGTCGGCCCCTGAGACCGCCGCCGCGATGACCGTCGTCGTTCGCACGGCCATCAGGGTGGCCCTGCCGATCCTGGCCGCGGGCGGCTGCTATCTAGTGGCCGAGGGGTACTCGCCCGGCGGCGGGTTCCCCGGCGGCGCCGTGCTGCTGGGCGTGCTGCTGCTGGCCTACGCCGGCTTCGGCCGCCGCCGCGTCGCCGCGGTGGTCCGCCCTGGCCTGCTCGAGGGCATCGAGCTGGCAGGTGCCGCAGCGATCATCATCACCGAGCTACTCGGCCTGGTGCTGAAGGGATCGTTCAGCGCCAACTGGCTGCCGCTCGCCGCGCCGCGGACCATCGTGTCCGGCGGCATCGCGCAGCTCTTCTCCGGCGGCGAGCTGATCGAGGTGGGTACCGGCCTGGCCATCGCGGTCTTCGCCCTGATCGGCATGCGGCACGACTGGGCCCGCGATGAGGGCCACGACGGGGACGGCGAGCGTTGATCCTCGTCAACTACCTGGCCGCCGTGGCGCTGTTCTGCACCGGCCTGTTCGCCGTGCTGACCAGCCGCAACATGATCAAGATCGTGATGGGGCTGTCGCTGATGGAGGCCTCCACCTACCTGTTCATGATCTCGCTGGCCTACCGGGCCGGGTCCACCGCGCCGGTGCTGCTCAGCCCGCCGCCCGGCCAGACCGCGCGCAGCCTGGCGCACGGCAACGTGGCCGACCCGGTGCTGCAGAACTTCTGCCTGACCGCGGTGGTCATCGGAGTCGCGGTGACAGCGGTGTTCCTCAGCGTGGTGGTGCGGATCGCGCAGCACTACCGCACGGTTGACACGGCCAGGGTGCGGGAGATGCGCGGGTGAGCACGGCGGCACTGGAGGCACTGCTGCCGCTGCCGGTGGCCATCCCGCTCTGCGGGGCGGTGGCGGCTCCGCTGCTGGCCCGGCTCTCGGCCCGGCTGCCGGTCATCGTGTCGGTGGCCGCGCTGGCCAGCTCGGCCGGCCTCCTGGCGGCCGAGGCGCCCACCGTGTTCGGCGGCCGGGTGATCGCCCACTACCTGGGCCACTGGACACCGGTGCACGGGAACGTCCTGGGCATCGCGTTCGCCGCCGACCCGTTCGGCCTGCTGTTCGCCCTGGCCGTCGCGGTCATCGGCGCGCTGCTGCTGCTCTACACGCTGTCCGAGCTCGGCGGCCTGGGCCGCCGTGAACTCGGCGGCTACGCCTGCCTGTTCCAGCTGCTGCTGGCCGCGCTGATCGGGGCGGCGCTGACCGCGGACCTGTTCGACCTGTTCGTCTGGTTCGAGGTGGCGGCGCTGGCCAGTTACGGCCTGACCGGGTTCTTCCTGGAACGGCCGCTCGCCCTGGAGGCGGCGTTCAAGATCCTGGTGCTGACCACGATCGCCAGCTTCGCCATCTTCATCGGCGCCGGGCTGCTCTACGCACGGCACGGGGCGCTCAGCTTCGCCCAGCTACACGCCGCGATCGGCGGGCATCCGACCACCTCGGACACGATCGCGTTCGGCCTGCTGATCGCCGGGTTCGGGACCAAGGCCGGCCTCGTGCCGTTCCACGGCTGGCTGGCCGACGCGCATACCGCGGCTCCCGGCCCGGTGTCCGCGCTGTTCTCCGGCCTCATGGTCAATCTCGGCGTGCTGGGGATCGCCCGGCTCGCGTTCGGCGTGTTCGGGACGTCCAGCACGCCGGTGCTGGGGCTGCTGATGACCGTCGGCCTGGCGTCCGCACTGACCGGCGCACTGCTCGCGCTGGCCCAGGACGATCTCAAGCGGCTGCTGGCCTACGACACCGTGTCCCAGATCGGGATCGTGATCGTCGGGCTGGCTGCCGGTAACCCCGCCGGGGTCGCCGGGGCCGCCTACCACCTGGTGAACCACGCCCTGTTCAAGTCGCTGCTGTTCCTGTGCGCCGGGGCCATCGTGCACCGCACCGGCGCGACCAGGCTGTCGCAGATGGGCGGGCTGTGGCGGCACATGCCGGTCATCGCGGCCGGGTTCATGCTCGGCGTGGCGTCGATCGCCGGCCTGCCGCCGTTCAACGGCTACGTCTCGCTCAGCCTGATCCACTCCGGCCTGCAGGACCGCCGCGAATTCGTTCCCTACGCGCTGATGCTGATCGCCCAGGTCATCACGATGGCCGCGCTCGGCCGGGCGGCCTGGCTGGCCTTCTTCCGGCGCCGGGCGGAGGAGTACGAGTGGCGGGAGGAGATGCGGCCGGGGATGCTGGCCGGCCTGCTCACCCTGGGCGGCTGCTGCCTCGCGTTCGGGGTGGCCGGCTCGGCCGTGCTCCGCCGCCTGATGGCGCCGGCCGCGGCCGGCCTGCTCAATCCGGCCCGGTACGCGGTCGGCGTGCTGACCACATCGGCCCGGCTGCCGCCGCTGCGCATCCCCTTCGACTACGTGTCGCCGGCCGAGCTCATCGCCGTCGCGGCCAGCGTCGCCGTGGCTGCCGCGCTGGCCTGGACCTACCTGCGGATCAGAGAACCGCTCGTGATCCGGCTGCTGCGCGCCCTGCACACCGGCTCGGCCAACGACTACGCGGCGTACTCCATCGCCGGCCTGCTGGCAGTGATCGCCGTGCTCAGCATCGCGTGACGGCCTCCGGGTGTTCAGCCCTGGGGCACGGTGACGGCGGCCGCGCTGGCGGCTACGTCGGCAAGCTCACCCGAACGCTGGTACGCCTCGCGCTGGAAGGCGGCGCCGGTGCCGCGCGCGAGGACGGCCGCCAGCAGCTCGGCCACGGTGGCGGTCTCGCCAGCGTCGGCGAGCGCGTCGCTCACGTGCTCGACCAGCATGCCGGCCACGGACGCTGCCTTATCCGGCTGGCCGGTGGCCGGGCTGATCAGGGCGTCGTCCAGGCCCGACCGGCTGGCCCGCCAGGCGGCCAGCCGCAGCAGCTCGGTCCGCAGCTGGAGCGCGGGCTCGCCCTGCCGCCATGCGCGCGCCTCGGTCTCCACCAGCGCTCGGGCCAGCGCGGCGATCAGCACCGCGTCGTCGGCGCGCAGGCAGATGTCGGCGATGCGGATCTCGAGGGTGGGATAGCGCTGGGACAGCCGCGCGTCGAAGTACACCATGCCGGTGTCGAGCAGCGTGCCGGTCCGCACCATCTGCTGCACCGTGTCGTCGTAGGCCTGCGCGCTGCCGAACCAGTCGGTGGGCCCGGCGCTGGGCCAGCGGCCCCAGGCCTGATAACGGAAGCTGGCGTAGGAGCTGTCGGCTCCCTGCCAGAACGGTGAGTTCACGCTCAGCGCCAGCAGGATGGCCAGCCACGGCTGAATGCGGTCCAGCGCGGCGGCTCCCTCGTCCGCGGAGGAAACCTCGACGTGGACGTGGCAGCCGCAGGTGAGCAGCTCCTGAGCGGTCAGGCCGAAGGCGGCGGCCATCTTCTGATAGCGGGGCTTACGCGCCAGCTCAGGCTCGGCCGGGACCGGCGACGTCGCCAGCGCCACCGCGCGGACGCCGGCCTGCCTGGCCGCGCCGTCAGCGGCGGCCCGGCCGCGTCGCAGCTCGCGGCCGAGGTCATCGAGCGAGGAGCACGGCTGCGTATTGGTTTCCACCTGCTGCTGCTGAAGCTCGGACTCCAGGTCCTGCGCCGCCGCGCGCTCGGCGACCTGCAGGACGGTCCCGGCGACCGCACTGGGCCGGCCCGTGTCCGGCTCGATCAGCAGAAGCTCCTCTTCCACGCCCACCCGGCGAAGGCCCATGCCCGTCTGCTACCCGAGGCCGGCCAGCTAAACGACCGCGGCCAGGCCCTCCCTGGGTCGCCGCGCCCGGGCACCGCGCGACAACCCTGCCTGGCTCGGGAGATCTCAGTTCTGCGGTCGCCGGGCCGTGATTATTCCGAACGCCCCGAGGGAGGCCTCCAGCGCTGCATCGGCCAGGGCGACGCGGCGCAGCGGGCGGCAGGTGACCGCGACGACGATCATCGAGCCGGCGTGCACGGCATCGACCGCCGCGCCGGCCGCCAGGACCGCGTCCGGCGAGAGCCCGGCCGAAGGGGCCGTCGCGGTCACCAGCGCTTGCAGCAGATGACGGGCGCCCAGCACGCGGGTCATGGTCACCGCGCCGGCCCCGGCGGGCTGCGGCGTGCCCAGCCGGATCATCCGGCGCGGAGCGCAGGCCAGCAGCCACCCGTAGCAGCTGCGCGCGACTACCAGCAGGTCCGCCCCGGTCGGCTCGGCTCTCCTCGTCACGTACGCCGGGCCTTCCGGGCCGCTAGCACGACGCCGGCCGTCGCTGCGGCCGCCGCCACGGCGCCCGTCACCCGCGGCCGCTGGGATAGCCACAGCTCGGCGCTGCGCGGATGCGACCGGTCGTCGAAGCTGCCGTGCGCGCCGTGGTCGTGCCCGTCCGGGCCGTCGGCGGGGTGCCACAGGTTGCCCGCGCGGTCGTGCCCCTCGTCGGCGCCGGTCTGCTGCGAGTCGTAGCCGGTCTTGGCCAGGTAGCGGTCCAGCAGGGCGGGAGCGAACTTGTTGGCCACGATGGTGGCCGCGGTGCTGGCCCCGACCCAATACTGCCTGCGACCGGGGTGGTCGGCGGCGTACAGCACCGCGCGGGCCGCCACCTCGGGCTGGTAGATCGGCGGGACCGGCTGGGGGTGGCGCGGCAGCCTGGACCGGACCCAGGAGAACTGGGGCGTGTTCACCGCCGGCATCTGCACGACCGTGACCCGGACGCCGGAATGATCGTGCAGGAGTTCGCAGCGCAGCGAGAAGGTGAATCCGTTGATCGCGTGCTTGGCACCGCAGTACGCCGACTGCAGCGGGATGCTGCGGTCGCCCAGCGCGGATCCGACCTGCACGATGGTGCCCTGGTCGCGGGGCCGCATCCGGGCCAGGGCGGCCATCGTGCCGTATACGTACCCCAGGTAGCTGACCTCGGTCACCCGGCGAAACTCGTCGGCCGTGATCTCCTCGAACGGGGCGAACACCGACGCGAACGCCACGTTGATCCAGGCATCGATCGGCCCGAAGCGATCTTCCGCCTGACGGGCTGCCGCTTCCACCTGCGCGTAGTCGGCGACGTCGGCGGGCAGCGCGAGCGCCTTCCCGCCGGCCTCCTCGACGTCCCTGACCGCCCCGGCCAGGCCGGCCTCACCGCGGGCGATCAGCCCGACGTTGGCGCCGCGCTCGCCGTAGAGCCGGGCGGTCGCCCGGCCGATGCCGCCGCTAGCTCCGGTAATGATCACTGTCTGGGTCATGACTGATTACGCCTCCTCGGCGGAGTTGTCGTAGATGTCACGGCTGCCGCCAGTCGGCGGCCAGCCGGGCGGCGGATTCGAGCAGCAGAGCGTGCACGAACGCCTGCGGCAGGTTCCCCCGCAGCTGCCGCTCGGTCACGTCGTACTCCTCGGAGTACAGGCCGGGCGAACCGCACGCGGCCCGGTTGCGCTCGAACCAGCGAGCCGCCTCCAGCTCGCGGCCCTGCTGCTGCAGGGCCAGGGCCGTGAGGAAGCCGCAGAGCAGGAAGGCGCCCTCGGCCTGGCCCAGTGCCCGCTCGTCGTGCCGGAACCGGTAGGCGTACCCGTCCTCGGTGAGCTCGTCGAGGTAGGCGGCCAGCGTCTCCCGGGTGCGCGGGTCGTCGGCGGGCACCGCGCCGCGGATCGGCGGCAGCAGCAGCGCCGCGTCGAGCCCGGGGTCGTCCGGCGAGCGCTGCCACCTCCCGGACGGATGCACCGCCCTGGTGGCGGTGTCGGCGAGGATGACGTCGGCCAGGGCGAGCCAGCCGGCCGTGTCCGGCTGCGCGCCGCAGCGGGCCGCCGCGCGCAGGCCGGCCACGCAGGTCAGCCGGCTGTGCGTCCAAGCCTGGTTGTCGATCTCCCAGATCCCGGCGTCGTCTTCCTGCCAGCGTTTCGCGATGGCGTCGGCGGCGATCCCGGCGGCCTGCCAGCCGTCGGAGTCCAGCCGGTCGTGGCCGGCCGCGGCGGCGAGTAGCTGCAGGGCCTCGCCGAGGCTGTCCAGCTGGAACTGCCGGTTCACCCAGTTGCCGACGAGATCGAACCCGCCCGGGTAGCCCGGCAGGTCGAGCCGGCGCTGATCGGGCACCGGGCCGCCGTCGATGGCGTAGGCCGGGGCGAGCTGCGGGCCGTCGGCGAGCAGCCGCTCGCCGACGAAGCGCACGGCGTCATCGAGCACCGGCCACGCGCCGACCGAGGCCGCCGCCTGGCCGGCGTAGCTCTGGTCCCGGATCCAGGCGTACCGATAGTCGTAGTTGCGGCCCTGCTCGGCCCGCTCAGGCAGGCTGGTGGTGGCGGCTGCGACCATGCCGCCCGCCGCCGCGGTCAGGCCGCGCAGCACGACCAGCGACTGCCGGGAGTCCCGCGGCGCTACCGTGCCCAGCAGCGGCGGGATGATCTGCGCCCAGCGGTCCCGAGTGCCACGCCACTGCCGGCCGGCGTCGGGCGGGTCATCCCGCATCGGCCCGGTGGCGAGCTCGAGCACGAGGTCGCGTTCCTCGCCCGGCGCCAGGGTCAGGGTCAGCTCCAGCCGGGAATGCCGCCCCGCCCGGCTGACCTTAGCCTCGCTTACCTCGCCGGACCAGCGCAGGTACAGCTCGCCGGCCCGCCCGGTCCAGACGCCGTGATCGTCACGGCGGGCCGACCGCAGGGCGTGCTGGCCGAATCCGGCCCGCGGATCCAGCACGACCTTGACCTGCGCCGGGCCCCGGCGGGCGACGACCCGGCGAAGCACGACCACCCGGTCGGGCGCGGCCGGGTACGCGAGCGCCTCGTGGCATTCGGTCACGCCGGACAGGGTGACCCACCGGCTGTGCCAGATCAGCGAGCCGTCCTCGTAGTAGCCGCCCCAGACGAAGTCCTCGGTTGGCGTGACGGCATAGACTCCGTCGCCGCCGATCATGCGGGCGAACACCGCGTCGCTGTCCCACCGGGGCGCGCACATCCACACGATGTCGCCGCGCGGCCCGACTAGGGCGCCGCGCTCCCCGTCGGCGATCAGCGCATAGTCCCGCAGCACATGCAGAGGAAATTCTGTCACCGGCGCCCACTACCCGCCCGCCGCCGGTCCACTCGGCCGACGGCCGAGTGGACCGGCGCACTCGCCGCTTCTTTACGTTGCGCACCCGGCGTGTTACCGGTGGGTGTACCTGTTGAGGCCGAGCTAGGTACCTGGCGTGAGTACTCGCGTCGGCCTTTCTCATGCCCGCGATCACGATGGACGCTTTAGGTATCCGACAGACCAGCAATCGGGAGATGCGCCGTGATTATTCCGCTCTGGGAGTGGGCCGTGTTCCGCGAGGTGCGGGACGCGCCGGTCGGTGTATCTATGACACGACATGGCGCGATGGAGGCGCTGGCCAGGGCGCTGATTGAAACGGGCCGACCGTCCCGGGGCCGCGTCTTTCCGGTGCTGTTGACTGAGTCAGTGCACGAGTCGGCTTTCTATGTTCGGTTGCCGGTCTGGCACACGGCCATTTATGACGGGCAGAGGATCCAGTGGGCTTGATGATCCGCATGCTCCGTCCGGGGGGAGGCCGACCGGAAAAGGGCCGGGAGAGGCGTCGTCTCGGGTAAACTTTGACAGTAGCGATTTATCCGATATGGTATATATCTCCCGGAAAGTGCCACGGGTGATGTCGAGAGATTCCTCGTTGGGGTACCTTGCGGCCGACGTGCTTGACCGGCAGGATTTCGGTGCCGCGTGCGCAAGCCGCGATCTTGGCGAGATGCTGAGGATTGCGGTCAAATGGGGCGGTCCCGGTTTCTCGGCAAGCCATGTCGCGCGGCGCTGCGAGATGACGGTAAGCCAGGTAACGGACTACACGAAACGGGGCAGGCAGGCGACAAAGCTTGAGGTGTTCGCGAGGGTCGCCGACGGCCTTCACGTCCCTGGGCACATGCTCGGCATTACCCGGCGTCCGTGGGAGGACAAAAACGCGGAGTACTCGCGCGACGTCGAGGGTCTTGCCACTGTTGCCGTGACCGGTGCGTACTCTGGCAGGGGTTCGATCACGCGCCGCCAGTGGAACGAGGTTATTGAAGGCGCAAGCGAGCATATATGGCTCTACGGGATGGCCGAGTTCGGCTACGCCACAGACGATGAGGTGCCGGGCATCTTCGCTGACGTCACGGCTCGCGGTTGCCAGGTGAAGATCCTGCTGCTTGACCCGGAACACGGCGGAGTGGAATCGATCGACGCGGACGAGGGAGGTCCCTCGGGCACGCTCAGCGCGAGGATCCGTGCGTCGCTCATCCGTTTCCGCAAGATGCAGGGAGCATGCGGGGAAAATTTCGAGATAAGGATCTACAACGCGCACCCGGATACTAGCATCGTCCGGGGTGACGGAACGATGATCGTCACGCCGTATCTTCGGTTCTACACCGGAAGCAACTCGCCGACTTTCGAGTTCCGGTCGGACTCGGCCGGAAAAATATTCGAGCGCTACGAACAACATTTTGATCACGCCTGGACACTTGCAAAGGACTGGACATGACAAGCCCGGACGCCAGCCGCGCCGAGCCCGGAAGCATGAAGGATGCTCAGCTCATCGAAGCCGAGATTATCCTTCCGAAGCCGAAGCGTTTCGTGCGCGAGACACTGGCGATGCCCGACGGGAACAAGATCGACTGGTACTACATAGACACGCCAGCCAGCGTCATGATCCTCCCGGTAACGGCAAGTGGCACCGTGGTGCTGGTCAGGCAATACCGGCACAACCTCAAATCTCACACGCTGGAACTTCCGGCCGGCACTCTCAATAAAGGCGAAGACCCGGAGCAGGCAGCCATCCGCGAGATGGAAGAGGAAACAGGATTCGCCATGGCCAGCGGAGTCGGACTCCGGTTTCTCGGCCGGTACTACTCGCTGCCATCGGAAACCAACAGGTACACGTACTTCTTCCTCGCTCAGCCGGTAATACCCACGGGATCGGCACGCGGTGATACGGAGATCGAGAAATACTTCGACATGAGCGTCGCGGAAGTACCGGTCGACGGCGTTTTCGATGCAATCGGCGACACGATCGATGGGATCGAAACCGTCGGCGCCCTGATGCTGGCCCGCAAACACATACAGCCGTGACCCTTCCGGGCTCCGAAAATCGGTCCAGCGCGAGCATGATGAATCACATGGCAGTCGTCACGGCTGGGCGCGCGGGTACGTTTCTATACTGAGCCGATGCCCCCGAAGCCGCGGTCCGCCGAGTACTTCGACGGCTGGTACGCAAACCAGGCGGTCATGCCGACCGTTGCCGAGATCATGAACCGGCACATGGGGTTCCCGCCGGGCACGCGAGCCGGCGTGGTCGTCGTCGAGGCTATCCCGGAGCTGACCGACGAACTCAGGCTCAGGCCCGGGGACACGCTGCTTGACCTCGCCTGCGGCCGGGGTGCCTATGGCCTGCTGGTCGCCAAGCAATCCGGGACGCGCCTCATCGGCGTGGACTTCTCCGCGCAGGCCCTGGCTGAGGCGCGGGAGCAGGCCGCGCGCATGGGCGTGAGCAGCGCGAGCTTCCGCGTCGGCGAGCTCACGGCGACCGGCCTGCCCGGGGCCAGCGTCGAGGCCGTGCTGTGCACCGACGCCATCCAGTTTCCCGACGAGCCGGCCGTCGCCTACGACGAGATCCGCAGGGTGCTCAAGCCCGGCGGCCGGGCGGTGCTGACCGGCTGGGAGCCGGTCGACCGCGCCGACGAGCGGCTCAGCCTCCGGCTGCGCCGGGCGGACCTGGCCGCCGGGCTTCACCAGGCGGGCTTTACCGAGGTTGAGGTCAGGGAGCGCCCGTCCTGGCTGGCCCGCGAGCACGCGCTGTGGGAAGAGGCTGCCGCGCTCGACCCCGGCGACGACCCCGCGCTGCG
>DASXME010000157.1:0-2768 GCA_036495825.1 Streptosporangiaceae bacterium
CTGAACGTGCGGTTCATGGGGATCAACGACAAAGCCGTCATCTCCTACCTGGTCAGCGCCTACTACTCCATCGCCGTCCTGGTCCCCGACGCACTGGGCATCCTCGAACACGTCGAAGTCGCCACCTCCTACAGCTAACCGTGCTCAGGGCCGCGGGCCCGCTGCGCCGGTGATCCTCGCGCAGTACCCGCATGCGACGAAGCTGGCCCCCTTCGGTAACCACCGTCAAACCCGAGGCCGCCGCGCTCAGCCTTGCAAGCACCCGAGGAGTTTTCTGATGACCATGACCCGTGACGACAGCGAGCGCACCACCAGCCCGCTCGGCAAGCCGGTGCTGCGCAGCGCCTATCAGCAGTCCGTCGCCGCGTACTGGAACAACGAGAAAGACCCGGTCAACATGCGGCTCGGCGAGGTCGATGGGCTCTATCACCACCACTACGGGATCGGTGACTACGACCCAGCCGTGCTCGATCAGCAAACCGGCAGCCGGGACGATGCGATCATCGCCGAGATGCACCGGCTGGAGACCGCGCAGGCCGATCTGCTGCTGGACCATCTCGGCGCCATCGAGCCGGGCCACCGGCTGCTGGATGGCGGATCCGGGCGCGGTGGCACCAGCTTCATGGCCAGCCAGCGGTTCGGCTGCCAGGTCGACGGGGTCACGATCTCCGAAGCTCAGGTCGGATTCGCCAACGACCAGGCCCGTCAGCGAGGCGTGTCCGATCAGGTGCAGTTCCACTTCCGCAACATGACCGACACCGGTTTCGCCCCCGCGTCCCGGCAGGGAATCTGGACCAACGAAACCACGATGTACGTCGACCTGTTCCAGCTCTACCGCGAATTCGGCCGGCTGCTGCCCTACGGCGGGCGCTATGTCTGCATCACCGGCTGCTATAACGACGTCACCGGCGGCCGGTCCAAGGCGGTCAGCCAGATCGACCAGCACTACACCTGCGACATCCACCCCCGCAGCGAGTACTTCAAGGCCCTGGCGGCCAGCGACTTCATCCCGATCAACGTCATCGACCTCACCGCGCAGACGATTCCGTACTGGGAGCTGCGGGCCCAGTCTTCGGTCGCCACCGGCATCGAGGACCCGTTCCTGACCGCCTACCGCGAAGGCAGCTTCCACTACCTGCTGATCGCGGCCGACTACGTCGGCTCGTGAAGGACGCGCGGATGACCCAGGAACTGGAGGGGAACGGGCTGGCCCGGCTGCTCGCCGGGCCGTCCGGCCTCGGTACTTCGGCCTTCCGTTTGCCTGGCGCGGGCCCGGACACGGGCGCTGTCCCGAATACGGGCCTGAATACGGGCCTGAATACGGGCCCGGGCGCTGGCCTGGGCACGGTCCCGGCTCCGGCACCGGCCCCGGAGCCGGGGCCGGAGCCCGGGCCTAGGCTCCAGCCCGGGGAGCTTTCCAAGCTGAGCAGCGCCGATCTGCTGCGCACCGACCTGTACGCGCCGGTGCCCTACGTCGAGCGGGAGTGGGGCGACGGGTCGTACCCGCCGCTCTACTGCCCGCAGACCGTGCGGAGCAACGATGACCTCGCCGACGAGGTCAACCGGCGGCTGGTGGCGTGGGCGCAGGAGGTCGGGATCTACGCGACCCAGCTGGACGCGTTCAGGGACACCGGATTCGGGCGGCTGGCCGTTCTCACCCATTCCGACAGCGACGATCCCGACCTGCTGCTCCTCGCCGCCCAGATGAACGCCGCGTGGTGGGCGGCCGACGACTACTACGCCGACGACACCGAGCTGGGGGCCACGCCGACCGAGCTGCCGCCCCGGCTCTCGATGATCATGGCGGCGATCGACCCGCCGCCGCCCGCAGGGGATTACACCCGCCAGCTCGACGAGGAGATACAGGCCGACCCCGTTCTGGTGGCGCTGCGCTCGGCCACCGATCACCTGATGCGGCACGCCACCCCCGCGCAGGTGATGCGGGCGCGCAGCGCCACCGGCCAGATGTACGTGAGCTGGACCGCGTACGCGGCGTGGCGCTACCTCGAAGTCACGCCGGCCGTGTGGCGCTACATTGCCGCCCGGCAGCAGGACAGCTTCTACACCTCGATGACGCTCATCGACGTCGTCGGCGGGTACGAGCTGGCGGCCAACCTGTTCTGCGGGCAGCAGGTCCGGCACGCCGTCATGCAGGCGGGCATGGCGGCCGTCATCGTCAACGACCTGCACTCGCTGGCCCGGGAGGCGGCGGACGAGCTGCCTGACTCCAACCTGGTGCTGCTGATCGCCGCCGAGGAAGACTGCTCGGTCCGGGAGGCGACCGAACGCGCCGTGGGCCTGCACAACGACTTCGTGCGGGCGTTCGAGGCGAGTCAGCGGGAGCTCGCGGCCGTCCCTTCGGTGGAGCTGCAGCGCTTCCTGCGCGGAGCCCAGGCCTGGATGGGAGGAGGCTTCGAGTGGCACAGCACCAGCAGCCGCTACCGTTAAGCCCGCCGCCCCGCCGCGCAGTTTCCGCCCCGGCGGCAAGGCGGTCAACGGCACATCGACACCCGCTGGTGGCGGTCAACGCGCCATCGACAACCCTCGGCGCGGGATGCAGCCGGCGGGCGGGCGGCCGGCGGGTTAGGGGCCGGGCGGGATGTCTTCGATCAGGGCGCCCAGGCCGACCGCGTCGAGCAGGTCGGCGGGGCTGACGGTCAGGTCGTGCCGCACGTAGTAGAAGGCGGCTCGCACCTGGTCGAGCGGTACCCCGGCGAGCCCGGCCCAGGCCAGCCGGTAGGCGGCCAGCTGAACGGCCACGGCGCGGC
>DASXME010000158.1:0-2621 GCA_036495825.1 Streptosporangiaceae bacterium
GCACGGCGCCGGTCCGTTGCTGTGCCGGCTCTGGCGGGTCGGTCCGAGCGGGATAATCCCGGCGGCACCACGCCCGAGGGCGGGCCAGGAGTTCCCTGGCCCGCCCCGGAGCGGTTGCGTGGTGGAGCCCGGTCAGCTGAATACGTCGGTGATCGCGGCTGCGTTCTTGCTGGCGCCCAGGGCGGTCAGGCCGTAGGCGCTTTCGATGGTGTGCAGCACGCTGTAGTGGGTGATCCTCTCGCTGTACTTGCCGGTGATGATGTTCGCTCCGGCGAAGATCGTCGCGATCTTGTTGCCGGCGCTGCCGTCGTTCTCGTCCCAGGTGACGATCAGCAGGCTGTTGTTGGCCGCCGCCCAGGTCGCGTAGCTGCTCATGTTGCTCTTCAGCCAGGTGTCGCCTTGCGCGACTGTCCCGTCGTGCATGTCATCGAGCAGGTTGGGGTCGACGAACGAGACCGTGGGCAGGTTCGCGAAGGTAGCCGGGGTCGTCGGGAAGGCGGTGAACGCCTGGTTCACGCTGGCCGGCAGGTCGGTGTAGTTCGCGGCCGGATTGTGCTTGCGGGCGTACTCGCCGCTGGTGCACACCTCCGAGCCCTGCGAGGGGATCGACTCGGAGTAGTCGCTGTAGGACTTGCCGGCCTTGATCAGCTCCGAGCCGAGGTTGGCGTGCGCGGTGGTGAACGGGCACGCGTCGGAGGTCAGGCCGTACGTGGAGCCCGAGGTGAAGGCCATATAGTTCGGCTCGCTCGGGTGCGTGATCGCGTGCGAGGCGGTGAACAGCGCCCCGGCCTTGGCCAGCGAGTTGATGTACGGCGCCGACGAGCTGCCGATGATCTGGTTGTAGGAGTGGTTCTCCTCCATCACGATCACGATGTGCGCATAGGCCGGGATCGCGGCCGCCCCGGCCGCGGCCGGCCCGGTCGCCGACGCGACAGCGGGGGCGAGGTTGAACGCCGCCATGGCGAAGGGCAGCGCGGCGCTGAGGACGAGCGAGGTCATGCGGGTTTTCCGGCTGATCACAGTGCCTCCTGTAGCGGGGGATTGGGGGCATGGAGGACGAGCGCTGGATAATCTTGGGTAAATATATCGTCACGGCACCATTGCGGTCATGTCAAGATTGTCTTAAGTAAATCTTCCATGGCCGAGAGGTGGCTAGCCGGTGGTCACAGCGCACTCGCGCTACCTCGACATCGCCGCTGAGCTGCGCGCCCGCATCCGCCGCGGCGAGTGGGAACCCGGCGCCAACCTGCCCCGGATGAAGGACCTGGCCACCGAGCTCACGGCCAACCGGGACACGGTCGGCCGGGCGATCGCCGTGCTCGAGTCCGAGGGGCTGGTCTGGGCCGTGCCCCGCCGGGGAACGATCGTCCGGCATGGCCTGCTCCGCAGGATGCGGCTGCGCAGCGACATCGTCACCGCGGATACCGCCGACGGGCATCCCGGCTACAGTTTTTTCGCCGCGTCCGGGGAGGAGCGGTGGCAGAACCACGTCCCGCCGGCCGCCTCGGTCGAGGTGATGACCAGCCCCCGGCTGGCCAGGCTGCTGGGGGTAACCGCGGGCGATGCCATCCTGCGGCGGCACCGCGTCACCGGCCCTCCCGCTGAGCCGCCCTTCCAGCTCTGCAACTCCTGGATCCATCCCCGCGGTGTGCGCGACGCTCCCGAAGTCGCCTATCAGACCGCGGTATCAGGAGCCTGGCTGTGCCAGCTGGAAAAAGCCGGGCACGGCCCGATCTCGTGGATGGAGCATCACCGCAGCCGGCTGCCGACCAAGGACGAGGCCGCGGCGCTGCAGATCCCGGTCGTGCTGCCGGTACTGGAGATCGTCCGGGTCGGCAGCTCCGCGAAGGACAACCAGCCGATTGAGGTGTCCGAGTACATCATCCCCGGCGACCGGGTCGAGACCGCGCACATGCTGCACCGCGATGAGTCTGCCGCCTGGCCGCACGGCTGATCTGCCGCACGGCTGATCTGCCGCACGGCCGCACGGCTGAGCAGGGCAGCGAGAAGGCGACGTTACCGAGGCGATACGCCCTTATTGCAACCTTTGTCTAGTGCGCTGGCCGGCAGCACTGGCCGGCAGCGCTGGAGAAAGGTGGTAACCGCACATGCTGAAACTCCGTTGGGGCGGGCTGGCCACGGTCGTGGCCCTGGCTCTGCCCCTGGCCCTGACCCAGGGCTACTCCGCTCACGCCGCCTCGCCGCCCCGTCCGTACATGCCCGCGGTCGCGGCGAAGGCCGGCCCGCCCGCGCCTGCCGCCCGGATCGGGGCCAGGCCGAACGCGGGCGGCGGCGACGGCTGCAACCCCGGCCGGTCAGACGATTTCAAATTCCCCCGGTTTGACGGCTGGCACCGAAACCCGGGCGGCACGGTTGGAGGGGTCTACTCCGACATCTACAACTACTCGCCCTGGGTGTACTACATCAACCCCAACAACTCATACGTGTCGTCGTGGGTCATGGTCACCAACGGTTTCTACTACGCGCAGGTCGGGTGGATTGAGATGCCGCGCGGCGCGCGCGATATCTTCACCGAGACTTTCGATCACAACGGCGACGACGTCCGCTACTTCAGCCCGGAGCCGATAAACTCGCAAAGCTACTACACCGTCTTGTACAAC
>DASXME010000159.1:0-3377 GCA_036495825.1 Streptosporangiaceae bacterium
CTGCTGGAGCGGATCGCCGCGACTCCGGCCGAGGTGCTGCGTGGCCGGATGTCGCTGTCCACCGGCGAAAAGGTCACGGTGGCGGTCCGCTCGCTGGCCGGGATGGCGGTACGGCCGCGGCCGCCGCACCCGCCCGCCGCGGCCCCCCGCATGCACGTCACACCAGCCGCGCACAGCGCTAACGGGGCACACGGGCCGCACAGCGCTAACGGGGCACACGGTGCAAACGGGGCACCCGGGCCGCACAGCGCATACGGGGCACACAGCGCATACGGCACACGCAGCGCCGAGGCGCCCGACCCGTCCGGCGCATCGGGGGCATCATCGTGACCGCGCGCACCGACGGGCCGGCGGCCGACCGGGCGTCGGCCGGGCCACGCCTCTCGGCGGGCGGCCGCGGCCCGCGCCGCGTGGCGGTGATCGGCGGCGGCCTGGCCGGCATCACCGCCGCCATCGCGCTGCGCGAGCGGGGCGACGACGTGGCCCTGCTCGAAGCCAGGCCGCGGCTCGGCGGCGCGACCTGCTCGTTCGCCCGCGACGGCCTGGTCGTGGACAACGGCCAGCACGTGTTCCTGCGCTGCTGCACGGCGTACCGCGGGCTGCTGGCCCGGCTCGGCATGACCGGCTCGGTCCGGCTGCAGGACCGCTTCGACGTGACCGTGCTGGCGCCCGGCCGCCCGCCGCAGCGCCCGGCCCGGCTCCGCCGCAACGCGTTGCCAGGACCGCTGCACATGGGGATGGCCCTGGCCGGTTACCCTCTCCTTTCATTTTCCGAACGGTTTCAGGTGGGACGCGCCGCTCTCGGGATGATGCGCCTGGACCCGGCCGACCCCGCGCTGGATGATCAGCGGCTCGGCGACTGGCTCGCCGCCCGCGGCCAGAGCGAGCGGGCCCGCCGGGCGCTCTGGGATCTGTTCACGATCTCCTCGCTGAACATCGCGGGCGACGACGCCAACCTCGCGCTCGCCGCGACCGTGGTGAAGACCGCGCTGCTCGGCCGGCGCGACGCCGCCGACATCGGCGTGCCCGCGGTGCCGCTCGGCGAGTTGCACGGCAGCGCCGCGCTGGCGCACCTGCGGCGGGCCGGCGCGCAGCTCCGGCTGAGCGCCAAGGTCGCGGCCATCGAGACCGCGCCCGGTCAGGCCGGCGGGTTCATCGTCCGGCTGGGCCGCAAGGGCGACGCAGGGACCGCCCGCGCGGCCGACGACGACGCGGCGGCGCTGGCCGACCAGCAGCCGGTGCTGCCGTTCAGCAATGGCGAGTCCTGGCCCGAGCCGCCGCCCCCGCAGGCCGCGGGCTCCTCCTGGGCGGACGGCCCGGTGATCGAGGCCGACGCCGTCGTGCTCGCCGTGCCCGCCGACCAGGCCGCGCGGCTGCTGCCGGCCGGAGCGGCCGGCCAGCCGCCGTCCCCCGACCAGTGGTCGGGGCTCGGCTCATCGCCGATCGTCAACGTGCATGTCGTCTACGACCGGCCGGTGATGGCGCAACCGTTCGTCGCGGCCGTGGATTCCCCGGTGCAGTGGGTGTTCGACCGGACCGAGCAGTCCGGGCTTGACCGCGACCAGGCGCGGTCGGGCGGCCAGTACCTGGCCGTGTCGGTGTCTGCCGCCGACGACCAGGTGGATGTCCCGGCCGCCCGGCTGCGTGAGATGTACTTGCCGGCACTCGGCGAGCTATTCCCGGCGGCCCGCGGCGCGCGGGTCACCGACTTTTTCGTCACCAGGGAACGACGGGCCACGTTCCGTCAGGCTCCTGGCTGCGAGCGGTTGCGGCCGTCGGCCGCCACCTCGCTGCCGGGGCTGGCGATAGCCGGAGCGTGGACCGACACCGGGTGGCCCGACACGATGGAGGGAGCCGTGCGCAGCGGACTCAACGCGGCACGAGAACTGCGACGGGCACATGCCGCGTCGCAGCGGACTGCCGTGCTCAGCCCAGCCGCCCAGCAGGCCAGCGAGATCGCCGGCGTACCAGGAGCGGGCGCATGACCGCCGTGATGCCGGACGGCGTCGCGGTGGCCCGCGACCTCGTCGGCCCGGCGCTGGCTGCCGCCGTCGACCGGCTGTCGCCGGAAGTGCGGATGGTGGCCGCCTACCATCTCGGCCTCACCGACGCCGACGGACGCCCGACCGGATCCGGCGGCAAGGCGCTGCGGCCGGCCCTGGCGCTGCTCTCCGCGCGGGCCGCGGGCGCGGCGCCGCACCAGGGTGTCCCGGCCGCGGTCGCGGTCGAGCTCGTGCACAACTTCTCGCTGCTGCACGACGACATCATGGACGGCGACGTCGAGCGCAGGCACCGGCCGACCGCGTGGAAGGTCTACGGCATCGGCCCGGCCACCCTGGCCGGAGACGCCCTGCACGCGCTGGCACAGGACATCCTGCTCGAAGAGGGCGGCCAGCACGGCAGCTGGGCCGCCCGCTGCCTGTCGGCGGCCGTGCTGCGGCTGATCGCCGGCCAGGGCGCTGACCTGGCGTTCGAGAAGCGGGACAACGTCACGCTGACCGAGTGCATGGCGATGGCCGGCGACAAGACCGCGGCGCTGATGGCCTGCGCGAGCAGCATCGGCGCGGTCTACCTGGGCGCGCCGCCGGCGCTGGCCATGGGGCTCGCCGGGTACGGCGCGCACGCCGGGCTGGCCTTCCAGCTCACCGACGACCTGCTGGGGATCTGGGGCGCGCCCGAGATCACCGGCAAGCCGGTTCGGGCCGACCTGCGGGCCAGGAAGAAGTCGCTGCCGGTAGTGGCCGCCCTGTCCAGCGAGACTCGGCAAGCCCGCGAGCTGGGCGAGCTGCTGGCCCGCACGGGCGAGCTGTCCGAGGAGGAACTGATCCGCGCGGCCAGGCTGGTCGAGGAGGCGGACGGCAAGCGGTGGGCCGAGACCGAGGCGGACACCCAGCTCGCCGAGGCGGAGCGCTGCCTGGCCGAGACCGACATGCCGGACGACGTGCGCGCGGAGTTCTCGGCGATCGCGCAGTTCATCACGACCAGGCAAAACTGAGCGGCGGGGACTTCGGATGACGCTGACGTACTCTCCCTCGCAGGCCGGCCGGGACTCGGTGCCCGAGGCGGCCAGGGTGACGCTGGACCGGGCCCGCGAGCACCTGCTCGGGCTGCAGCACGAGCCCGGCTGGTGGCAAGGCGAGCTCGAGACCAACGTCACCATGGACGCGGAGGATCTGCTGCTCCGCGAGTTCCTCGGCGTCAGGACCGAAGCCGAGACCGCCGCGGCGGGCCGCTGGATCCGGTCCAAGCAGCGCGCGGACGGCACCTGGGCCAACTTTCACGGCGGCCCGGGTGACCTGTCCACCACGGTGGAGGCGTACGTCGCGCTGCGGCTGGCCGGCGATACTCCGGACGAGCCGCACATGGCGACGGCGGCC
>DASXME010000160.1:0-12899 GCA_036495825.1 Streptosporangiaceae bacterium
CGCCGACGCGTCCGTGCACAGCCGGTACCTGACCCGGCTGGCCGGCCATTCGGCGGTCACCACGGTGCTGCTCAACCAAGCCGACCTGCTCAGCCCCGAGCAGGTCGAGGACTGCACGAACGACCTGCGCAGGCTGCTCGATGCGGAGGGCCTGCATGACGTCAGGATCGTGCTGACGTCCGCGGCCACCGGGACGGGCATCGAGGAGCTGCGCAAGGTACTGATCGAGGCGGTGACCGCGCGCCGGGCGGCCAGCGAGCGCCTCGAGGCCGACATCGACGCGCTGACTGCGAAGTTTGACGTCTACGCCGGCGGCCGTCCCGTCTCGGTGCCCGAGGGCAGCGCCGTCGCGCTCACCGACGCCTTCGCCCGCGCGTCCGGCACGGCGGCGGTCTGCGATGCGATGCAGGGAGCGCGCGAGCTGCGCGCCGCCGACTACATCGGGTGGCCGGTCGCCGCCCTGACCAGCCGCCTGCCTGGCCGCAATCCGGCCAGGAAGATGGCGCCGTGGAACATCGCCGGCCAGCTGGCCGAGCTGGCGGCCGGGCCGCGGGAGGCGCAGCCGGCCGAGATCGACAACGCGCTCACCGCGTTCGGCGCGGAGATCGGCGCGCTGCTGCCCGTCCCGTGGTCGCGCACCGTGTATTCGGCCACCCGGTCGAGAGCGGACGCCATCCCGCGCGCACTCGGCGCGGCGATCGGCGAGTCGCTGCCCGCCGAAACCGGCGTGCCCGCCTGGTGGCGGCTGGTCCGGTTCTGGCAATGGCTGCTGATCGCCACGATGGTGGCCGGCGTCGCCTGGATGGGCGCGATCCTGGCCTTCGGCGGGTTCCACGTAGACCGGCAGGTGTCCTCGCCGCTGCTCGACCAGCTGACCCTGCTGCCCTGGGTGGTCGCGGTGATCGTGGCCCTGCTGCTGCTCGGCTGGCTGACCGCGTCCGGCTGCATGAACCTGGTGATGCTGGCCGCCGACAAGGAGCGGGCCCAGGTCGAGGAGGTCATGCGGTCGCGCATCAGCATGGTCGCGCGCGAGACCGTGCTGCTGCCGGTCAGGCAGGAGCTTTCCGAGTACGACAGGTTCCGGGCCGAGCTGAAGACCGCGCGCGGTTAGCTGGCCGGCTCGGCGTCGTTGGCTCGACGGCCCGGAGGTTACCCGGATGGGCGCGATCAACTTAGACTGCGCTGATGAGTAGGGCCGATGCTTATGCCGGGTGGCTGCGTGTCCGGTTGCCGTCGGCCCGGCCCCGGCCCGACTCGCTGCTGCCGGCCTGGTCGGTGCCCGCCGCGCTGCGGGCGGTGCGCGCGACCCTCGTCGTTCCCGCCCTGTTCGCGCTGACCTTCAAGGTCATCGGCGATCTGCAGATGGCGCTGTTCGCCGTGTTCGGCAGCTTCGCCTCGCTGGTGATGGCCTCGTTCGGCGGGACCAGGCGGGACAAGGCGGTAGCCCACCTCGGGCTGGCCGTCGTCGGCAGCGTCGCCCTGACGATCGGCACCGCGGTCAGCGGCACCGCATGGCTGGCCGCGATCGTCACCATCCCGGTGGCGTTCGCCATATTCTTCGCCGGGGTAGCCGGGCCCAACGCCGCCTCCGGGATCACCGCCGCCCTGCTCGCCTACGTGCTCCCGGTGGCCTCGTCCGGCGCGGTGAGCACGATCCCGGCCCGGCTGGCCGGCTGGTGGCTGGCCGCCGCCGTGAGCACCGCGGCGGTCCTGCTGCTCTCCCCGCGGTCGCCGGGGGACCGGCTGCGGGCGACCGCGGCCGCTTCGGCGACCGCGCTGGCCGCGCAGCTCAAGGCCGCGGCGGGCGGCACGGCGACGCCGGCGCACCTGGCGGCGTCCCACGCGGCCAAGCGCGACCTGATGACCGCGTTCGCGGCCACCCCGTACCGGCCCACCGGCCTGGCCACCGCCGACCAGGCGCTGGCCAACGTGGTCCAGCTGCTCGAATGGTGCACCGCCCTGACCGGCGATGCGCTGGACGGCCACCTGGATCTGAGCCACGCCGGGCAGGCCGACCGCGACCTGCTCGGTGTCACCGCCGACGTTCTGCACGACGTAGCCAGCCTCCTGTCCGGCCAGGAGGCTGGTGTCGGCGGGTCTGGCGTTGGCGGGCCGGACACGGTCGGGTCAGGTACCGCCAGCCTGGGTACCGGCGGGTCGGGCTTTGGCGGGCTGGACATCGGGCGGCTCGAGCAGGCGCGCGCGGCCAGCGTCGCGCATCAGCGGGCGCTCACCGGTGATCCCGACCGCGTTCGGGACTGCGCCAGGTTTGCCTTCCACGCCCAGGCGATCGCGGTCGCCGCCCTGACCCTCGCCGCGGACACTCTGGTTGCCACCCGGCGGGCCTCGCCCGAGCTCATCGCCAAGCAGCGCCGCCTCTGGTACGGCGGGCGGACCGACGACCAGCCGGCCAAGGGCTGGCGCGGCGGGCTGGCCGTCGCCGCGGGCGTGGTCGCCCGGCACGCGAGCTTCCGCTCGGTGTGGCTGCTGAACAGCCTGCGCGGCGCGGTCGGCCTGGCCGCGGCGGTAGCCGTGGCCGACCTCAGCGGCGTGCAGCACGGCTTCTGGGTGGTGCTCGGCACGCTGTCGGTGCTGCGCTCGAACGCGGCATCCACCGGATCCACGGCGCTGCGGGCGCTGGCGGGGACCCTGCTCGGCTTTGTGATCGGCGCCGCGCTCCTGCTGGCCATCGGCACCGGATCGACCGCCCTGTGGGTCGCGCTGCCGATCGCCGTCCTGGTCGCCTCCTACGCCCCGGGGACCGCGCCGTTCGCGGTCGGCCAGGCGGCCTTCACGATCACCGTCCTGGTGCTGTTCAACCTGCTCGCCCCGGCCGGCTGGAAGGTCGGGCTGCTGCGGATCCAGGACGTCGCGCTCGGCTGCGCGGTCAGCCTGGTCGTCGGGATGCTGTTCTGGCCGCGCGGCGCCGGCGGCGTGGTCGGCGACGACCTCGCGGACGCCTACCGCCGCGGCAGCGCGTACCTCACCCAGGCGGTGGACTGGGCGCTCGGCCTGCGCGGCCTGGCCCCCGATGCGGCGGTCCCCGCCGCGACCGCCGGCATCCGCCTCGACGATGCGCTGCGCGGCTACCTGGCAGAACAGGGAGCCAAGCAGGTACCCAAAGAAGAGCTCTGGGGCCTCGTGATGGCCAGCATGCGCCTCAGGCTGACCGCCTATTCGCTGGCCGGCCTGCGCGTCCGCGGCTCGTCGGCCTACCCGGACGCGCCCGAGCACGTCGAGCCCGAACGGGCCGCACTGCGCGACCTGGCCGCCGAACTGGCCGGCTTCTACGAGCAGATCGCCATCCAGGTTGGCCGCCCCGCCCGAGGCGAAGCGCTGCCCGCCGAAGTTCCCGCCCGAGGCGGACTCGCCCATTCCGGCCGCCCAGACACCGCCGCCAGCGCCCTGGCGCACCACCATCCGCAGCTGATCTGGGTCAGCGAGCACCTGCACCACCTGGGCCAGCACGTCGCCGCGGTAACCCAGCCCGCCCTGCACGTAGCCCAGCAACGCCGCACCCCCTGGTGGCACTGACTCCGCCCCGCCTCCCGCCGCCTCCCCGCCAGCCCGCCGCTGCTCGTTCCGGCCCTCCTCGCCCCGTGCCGCCCTCCTCGCCCCGTTCCGCCCCGGCCCGTTCTGGCTCCGGTCTGACTCGCTCTACCTCGCTCTACCTCGGCCCGCTCCGGATCCGCCCCGCCCGCCCCTAACCCGCCCCGCCGCAGCACCCACCCCGCTGCCCCCACGCAGCAAGGGCGTCGATAGCGCCATGGCTGCCCACCGATGGGCAGCAACCCTCACATCGACGCCACTGGCTTCCCATCGGTGGACTTCGGTGTTGCGGGGGGTGGGGGGGGTGGCTTACGCCGGTGGCGTAACGCTGCGAGGAAGTTGTGGCCAGCCGGCACCGTTCGGACGTAATGTTGTAATCATTATTCGCTGGAGGCGGCATGGCATCTGGTTCCCCGCTTGACGCGTACTCCCAAGTAGTGGCGGGCGTTGCCGCCGAGCTGACGCCGCGGGTGGCGAGCTTGCGGGTGCCGAGGGCGGGCGGCGGAGCAGCCGGAACGGGGGAGAGCCTCGGCTCGGCCGTCGTCTATACGGGTGACGGGTTCCTGCTGACCAACGCTCATGTGGTCGGCCGCGCCCAGGGTGGTACGGCGCTGTTCGCGGACGTGGCGACCGCGCCGTTCCGTGTGGTGGGGGTCGACCCGCTCTCCGATCTTGCCGTGCTCAGGTCGGCGGGGGACACACCGCCGCCCGCCGAGCTGGGCGAGGCCGACGAGCTGGTCGTGGGCCAGCTGGTGGTCGCGGTCGGCAACCCGCTGGGCCTGGCCGGATCGGTGACGGCCGGCGTGGTGAGCGCGCTCGGCCGGTCGCTGCCGACCAGGGATGGCCGGGGCGCCGTCGCCCGCCTGGTCGAGGACGTGATCCAGACCGACGCGGCGCTCAACCCGGGCAACTCAGGCGGCGCGCTGGCCGACGCGAACGCCAGGGTGGTCGGCATCAACACCGCGGTGGCCGGGATCGGGCTGGGGCTGGCCGTGCCGGTCAACTCGACCACCCGGCGGATTATCTCGTCGCTGATGCAGGACGGCCGGGTGCGGCGGGCGTACCTCGGGCTGGTGACCGTGCCCGCGCCGTTGCCGGCCTGGCTACGCGAGCGGACCGGCCGGGTGAACGGGCTGCGCGTCGCGCAGGTCATGGCGGGCGAGCCCGCCGATCGGGCCGGCCTGCGCGCGGGTGACGTCCTGCTGTCTGCCGCGGGCAGTCCGGTTGCGGTGTCGCAGGATCTGCAGCGGCTGATGTTCGGTGACGCGATCGGCCGGCCGCTCGCGATCACGGTGATGCGCAACGGCGCCCTGGTCGATGTGATCGCGCAGCCGACGGAACTCGTCGCAGCGTAACCTCGCCGTCTGCCTTGGCCGGGCCGGCTGCGGTGCCGGCAAGTGGGCTCAGCGCGGATCCGGCGGGGCATTATGACGCCGCTGATCTGAGTATGGCAATTGGCTCTCCACAGATCCCGGGCGTCGCGCCCGGTAATCCACAGCGCGCGTTCCGGGCCGCCGGGACCCCCTCGTGCGGGTCATCGTGGTAACAGGCCGGTGGCGCAGCGCCACCCGCCGTTAGCTCGACCAGCCCCACGGCACCGTGCCGCGGGAATCGCTCAGGAGGATCCGATGATCAACGGCGCAACAGTGACCCTGGCGGGTTACGTGGCCTCGGAGCCCAACTACCGGACCATCAAGGGGAACACGCCCATCGTTTCGATGCGTATCGCCTGGACGCAGCGCTATGTGGACCGCGAAACCGGCGAATGGCGGGACGGCAACACGTCATTCGCGACCGTCAACTGCTGGCGCAAGCTGGCCGACAACGTGGCGCCGTCCCTGCACAAGGGCCAGGCCGTCGTGGTGGCCGGGCGGCTGCAGGTGCGAGAGAACGACGACAAGGAGGGCCTGCGCCGGATCTACGTCGAGATCGACGCGGACGCCATCGGCCACAACCTGTCCCGCGGCGTCTCGCACTTCCAGCGCACCCGCCGGCCGTCCGACGACGCGACTGCCGAGGGGACGGCGGCCAGCGACATCATCGAGCCGGGCCTGATGCTCCAGGGCGGAGCGGGAGCAGACGCGAACGGGATGCCGGGCGGCAGCCATGAGGATCTGTTCGAACGGGACGCGGTAGCCGAGCTCGCCGAGGCGGAAGAGGGCTCAGCCGCCGTACCGGTGCCGTTCTGACCCTGGCTGTTCTTGACCCTGACGCTGCCGGGGCGACGGTGCTGGCGTGACGGTGCTGGCGTGACTGTGCTGGCGTGACGGTGACACTACAGTCCCGGCCGGAGTGTCAGTTCCAGATCACGCCTCGCATCGAGCGCCCTCTCCCTCATCCGTCGGCACAGCCGTCTTTCAGCACAGTGCCGTCGCACGGTGTGGCCGTCACGCAGTGCCGTCGCACGGTGCGGGCACGTTCCGGCTGCACTGTCCCTGGCCGCCGACGTGTCCGCGCTGTGCGGCGACCAACATACCGGTTTCCGGGGCCTCGCGCACGCAACGCATCTATTGTGTTACCGAGAGTAGTTCGGCGCCCTCTCCGGCGGCACTCTGCGTGATTGCTCGGAGCGTACCGGCGGGGTACCCGGCGACGTGGTCATGGGCGGGAGGACATGGCAGTCCAGCAGGCAGCATTGCCGCAAGACCGGCCCGGCCGGCCCCAGGGTCTCGGGCGGTTGCTGCGGCGGCCCACGACGTGGCCGCTGGCGGCCGAGCCGACGCCGTTGGTGGCGTACGTCATCGTGGTGCTGGCCGGCGATCTGGCCCTGATCGGCTGGGAACTGGCCAGGACGCCGCTGCGGGCCGGGGAGTTCCTGATGTTTGCGGCACTGCTGGCCTGCGGTGCCGCCTGCATCGAGGCGACCAGGCGGCTCGGCCTGCCGGCCGGCGTGTCGCGTGACCTGCTCTCTGCCTGGTGGCTGCCCATCGCGCTGCTGCTGCCCCCGGTGTACGCGCTGCTCGCCCCGATTCCGCTCAGCGTGCTGGTGCAGCTGCGGATGCGCAGCAGCGTCTTCTACCGGCGGGCGTTCAGCGCGGCGGCGCTGGGCCTGGCCGGCGCGGCGGCCTCGATCATGTTCGGCCATTTCGGCCTCCGGGCCGGCACGGTGCGTGATCTGGCCGCGTGGTTCGCCTATCCCGGCCCCGAAGTGTGGTTCACCCGGCCGGTGACCGTCGTGATCGCGATCGGCTGCGCCGCGCTGTTCAGCGTGTTCAACGCGACGCTGGTCGCCGTCGCCGTGCACGCGTCCCGGCCGCAGCTGCGCTGGCGAGACGTGCTCTGGGATGCGGAGGGGGTGGTACTCGACGTAACCGAGGTCTGCGTGGGCGTGCTGGTCACGATCGCCTGCGCGCTGAGTCCGGTGCTGCTCTTTGTCGCGCTGCCGCCGGTCGTCCTGCTGCAGCGCAGCCTGCTGCACCAGCAGTTGCGCACGGCCGCGCGGACCGATGCCAAGACCGGACTGCTGAACGCGGCCGCCTGGGAGCGGGAGGCCGATACCGAGATGGCCAGGATGTCCAGGGGCAAGAGCTCCCTGGCCCTGCTGCTCATCGACATCGATCATTTCAAGCGGGTGAACGACACGCACGGGCACCTGGCCGGTGATCAGGTTCTGGCCGGGCTGGCCGAAGCGCTCCGCCAGCAGGTGCGCGACTCTGACGTGGTGGGCAGGTTTGGCGGCGAGGAGTTCGTCGTCCTGCTGCCCGGTGCCGATGCGGCCGAGGCTGGCCAGGTCGCCGAACGGCTGCGCCAGCAGGTGAGTCAGACGGCCGCCGTTCTTGCCACCGGTGAGGTACGCATCACGGTGTCGATCGGGGCCGCCGTGCTTGGCGTGCACGGCGACGACATCCCCGGGTTGCTGGCGAGCGCCGACCTTGCCCTGTACCGGGCCAAGAGGGCGGGCCGGAATCAGGTGCGCATGCTCGACGGCCCGGGTGACGCGAGGATTCCCGCACAGCTGGCGCTGGACATTTCCCCCCGGGACCTGGCCACCGATCCGGGATAATGTCACGGAACCGGAAAGGCCATCGCGACCGGGGGAGTGACGGATGAGCGTTCTGCAGGTACGCGGCTGGGCCCTCCCCGAGGGGGAGCCGGTAGACCTGTACGCCGACGGTGACCGGTGGACCACCGACCCGGTCGGCGCGGCGGAGCTTGTCGCCGAGGGATGGCTGCTGCCCGGGCTGGTGGACGCGCACACCCACCCCGGTGCCGAGGCGCCGGGGCACGCGCTAGATGACACGCTGCTGCGCGAGCATCTGCGGGAACACGTCGCCGCTGGCGTGACCATGATCCGCTCGCCGGGGCTTGCCGGTGACCCGCCGGACTGGTTCGGCCGTGACCCGGACGTGCCGCGGGCCGTGCATGCCGGGCCGTGGATCGCCCAGGCGGGACAGTTCTTCGACGGCTGGGGGCGGCGCGCCAGCCACGAGGAACTTCCCGCGCTCGCCGCCGCGCAGGCGGCCCGCACCGGATGGGCCAAGCTCATCGCCGACTGGGGAGTGGCCGATGATCCGCTCCCCGCCGACGTGCTCACGGCCGTCGTGGCTGCCGTGCACGCGGTCGGCGGGCGGGTCGCGGTCCATACCCAGCATGCGGCGGGCGGGGCGGCCACGGTCGCGGCGAAGGTGGACTCCATCGAGCACGGCATGTGCCTGGACCCGGCCCTGCTGCCTCAGATCGCCGCTCAGGGCACCGCCCTGACCCCGACGCTTTCGGTCATCACCGAGGACCTGGACCAGATGAGCGGCTGGCCCGACGGCCCCCGCAAGGACTGGTATCTCGGCGGGGCGAGCGTTCACGGCCAGCTGGCGGCGGCCGCCGCCGAAGCCGGCGTCACCATCCTGGCCGGGACCGACTCGGCGCAGCACGGGCGCATCACCGACGAGATCCGCGCTCTCGCGGCCGCCGGTGTCAGGCCGCACGACGCCATCGCCGCCGCCTCCTGGACGGCCCGGTCCTTCCTGGGGCTGCCGGGTCTTGTCCCGGGCGGGCCGGCCGACGCCGTGGTTTACGACACCGATCCGCGGGCCGATCTCGCCCAGCTGGACCACCCTCGGGCGGTCATCCTGCGCGGTCAGCTCAAGCACCGCCGGTCCTGACCCCCGTCGACTGGTGCACGTCGCCCGGCACGCCATGATGGCCCACGAACGAGCGAAAGGGGAATGGGAACGTGCGAGCCGCCACCATCCGTGATGCCGCGATGATCGTCGCCGAGCATCCCGATCCGCAGCCAGGGCCCGGTGAGGTCCTGGTCCGGGTCAGGGCCGCGGGACTCAACGGTGCCGACCAGATGCAGCTGCTCGGTTTCTACCCGCCGCCGCCCGGGTCCGGTATCCCCGCGGACATCCCCGGGCTTGAGCTGGCCGGCGAGGTCGCCAGGGCCGGCCCCGGCGCCACCCGGTTCCATTCCGGCGACCGGGTCATGGCCATCGTGGCGGGCGCCGGGCAGGCGGAGCTGGCTGTCGTGCCCGAGGATCAGCTCATGCCGGTCCCCGAGGGGCTGAGCTGGCCGGAAGCGGGCGGGTTCGCTGAGGTATACATGACGGCCTACGACGCGATATTCGGCCAGGGCGGGCTGCAACCTGGCGAGCGGCTCCTCGTGCACGGCGCCGCGGGCGGCGTCGGCAGCGCCGCTGTCCAGCTGGCCGTGGCCACCGGGGCGCATGTCACCGCGACCGTCCGCAACCCGGCCAGCCGGGCGGCCGTCGCGGCGCTCGGCGCCGAGTCGGTGATCGACCCGGAGGGTTTCGCCGAGCACGGGCCCTTCGACGTGATCCTCGAGCTGGTCGGCGCGCCCAACCTGGCCGGGAACCTCAGCTCCATGGCGACCGGCGGCCGCATGGTCATCATCGGCCTGAGCGCCGGCGGCCGTGTTGAGCTCGACCTTCATGCGCTGATGATCAAGCGCGGCCGGATCAGCGGCTCCACGCTGCGCAGCCGCCCGCTCGCGGAAAAGGCGGCGCTGGCCCGTCAGGTCGAGCAGCACGTGCTGCCGCTGCTGGCCGCCGGGCGCATCAGGGTCCTGGTCGACGCGATCTTCCGGCTTGACGACGTGGCCGCTGCCTACGCTAGGTTCAGCGGCGGCGGCAAGGTCGGCAAGATCGTCCTGTCCGCCAGCGAGTAGGCAGCGAGTAGGCAGCGGGTAGGCCAGCGAGTAGGGCCGAGCCGCCAGCGAGCAGGACCGGCTTGCGTCTGGCCAGGCCAGACCAGGCTGAGCCGGACCACGCCCGGCGCGCCCAGGCGGGGGGTAACGCTCGCGTCAGGGTGGTCACGCGTATAGTGACTGAACGGGAGCGATCAGCTCGCAACGTGGGACGAGCGAGCCTTGCCTGGTTCATGTCTGTTAGATCACAATCCAGGAACGACCGCGCCACGCCTCTGGCGTCGCAGTGCAAACCAGGACATTCTCCGGGTAAAGCTGTAACACGATGCCGGAACAGGTGGTGGCCACAGTGTTTCGGCTATCACGGATGGGGAGCGTCGTTTCTCGATGACCGCGCCACTGGAGCCGCTGGAGCTGGACCCCGAGGCCGCACTGGTAAGTGGCAGTGTGAAGGCGATTCAGGGCCGCTCGCTGGGGCAGATCGCCTGGCGGCGGCTGCGCCGCGACAAGGTCGCGATGGCCGGCGGGGTGATCATCATCTTCCTGATCTTGGTCGCGATCGTCGGCCCGCACCTAGTGCAGAACCCGGACACCCTCCACGAGGGCCTGATCAATCCGACCTTCAGCCGCCCGAACGGGACGCTCGGCGGGATCAGTACGGCCCATCCGCTCGGCGTCGAGCCCATCTTCGGGCGCGACGTACTGAGCCGCATCGTCAATGGGGCCCAGTACTCGCTGCTCATCGGATTCCTGGCTACCGCCCTCGCGGTATGCATCGGGACATTCATGGGCGTCATCGCCGGCTACTTCGGCGGGTGGCTGGACGCGCTGATCGGGCGGGCGATGGACGTGTTCCTCGCCTTCCCGCTGCTGGTCTTCGCGATCGCGCTGGCCGGCGTCGTACCCAATGCGGCATTCGGCGCCAGCGGCAATACCTTGCGCGTCGGGCTGCTCATTTTCATTATCGGGTTCTTCGCCTGGCCGTATATCGGCCGGATCGTCCGCGGGCAGACCATCTCGCTGCGCGAGCGCGAGTTCGTGGATGCCGCGCGCAGCCTGGGAGCACGGTGGCCTTACATCGTGTTCCGCGAGCTGCTGCCGAACCTGATCGCCCCCATCCTGGTCTACTCCACGCTGCTCATTCCGACAAACATCCTGTTCGAGTCGTACCTTGACTACCTGGGTGTCGGCCTGATCCCCCCCGCCCCGAGCTGGGGGGGTATGCTCTCCGAGGCTGTGAGCCAGCAGTTTTACCAGATCGATCCCATGTTCATGATCATCCCCGGTGTGACCATTTTCCTTACCGTCATGGCGTTTAACCTATTCGGCGACGGGTTGCGAGATGCGCTTGACCCGAGATCCCGGTAAGTGGGCTACCCGCCGTTCCATCAAAGTTATACAGGAGGCGTTTGACACATGAAGAGAGGCGGAACTCTGGGCCTTGCCGCTGTAGGAGCGGTAGGCGCCCTGATCCTGGCCGCGTGCGGCAGCGGGAGCGGTGGTGGAGGCGGCGGTGGTAGCACTGGGTCGACCACGACATCCTTCAACGAGGGCACCAATCAGGTGGTTAACCCGTCCACCCATAAGGGCGGGACGCTGACCTTCGGTGACAGCAGCACGCCCGACTCGTTCGACCCCGGCAACACCTACTACGCCTGGGTACTCAACTTCGACCGGCTGTTCGTCACACCGCTCACTACGTACAAGTCCTGCCCCGGCACCTGCGGCAACGCGCTTGTGCCGGGTCTGGCCACGAACACCGGCGTAGTCAGCAGCGACGGCCTGACCTGGACCTACACCCTCAAGTCGGGGGTCACGTTCCAGGACGGCACGCCGGTAACGTCGCAGGACGTCAAGTACGCGGTCGAGCGCACCTACGACCGGTCCGTGCTGGCCAACGGCCCGTCCTACTTCACGCAGCTGCTGGCCGACCCAACCTACCCGGGGCCGTACAAGGACCGGGCCAAGAACCTGATGGGCCTGACCTCGATCACCACGCCCAACAACCTCACGATCGTGTTCCACCTGCTCAAGCCGTACCCGGACTTCCCGTACGTAGTGGCCTTCCCCCAGACGGCCCCCGTACCGCCGAGCAAGGACACGGGATCGAACTACCAGCTGAACCCTCAGTCCACCGGGCCGTACATGTTCCAGAGCTACCAGCTGAACAAGCAGGCCGTGCTGGTCGATAACCCCAAGTGGAACCCCTCCTGGGACCCGCAGGCGAAGCAGCTGGCCAGCAAGATCATCGTCAACCTGAACGTCAACGCCGCCGACATCGACAACCGGCTGCTGGCCGGCGACCTTGACGTGGACGCGGCGGGCACCGGCGTCCAGGCGGCGGCCCGGGCGAAGATCCTGTCCAGCCCGACGCTCATGAAGTCGGCCGACAACCCGCTGGCCGGGTTCCTGTGGTTCGTCTACATCAACACCAAGGTCGCACCGCTGACCAACCTGCACTGCAGGCAAGCGGTCGAGTATGCGGCCAACAAGACGGACCTGCAGACGGCCTACGGCGGACCGATCGCCGGCGGCTCGATCGCGAGCACGGTCATGCTGCCGATCACCCTCGGCTACACGAAGTACGACATGTACGAGGCGACCACCAAGCCCGCCGGTGACCTGGCCAAGGCCAAGGCCGAACTGAAGCTGTGCGGCCAGCCGAACGGGTTCACCACCGGAGTGGCTTACCGCAGCGACCGGCCCAAGGAGGCCAACGGCGCGCAGGCACTGCAGGCGGCGCTGGCTCAGGTCGGGATCAAGCTGCAGCTGCACGGCTACCCGTCGGGCACCTACTACACCGACTTCGCGGGCGCTCCCAAGTACGTGCACCAGCACGGCCTCGGGCTCGACTTCGGTGGCTGGGCGGCTGACTGGCCGAACGGTAACGGTTTCATGAACGCGATCAGCAGCGGAAGCGCGATCGTTCCCTCCGGTAACGCCAACATCGAGGAACTCAACGACCCGGTAATCAACAATGCGTTCACCCAGTCCAACAAGGTGGGGCTCAGCGCAACCCAGCGCAATGCCATCTGGCCGGTGATCGACAAGCGAATCATGGCCGACGCGGGCATCCTTCCCGAGGTGTACGCGAAGTCGCTCATCTACCGGAGCCCGCATATCACCAATGCGTACATCCAGCCGTACTTCGGCATGTATAACTATGCCGTCCTCGGCGTGAAGTAACAGGTGCAAGAACTAAGTCCACACGCTAGCTAGAAGGCAGGTGGAGGCGTGGGGGGGGGGG
>DASXME010000161.1:0-21496 GCA_036495825.1 Streptosporangiaceae bacterium
GAAGTCGGTGACCGTCCCGGCGGTGGTGATCCGCCCGATCGTGTCGCCGGTGTTGTTGGTGAACCACAGTGCCCCGTCGGGTCCGGCCGTGATGTCTTCGGGAGCGTTGATGCCGGTGCCGGCGTAGTCGGTGAACGCCCCGGTGGTGCTGATCCGCCCGATCGAGTTGCCGGTGGCGTTGGTGAACCACAGCGCTCCGTCGGGTCCGGCGGTGATCGAGGCTGGGCCGTCGATGCCGGTGTAGTCGTTGGTGACCACGCCGGCGGTGGTGATCCGGCCGACGGAGTTGTTGCCCTGGTTGGTGAACCAGAGCGCCCCGTCGGCGCCGGTTATGATCCGCCGCGGCTCGCTGATGCCGGTGCCGGTAAAGCTGCTGACCGTGCCGGCGGTGGTGATCCGGCCTATCGTGTTGTTGCCGGGGCTGGTGAACCACAGTGCGCCATCCGGGCCGGTCGTGATCCCGGCCGGGTTGCTGATGCCGGTGCCGGTGAAGTTCGTGATCGTGCCGGCGGTGGTGATGCGGCCGATCGAGTTGCCGCCGTGGTTGTCGTACCACAGTGCCCCGTCCGGGCCGGCCGTGATCCCCACCGGGCCGCTGACGGTGGCGTTGGTGAAGCTGGTGACGGTTCCGCTGGTGGTGATCCGGCCGATCGAGTTGCCGGTGTTGTTGGTGAACCACAGCGCCCCGTCGCTGCCCGCGGCGATCGCGTCCGGGTGGCTCATGCTGGGGCTGGTGAAGTTGGTGACCGTGCCGGCGGTGGTGATGCGGCCGATCGAGTTGCCGTTGAGGTTGGTGAACCACAGCGCCCCGTCGGAACCCGCCGCGATTGCCTCCGGCTCGCTGATGCCGGTGCCGCTGAAGATGGTGATCTTCCCGCTGGTGGTGATCCGCCCGATCGTGTTGTTCTTGTTCTGGGTGAACCACAGGGCCCCGTCCGGGCCGACCGTGATGCCCTCCGGGCCGTCCATGCCGGCGGTCGTGTAGCGGGTGACGGTGCCGCTGATGGTGATGCGGCCGATCGCGTTGCCGTCGTGGTTGGTGAACCACAGCGCCCCGTCCGGGCCGGCCGCGATCGTGTACGGATAGCTCATGCTCGGGTAGATCGTCACGCTGCCGGCCCCGGCGGCCCGCGCGACGCCGGCCGTCAGGCCGAGAGTTAAGGCCAGCACGCCCAGCAGCGTCGCCGACCTCCGGATTTGCCTGGTCAGTCTCACGATGTCCATGCCACATCCCCTAGCCGTTCGCCTGGCCCGCAATCACGTGCCCTTCATAAGACGCGTAAGCCGGCGCTTAGGATGGCCCGCATGCGCTTCAGCATCTGGCCATCGCCGGCCCAGCCGTGGGAAGACATCCGCGAGATCACCGCCCACTGCGAGCAGACCGGCTGGGACGGCATGTATTTCGCCGACCATTTTATGCCGAACGGTTCCAGTCCGGCTCCCTTGGACGGGGACACCCTCGAGTGCTGGACGGTGATCGCGGCGCTGGCCGCATCGGTACCGCGGCTGCGGCTCGCACCGCTCGTGACCAGCGTGACCTACCGGCATCCGGCGGTCCTGGCCAACATCGCCGCCGCGGTAGATCACGTCAGCGGCGGCCGGCTCACCCTCGGGGTCGGGGCCGGCTGGCAGGTGAACGAGCACGCCGCGTACGGCATCGAGCTGGGGACGGTGCGCGAGCGGATGGACCGGTTTGCCGAAGCGGTCCAGGTCCTGCGCTCGCTGCTCGATCAGCCGCGCACCACCTTCGCCGGCCAGTACTTCCAGCTGGCCGATGCGCCGAACCAGCCCGCCCCGGTACAGCCGCGGATGCCGCTGCTGATCGGCGGCGGGGGAGAGCGGCGCACGCTGCGCATCGCGGCCCAGCACGCCGATGAGTGGAACGCCTGGACGACGCCGGAGGTGCTCGCGCACAAGCTTTCGGTACTGCGAGAGCACTGCGAGCAGGTCGGCCGCGACCCGGCCGAGATCCACGTCTCCACCCAGGCGATCCTCTTCTTGTCGCGGGACAAGGAGTGGGTTGCCGAGCAGCGGCAGCAAGCTCGGCCCGGGATGCCGGTGATCGCCGGCGCCCCCGCTGAAGTGGCCGACATCGTCGGCCGGTACCGGGAGGCCGGCGCCGACGAGCTCATCGTCCCGGACTCCACCCTCGGCTCCGGCGCCCGCAAGAAGGACACCTGCGACCTGTTCATGACCGAGGTCGCGCCGGCCTTCCGCTGACCGGCAGTGCTTGCGGCCGGCGGTCAGCCCAGGAACGCGGCGGTGGCCGCGACGAACGCGTCGGCGTCGTCGTACCAGGGGTAGTGCCCGGCGCCCGGCTGCACGACGAGCGTGGCCTGGCCGAACAGCCCGGCGTATTCGGCCGCGGCGCTCGGGCTGGTGTTCAGGTCGAGCTCCCCGGCGAGCATGAGCACCGGCGCGCCGAGCCCGGCCAGGGCCGCCCGGGTGGCCGCCGGGTCGAAGGCACCCGCCGAGATGAAGATCCCGGCGGCCTCGTCGTTGGTGTGCTCGATCCCGGCCTCGTCGGCGGCCTGCGCCGCCGCGTCCCACCGGCCGTGGAAGAAGGGCGCCACGGCCGCCCAGTCGTCATCGGTGCCCCCGCCGGCCATGACCCTCTCCAGGGCGGCGAAGGCTGCGCCGAACCACGGCTCGTCCTTGCGCAGCAGCGCGGTCTCGCGGCGCATGTCCCCGGTGATCTCGATGCCGACCGCACGCGGGCTCGGCGTGATCAGGGCAAGCTTGCCGACATGCTGCGGGTGGCGAGCCGCGTAGAGCACCGCGACGTTTGCGCCGGCCGAGTGCCCGAGCAGGTCTGTCTGGTCCAGGCCGAGGTGCTCGCGCAGCGCCTCGACGTCGTCGACCAGGCGGTCGCAGCGGTAGGAAGACGTGTCCGCCGGTATCGCGGACTGCCCGGTGCCGCGATGGTCCAGCATGATCAGCTGCCGGTGCGCCGACAGCCCGCCGAGTTCGCCGAGGTAGACCGAGTCCCGCATCGGGCCGCCCGGCAGGCAGACCAGCGGCCGGCCGGTTCCGAAGACGTGGTAGGCGAGCCGGGTCCCGTCATGAGCGCTGAAGGCAGGCATGCCGGTGATGTTCTCAGCGGCGCGGCGCTTACGACAAGCACATAACGCTGGGCCGGTGGTACCGGGGCGGTCAGTCCCTGTCCCGCTTGCCGCAGCCGAAGAACCCGCGGCGCTTGATCAACTGGGCGACATCGCCAGGGACCATGCTTTCCCAGGAGTCGTCGCCCTCGGCTATCCGGCGCAGCACGTCCCGGCTGAAGATCGACAGGTACTCAGGCCGGTAGTTGTCGAGGTGGACGAAGCTACCCCGCCCGGCGAGGTAGTTGTACAGCGGCTGCAGCTCGGGCTGGACGCTGATGTCGTTCACGGTCTTGAGCTCGGCATCCGGCGCGGGCTGCAGCGGGTAGACGTACAGCTTCAGGTCGTTCTTGAACAACCGGCCGAAGCTTTCCAGGATCCCGCCGGGAAGCTGAGCGTGGTTCTTCTCGTCGAAGAGGTCGATCAGGCTCGGCACCCCCATCACGATGCCGATCCGCTCGCTGGTCCGCTCGCCGAGGTAAGCGGCCAGCCGGTAGTAGTCGAAGTAGTCGCTGATCAGCACGGTCATCCCGCAGGCGGCCAGCAGCTCGGCGCGGGCCAGGAAGTCCCGCCGGTCCACGTCCGCCCCGCCGGCCAGCAGGTTGCGCATCGTGATCTCGGTCAGCGACAGCACCGGCTTGCCCGCCACCGCCGGATCCGCCTCGAACCTGGCCTTGGCTGACTCGAGCATGTCGAGGTTCACGTGCGTCGGCGGGCGGAAGCTGCCCCGCTCCACCAGCACCGCCTTCTTGCGCAGCACCTCGCTCGGCTGCAGCACCTCCCGGTCCGGTCCGAACATCGCCACGCCGCTCAGCCCGAGCTGGACCAGCCGCAGCGCCATCAGCCGGTTGTCCACGCCGCGGAACTCGATGCCGCGAAACTGGATCATGTCGATCTCGATGCGGCCGGTGGACAGCCGGTCCAGCAGGCTCTCGATCAGCTTGTCCGGCTCGTGATGCTCGAAGAACGCCCCGTAGAGCAGGTTCACCCCGACGATCCCGAGCGCCTCCTGCTGCAGCCAGGCCTCGACGTCGAGCATCCGCACGTGCATCACGATCTGGCTCGGCTCGTCGTGCGGCTGGGCCTGGAACTTCACGCCCATCCAGCCGTGGCACTCGTTGCCGCCGCGGAAGCTGCGGGCCACGACCGTATCGGCGAACGCGAAGAAGCAGTTGTCGTCGCCGCGTTCGTCGCCGAGCCGCTCGACGTTGAGCTGGAATTCATGATCGAGCATGCCCTGCAGCCGCCCGGCTGAGACGTACCTCTCGGCCTTGCCGTAGACGGCGTCGCTGACCGCCATGTCGTAAGCGGAGATCGACTTCGCGATGGTGCCCGCGGCCCCGCCCACCCGGAAGAACCAGCGGACGACCTCCTGGCCGGCCCCGATCTCGGCGATCGTCCCGTACCAGCGCGGATCCAGGTTGATCCGCAGCGCCTTCTGATGCGTGTCGGATTGATGAGCGCCGACGACGAGCTCAGTCATCCGTCTCCTGCCTGCGCTTGCGCGGTCATCCGCCTCGCCAGGGCGACGGTACGGCATCCGCGTCGCAGCCGAAATTGTACTGATCTTCCCGCGCCGGACGCCAGACCGCGCCGGCGCGAGCAGGCTACGCCGGACCGCGCCGGCGCGAGCAGGCTACGCCGCCTGGCTCTGGCCGTACCGCTCAGCGAACCGGCGGAGGATGGCGGGCGGGTGCGTGACGTTGCTGCCCAGCGCCAGCGCCTTGAGCTCGCCGGCCTGCCCGGGGTCGAAGTAGCCCGCGTGCTTGTAGACCTCGATCCGGGTGCACAGGCCGGCCGCATCCAGCTCGGGATGGAACTGGGTGGCGTAGACGTGCGCGCCGATCCGGAACGCCTGCACCGGGCAGGCGGGCGAACGGGCCAGCAGCACGGCGTGCCGCGGCAGCCGGCTGATCGCCTCCTTGTGGCCGACGAACGCGTCGAAGGTGACCGGCAGCCCGCGCAGCAGCGGATCCCGCCGGCCCTCGCGGGTGATCGTGATCGGGACGGAACCCACCGGCTCGCTGTATCGCCGGTCGATCACGGCCCCCTGATGACTGCCCAGCGTCCCGACGCCGTAGCAGGTGCCGAGGAACGGGAAATCGGCCTTGATCACCCGGTCCAGCAGCCCGCGCAGGTCCGCCTCCACCCGCCGCTGCACCGGCGACTTGCGCTCCTCCGGATCGCTGGAGTTGTACGGTCCGCCGCCGAGCAGGATGCCCGACCAGTCCTCCAGGTCGACGTGGGCCAGCGCCCGCTGCTCCAGCCGCGCCCGGCGCAGATCCCGCTCGTCCAGCTGCGCGAAAGACAGGAACGCCTCGTATTCGTTATCCGCTGCGGCATCATCGGCCCGGGTGGCCAGCAGCAAGAATGGTTTCACGGGCTCACTTTAGTGGCCTCGCGTCCCAGCCGTCCCGCTCCTAGCTTGCCGCTTTGCCCGGCGGTTACGGTTCTAGGCCTGCTCTTCGGGTGCCGGGGCGACCGATGCTGCCATCCGTCCTCAGGCGTCGCGCCGGCGAAGCAGCAGGGCGCCGGCGGCCACCGTGATCACCGCGTACCCGGCAAAGATCGCCAGCTGCCCGTACGGGCCGTACAGGTAGTTGATACCCGGCAGGGGCTTTGTCGCGTTGATCGGGCTCAGCGCGTCACCGCCGGGCAGCCAGCGGGCGATTTCGAAAAACCAGGAGTTCGGCAGCGCGTGCGCGAGCGCGGGGATCAGGAAGATCGCCCCGAACAGCGTGGTGATCGCTCCGGCGGTGTGCCGGATGACCCCGCCCAGGCCGAATGCCAGCAGCGCGCAGCAGGTCACGAACACCGCGGACAGCAATATCGCGCGGAGCACGCCCGGGCTGGTGATGCTGGCCCCGGCGTGCTTGGGTCCCAGGATCGCCTGGCCGACGAAAAATGAGGTGACCGACGTGATGAGCGCGATCACGGCCGTGACGACGGTCAGCACGGTGGCCTTGGCGGCGTAGAGCACACCGCGCCGGGGCATCGCGGTCAGCGAGGCGCCCATCATGCGCGTGCCGTATTCCGAGGTGATCACCAAGGCGCCGATCACCACGATGATCAGTTCGCCGAGGTAAAGGGTCCCGTTCAGGCTCGTGGCCGTCGGGTCAAACAAAGCTACGTTGGTGTGTGACCAGTTCGCCGCGTTGCCTGCCGTCGCCGCGATGGAGAAACCCACGCCGGCCACGAAGAACGCGATCAGCGTGAAGTAAGTGGAGCGCACTGAGCGGATCTTGGTCAACTCCGAGCGCAGCGTTCCCGCGAACCCGGACCGGCGGGTGGCCGGCGGGACCGCACGAATGTGCTGGGCTGGAGCCGAGTGGCCCGACTGGCCCGGCTGCACGGTGAGACTTGCCATCGTCATGCCTCCGTTGCTGCGAGTGCGTGCTGGTGCAGTTCGTGCGCGGCGCCCTGGTATTCGACGCTGTCGGCGGTTAGTTCCATGAACGCTTCCTCCAGCGAGGCCCCGATGGGTGCGAGCAGGTGCAGCGGGATCCCGGCCGCGAACGCGACGTCACCGGCCTGCTCCAGGGACAAGCCGCGCACTTCCAGCTCCGCGCTGCCGCCCGCCGTCGCGTTACCGGTGGTGGTCACCTGGCCGCCAGCGGCCGTCACTGCCTGCGTAAGCGCGTCGGGCTGCGATGTCTTGACCCGCACAGCGTGCTGGGTGCTGCGCGCGATGAACTCATCCATCGAGCAGTCCGCGATGAGCCTGCCCTTGCCGATCACGAGCAGGTGATCGGCGGTGTGCTCCATCTCCGACATCAGGTGGCTGGAGACGAACACCGTCCGCCCATCGGCAGCCAGCCCCCTCATCAGGTTCCGGATCCACAAGATGCCCTCGGGGTCCAGGCCGTTGACCGGCTCGTCGAACATCAAGATCTCCGGATCACCCAGGAGCGTCGCGGCGATGCCGAGCCGCTGGCTCATGCCGAGCGAGAAGCCCTTGGATCGCTTACGCGCCACCTCGGACAGCCCGACGATGGACAGCACCTCATTGACCCGCTTACGCGGGATGTCGTTGGTCTGCGCCAGGCACAGCAGGTGGCTGTACGCGCTGCGGCCACCGTGCACCGCCTTCGCGTCCAGCAGCGCGCCCACCTCCCGCATCGGGCTGTAGAGGGCAGGGAACGGTTTGCCGTTGACCGTGACGCTGCCCTTGGTGGGGTAGTCGAGCCCCAGGATGAGCCGCATCGTGGTTGTCTTGCCGGCCCCGTTGGGACCCAGGAACCCGGTGACCATCCCGGGCCGGATGGTAAATGACAGGCCGTCCACCGCGGTCTTGCTGCCGTACCGCTTGGACAGGCCGTTAGCCTCGATCATCGCTTCCCCATTTCGGTGGCGGCTGGTGTCCGCCACGATGTCCCAGTGAATCGGCCAGGGCCCTCGGTCCGCATCGGCCGGCAGGCTGATCTTCAGGTACACCCCCGGGCTGATCCCGTCATCCCCGGTGATGATTGCAGCACCCGCATGAGAGGACGCTGAGACGTCTGACGGGACGAGACGCATTACGCGAGCCGGGCCGCGAACAGGCCAGGGCGCTAGGGGGTCAGGGCGACCGTGGCGCCTGATGGGTCGAGCAGGCGGTGGTACCCGGCTGCGGCGGGGAAGGCCGCCCGGGGCCCGCTGACCCGCGACCGCGGACCGTCGGGTCCGGCCAGCACGGTGCCGTCGGCGTCCACCGCGATGAGCTCCCCATTGCTGCGCAGCAGCAGCGGGCCGTCCCGTCCGGCCGAGATCGCGACCCGTCCGGCGCGCAGGCCGTCCAGCACGTCGCCGGGGCCTGGGCCCGCGCACTGCACCCAGGTGGTCGGCGAGCCCAGCGGGGCATCTGAGCCTGGCCGGTGCCAGTCGCTGCCGCCGACCGGGATCGCGCTCGGGTCCCAGGCCTGCCACCACGCCAGCGGCGTGGTCCAGCGCTGATCGAGCCAGCTCCAGTGCCAGACCTCGACCAGCGGCGGGCGTCCGCGCATCGCGTGCATCCAGCTCACGTGGCCGGCGATCGGATGGTTCACCGACATCAGGCCGCCCCGCCGCTCGGCCTGGGCCAGCCACTCGTCCGCGCTGCCGCGGAAGTCCACCCAGCCCACGTCGCCGAGCAGGCCGGCGTGGCCGGAGTCGGTCGTCACCTCCTGCCCCGGCAGCAGCGTGATCCCGTACCTGGCCGCCGCCCCGGCCAGCTCGGCGTGGTGGCTGACCGTGTTGTGGTCGGTGACCGCGAGGAAGTCCAGCCCCGCCGCCACTGCCATCCTGGCCAGCCCGGGCACGGTGACCGAGCCGTCGGAGTGCACGGTATGGGCGTGCAGGTCGCCCGCGAGCCAGCGCCCGCCGTCGCCGGCCGGCAGGTCACGCGGGGCCGGACGGCCGGTCAGCGCCGGCGGGGGATCGGGCTGCGGCTCCGCCGCCAGCTCGCCCGGCCTGCTCGCCAGCTGCACGGTGACCTGGTACGGCGCCCCGTCCGGCGGCAGCCGGTAGATGCCGATGATTACCTGCCAGGTGCCCGGCTCGATCTCGCCCGGCAGGTAGCCGGGCGTGGCCCGGTCCGTCCCGATGGTGAACGACCGGCGCGCCCCGCCCGACCAGCCGCGGAACCCGGCCGGCCCGAGGCAGCCGAGGTCCAGCGTGGCCGCGGACCGGTCGTGCTCGAGCTCGACCCGGATCGAGCACGTCCCCGGCGGCACCTCCACCGGCAGGTAATGCCAGGCCGACGCGAAGCGGTCCTCATACGTCCACCGGCCGGCGTGCCGCACGGTCTTGGCCATGCCGCCATCTGATCACGCCCGCGGCGATGCCCCGTACCGCAGGGGACCGTGTCCCGGCCCGCGGGGCTATGAAGGGCCTGGCTGGGTAGCGTGAGCCAGGCCGTCGGCATCATCCCCGATGCCGGCCGGCCAGGAAAGGGTGGACCTGGTGCTTGTCCTGAGCCGTACCGACATTGAGGCGCTGCTGGATCTGGGCGCGCTGATCGATGCCCTGGCGGTGACGATGGCTGACCTGAGCGCGGGCCGTGCCTCGGCTCCGGACCGGGTCGCCGTGCCGGTACCCGAATACGACGGGCTGCTGGCCGCGATGCCCGGTTACGCGCCGTCGGCCGGCGTGCTGGTGAGCAAGACGATCTGCCTGTACCCGGGCAACGCGGACGGCCTGCTGCCTACCCACCAGGCGGTGATCACCGTGTTCGACCCCGGCACCGGCCAGCCGGTCGCGCTGCTGGACGGCACCTCGATCACCGCGATCCGCACCGGGGCCTGCTCGGCCCTGTCGGCCCGGCTGCTCGCCCGGCCCGACGCCGACGTGCTGGCCATCCTGGGCACCGGCGTGCAGGCCAGGTCGCACGCCCGGGCGATGTGCCAGGTCCGGCCGGTCCGCCAGATCCGGATCGCCGGCCGGGACCGGGTGAAGGCCGAGGCGCTGGCGGTCGAGCTGTCCGGCGCGCTGCCCGCCGACGTGCGGGCCGCGGCGAGCTATGAGGAGGCACTGCGCGGCGCCGGCATCGCCTGCGCGGCGACGCACCCCGCGGAGCCGGTGATCCGGCGGCCCTGGCTGACGCCCGGAGTGCACGTCACGTCGGTGGGCTTCAGCCACGGCGGCCGTGAGATCGACGACGCCACCGTCCGCGATGCCCTGGTCTGCGTGGAGTCCAGGGCGGCGGCGCTGGCCCCCTTCCCGGCGTGGACCAGCGACCTGCTCTAGCCCATCCGCACCGGAGTGATCTCGGCCGGGCACGTGCACGCCGAGCTGGGCGAGCTCGTGGCCGGGACCAAGCCGGGCCGCCAGTCAGCCGACCAGATCACCCTGTACAAGTCCGTCGGCGTAGCGGTCCAGGACGCCGCGGCCGCGGGACTGGTCATCGCCGCGGCCCGTCAGCGCGCCGTCGGCCAGGAGATCCTGCTCTGACTCCTGAGCTAGCAGAGCCTGAGCGAGCAGAGTCCCCTGGCCGATGGTCACCTCAGCCGGTTACCTCAGTTCAGTTCCACTGCTGCGAGCCGTCGCTCTGGTTGCAGGCCCACTGGAAGATCGGGGCGCCGTTGCCCTTGCTCGTCCCGTCGGCGTCCAGGCAGGTCGCGCCCGTGCCGTTGTTGTGCACGCCCGCGTCGGCGTGGCCGTTGGTGTTCAGGTCACCCGACCCGTAGAACCACCACTGCTGGAAGTGATCACTGGTGTTACACGACCACTGGAAGATCGGGCCGCCGTTGCCGATCTTGCCCCCGTCGAGGTCCAGGCAGGTGCCGGTGCCGGCGTTCTTCAGTATCGGCAGGTTGCCGAGCGAGCCTTCCACGATCCACTCCTGGTAGGCATCGCTGGAGTTGCAACTCCACTGGAAGATCTTCCCGCCGTTGCCCACGGAGGAGGAGTCGGCGTCCAGGCAGGTGCCATCGTTCTGGTTCTCTAGCTGGAACTTGAAGCCGTACACTCCCTGCTCGGCCAGGCTCAGGAAGCTGGTGTACGGCCCGGGCGTGCCGCACGAACTGGGGCCGTGGGGGGCGTAGGTAGACCACGGGCACCAGTCGAAGCCCTTGTTGGAGATGTTGAACGCCGCGTCCGCGTTGCACTGCGCCTGGAACGCGCAGGTGTTGTTGACGTTGGGCCAGGCGCAGCTGTCGATCTGCCAGAGCCCGCGGTCCACGCAGCCGCCCGGGTTGGTGAAGGAAGCTCCGGGGTTGCAGCTGGACTCGGCCAGCCCGATCGCGACCGCGACCACGATCAGCGGGTACGACCCGCCGTTGTTCGTGGTGATGCGGTTGTTGTAGGAGAAGCCCGCCTTGGCGGCCACCCTGGCGCACGTCTGTGCCTCGGCCACCGTGTCATCGGGGGCCGGCCGGCCGAGCCCCGGGCCGATCGAGGCCGGCCGCTGGCCGGCCGCCCCGGGCGGCGGTCCCGCGTTCGCCGAGGCGGCCCCTGCGGGGATCGCCAGCCCGATGGCCAGCAGCCCGCTCACCGCCGGCAGCAGTAAGAACCGCCGGCCCGCCCGCACCCGGTTCGTCCCTTCCCGCGCCCGTCTGACCCGTACTTGGAAGATATGCATGGCAAGCTTCCTCCTCATCGTCGTTCCGCTCCGGATGCCATGCTTCGCGGCAGCGGTGACGCCGAGGTAACGTCTTCGTATCGCGGTGAGAATTACCAGGCCAGGTTTCCCTAAGATGCTTACGGCTGGCGGGCGGTATCTTCGGCGGCGCGCAGGACGCGCAGGATGTTGCCGCTGGACAGCATCGCGCAGTCGGCGTCGCTCCAGCCGCGGCTGAGCAGCTCGGCAAACAGTGCGGGGTAGCCGGAGACGTCGGAGAGTCCTTCGGGTACCTGGTCCGTACCGTCGTAGTCGCCGCCGATCCCGACGTGGCTGATCCCGGCCACCTCGCGGACATGATCGATGTGATCGGCGACCTGGGGGATGCTGGCATTCGGCCGCGGATGACTGGCCGAATGCTCGACACTCATGCGCATGCGTTCGGAATAATTCTTGTGATCTATACCGCGTTCCCGCATAACCTCGGAAACCTCGAGATCCCACTGCCGGCATTCTTCGGAGACGAAGGCCGGCACGAACGTGACCATGCACACCCCGTCCTGGGCGGCCAGCTCGGTGAGTACGTCATCCGGCACATTGCGCGGGTGATCGCAGATCGCGCGGGCGCTGGAGTGCGAGAAGATGACCGGCCCGCGGGCCGTGCGCAGGGCGGCGCGCATCGTGTCGGGCGCGGTGTGCGACAGGTCCACGAGCATGCCGAGCCGCTGCATCTCGGTCACCACCTCGCGGCCGAAGTCGGTCAGCCCGCCGGCCGCGGGCTCGTCGGTGGCCGAGTCGGCCCACGGCACGTTGTCGTTGTGGGTGAGCGTCATGTACCTGACGCCTAGGGCGTACATCGCGCGCAGCACGCCGAGCGAGGACGCGATCGAGTGGCCGCCCTCGGCGCCGAGCAGCGAGGCGACCTTGCCCGCGCCCATGATCCGCTGCACGTCGGCGGCGGTCAGCGCGAGTTCCATCGCGTCCGGGTAGCGGGCGACCATGCGGGTGGCCAGGTCGATCTGCTCGAGCGTCACGGCCACCGCGGCGTCGCCCTGCAGCGACGACGGCACGAACACCGACCAGAACTGCGCGCCCACTCCGCCCGCCCGCAGCCGCGGAAGATCCGTGTGGGTGTCGGGCACCGGCCGGCTCAGGTCCACCCGGTCCAGGTCCGAGTCGGCCATCTTCCGCAGGGTCCACGGCAGGTCGTTGTGACCGTCCAGCAGCGGCGAACGGCGGAGGATGTCACGGGCGCGGTCCAGGTCGGTCGTCATGGGGTCAGAATGTCAGGTCTGGCTACCCGGTCGCTACCGAGTACAAAGGAGCATCAGGCGGGCGGCAGGCCGGGCCGGTGGGCCGGGCCGTGCGCCTCCGGACAGTGCGCCGCGGGCGCGCTCTCCTCGCCGATCGACAGCAGCGGATCCTGGGCGTGATCGACCTGCAGCGTGGTGTGGCTGATCTGGTAGGTGCCGGCCAGCAGCGCCTCCAGGTCGGCGCGGACCGAGTGGCAATCCAGGCCCTGGCCGACGAGCACGTGCGCGGACGCGGCCGGCATCCCCGACGTGATCTGCCAGATGTGCAGGTCGTGCACCTCCACCACCCCGTTGCGGGCCGCCATCGCCCGGCCGACCAGGTCGGGGGACAGCCCGGCCGGGGCCGCCTCGAGGAAGATCCGGCCGGACTCGCGGACCAGCCCGGCTCCGGCCTTGGCCATCAGCGCCACGACGACGAGCGAGGCGATCGCGTCGGCCCGGTCGAACCGGCTGGCGACCATCACGATCCCGGCGATCGCGGTGGCGATGAACGCGTACAGGTCGGTGAGGACGTGCCGGTAGGCGCCTTCTACGTTGAGGCTGCCGTGCCCTTCAGAGGCCCGCCCGGTCAGCCGCACCGCGGCCAGGTTGACCACGATGCCGGCCAGCGCGGTGCCGAGCACCGGCCAGCCGGACACCCCCGGCGGCGTGATCAGGCGGCGGATCGCCTCGTAGCTCAGCCAGGCCGCGAGCAGCAGCAGCGTGATGCCGTTGGCCTGGGCCGACACGATCTCGGTCCGGCGCAGCCCGTAGGTGTACCCGCCGGCCGGCGGCCGGGCGGACAGCCGCATGGCGGTCAGCGCGAGCGCGAGCGACGCGGCGTCGGTGAGCATGTGCGCCGCGTCCGAGATCAGGGCCAGCGAGTGGGCCAGCAGGCCGATCGTCACCTCGGCCGCCATGAACGCCGCGATCAGCGCCAGCGCCCAGCCCAGCAGCCGCGCCCCCGCGCCCGGGTGCGCGCCGGAACCGTGGTGCGCGTGCGAGGTCACGCCGGCTTGCGGCTCGCCCGCTTGGCCGGCTTCTTCGGCTGGTCCTTCTCGGCCGCCTGCCGCTTGCCCTGGCCCGCCCGCTTCTCCTTGGCCGCCGCCACGTTCGCGCGCAGCGCCTCGACCAGGTCGATCACCTCGCCGCCGCCCGCGCCCGGCGCATCGGTGCTGGACAGCTCGCGGCCCGCCGTCTTGGCCGCCACGACCTCCTCCACCGCCGCCCGGTACTCGTCGGTGAACTGCGACGGGTCAAAGTCCGCGGCCAGCGAGTCGATGTAGCTGCTGGCCATCGCCATCTCCTGCTTGCGCACGACCACGTCGGTCTGCGGCGCCAGCAGTTCGGCTTCGCGGACCTCCTCCGGCCACAGCAGCGTGTGCACCACGAGCACGTCCCCGGCGACCCGCAGCACCCCCAGCGCCTCCCGGGAGCGCAGCGTGACCTTCACGACCGCCACCCGCTCGCTGGCCGCCAGCGTGTCCCGCATCAGCACGTACGGCTTCATCGCGGACTTGTCCGGCTCCGCGTAGTACGCCTTGCTGTACAGCATCGGGTCGATCTGCTCGGCCGGCACGAACTCGACGACGTCGATCTCCTTCGACGACGCGAGCGGCAAGTTGCTGAAGTCCTCGTCGGACAGCACGACCATCTCGCCGTCGGGCAGCTCGTAGCCCTTGGCGATGTCGCTGTACGGCACTTCCTCGCCGTCGATCTCGCACACCCGCCGGTACCGGATGCGGCCGCCGTCGGCGGCGTGGACCTGCCTGAAGGACACGTCCCTGGCCTCGGTGGCGGTATACAGCGAAACCGGTATGGCCACCAGGCCGAACGAGATGGTCCCCTTCCATATCGGGCGCATGACCTCAGGATATGCGCAGGTCTGTCGCATCGGCAGGGGGCGCATTGCTCAGTGCCTTGCTCGGTGCCTTGCTCGGTGCCGGGTAGGTTGGCCGGTGTGACAGCTGACGATCGGTTTCGCACGATGCCAGGAACGGTACAGCTGCGGCTCACCGTGACCGGCTCGGTTGCCCTGTCGCCGCACATGCAGCGGCTTTCGCTGACCGCCCCCGAGCTCGTCGATTTCGGCTACCTGCCGGGCCAGGACGTGATGCTGCTGGTGGCGACCGACGGCGACCGCCCGGTGCGCCGCAGGTACAGCATCAGGACGCTGGACGCCAAGGCCGGGCTGCTCACGCTGGACATCGTCCGGCACTCGGAGGGGCCGGAGCACGCCGAGGGGCCGGGGGAGCGCTGGGTGCGAACCGCCGCGCCGGGCGTGACGATCGAGGGCATCGGCCCGCGCGGCAAGGTCAGTCCCGTGCCAGACGCGGACTGGCACTTGTTCATCGGCGACGAGTCGGCGCTGGCGGCCATCTTCTCGATGGCCGAATCGCTGCCCCCGGAGGCTTCGGCGACGGTGATCCTCGAGGTGCCGGAGGCCGCCGACGAGCAGGACCTGCACGCGCAGGCCGAGGTGCAGCTCAGCTGGCTGCACCGCGGCGGCCAGCCGGCCGGAGAGCCGGACGCGCTGCTGGCCGCGGCCAGGTCGGTGCCGATCCCGTCCGGCGCGCGGCGCCCGCACGCGTACCTGATCGGCGAGGCGAAGGTGGTCTCCCGGCTGCGCGAGGCGCTCAGCGAACGCGGCCTGGCGCCCGAGCAGATCTCGCCCAAGGCCTACTGGGGCCGGGGCAAGGCGAACGAGAACCGCGGCGAGCCGGCCAAGGACGAGTAAGCCAGCCAAGAACGAGCGAGCCGGCCAAGGACGAGTAACGACCGGCCAAGGACGAGTAACGACACAACATGCCGCTGATTGACCTGCTTCCCGAGACCGCCGACCCGGACGCGGTCTTCGACGCGTTCGCGGGCTGGACCGAGCAGCAGGGCCTGAGCCTGTACCCGCATCAGGAAGAGGCCCTGATCGAGATCGTGTCGGGCGCCAACGTGATCGTCAGCAGCCCGACCGGATCCGGCAAGAGCCTGGTCGCGGCGGGCGCGCACTTTACCGCGCTTGCGCAGGGAGTGCGCAGCTTCTACACCGCGCCGATCAAGGCGCTGGTGTCGGAGAAGTTCTTCGCGCTGTGCGAGATGTTCGGCGCGCCGAGCGTCGGCATGATGACCGGCGACGCCAGCGTGAACGCCGACGCGCCGATCATCTGCTGCACCGCCGAAATCCTGGCCAACATCGCGCTGCGCGACGGGGCGCAGGCCGACGTCGGCCAGGTCGTGATGGACGAGTTCCACTACTACGCCGACCCGGACCGCGGCTGGGCCTGGCAGGTGCCGCTGATCGAGCTGCCGCAGGTGCAGTTCGTGCTGATGTCGGCCACGCTCGGCGACGTCAGCCGGTTCGAGAGCGACCTGACCCGGCGTACCGGGCGGCCGACCGCGGTCGTCCATTCGGCGCAGCGCCCGGTCCCGCTGGTCTTCTCCTACGTGCTGACGCCGTTGCACGAGACGCTGAAGGAACTGCTCGACACCGGGCAGGTGCCGGTCTACGTGGTGCATTTCACCCGGGCGGCCGCGGTCGAGCAGGCGCAGGCGCTGATGAGCATCAACGTCTGCACCCGCGAGGAGAAGGACGCGATCGCCGAGCTGATCGGCAGCTTCCGGTTCACCGCCGGCTTCGGCAAGACCCTGTCCCGGCTGGTCCGGCACGGCATCGGCGTGCACCACGCCGGGATGCTGCCCCGGTACCGGCGGCTGGTGGAGACGCTGACCCAGGCCGGCCTGCTCAAGGTCATCTGCGGCACCGACACGCTCGGCGTCGGGATCAACGTGCCGATCCGCACGGTGCTGCTCACCGCGCTGGCCAAGTACGACGGGGCCAGGACCCGCCAGCTGCAGGCCAGGGAGTTCCACCAGATCTCCGGCCGGGCCGGCCGGGCCGGCTACGACACCACCGGCAGCGTGGTCGTGCAGGCCCCCGAGCATGTCGTGGAGAACTGGCGGGCGGTGGCCAAGGCGGGCGACGACCCCAAGAAGCTGCGCAAGATCGTGCGCAAGAAGCCGGCCGACGGCTTCGTGTCCTGGGGTGAGCAGACGTTCGAGCGGCTGAAGGCGGCCGACCCCGAGCCGCTGCAGTCCAGCTTCGCGGTCAGCCACGCGATGCTGCTCAACGTGATCGGCCGGCCGGGTGACGCGTTCGCCGCCATGCGCCACCTGCTGACCGACAACCACGAGGACCCGGCCCGGCAGCGCCGGCACATCCGCAGCGCGTTCGCCGTCTACCGTGCGCTGCTGGCCGGCGGCGTGGTCGAGCGCCTCGACGAGCCCGACGAACTGGGCCGCCGCTGGCGGCTGACCGTGGACCTGCAGGCCGACTTCGCGCTGAACCAGCCGCTGTCGCCGCTCGCGCTGGCCGCGATCGAACTGCTCGACCCGCTGGACCCCGGCTACCCGCTGGACGTGCTGTCGGTCATCGAGGCGATCCTGGAGAACCCGCGCGAGGTGCTGTCCGCGCAGCGGTTCAAGGCACGCGGCGAGGCCGTCGCGCAGATGAAGGCGGACGGCATCGAGTACGAGGAGCGGATGGAGCTGCTCGAGCAGGTGACCTACCCGATGCCGCTGGCCGACCTGCTCGAGGCCGCCTACGACATCTACCGGCAGGGTCACCCCTGGGTGGCCGACTATCAGCTCGCGCCCAAGTCCGTCGTGCGGGACATGTACGAGCGGGCGCAGACCTTCGTGGAGTACATCGGCTTCTACGGGCTGGCCCGCGGCGAGGGGCTGGTGCTGCGCTACCTGGCCGACGCGTACAAGGCGCTCAAGCAGACCGTCCCCGAGGAGGCCAAGACCGAGGAGCTCGTCGACCTGATCGAGTGGCTGGGCGAGCTGGTCCGCCAGGTCGACTCCAGCCTGATCGACGAGTGGGAGCGGCTGCGCAATCCCTCCGACGAGCCGGTCGCCCCGCGCGACCAGGGTCCGCCGCCGGTCACCCGCAACCTGCGGGCCTTCCGGGTGCTGGTGCGCAACGCGCTGTTCCGCCGGGTCGAGCTGGCCGCGCTGCGCCGCTGGGACGAGCTGGGCGCGCTGGACGCCGAGGCCGGCTGGGACGCCGACGCCTGGGCCGACGCGATCGAGCCGTACTTCGACGAGCACGACGAGATCGGCACCGGTGCCAACGCCCGCGGCCCCGCGCTGCTGATCATCTCCGAGCACGCCGATCACTGGTCCGTGCGCCAGATCCTGGACGACCCGGCCGGCGATCACGACTGGGGCATCAGCGCCCGGGTCGACCTCGCGGCCTCCGACGAGGTCGGCGAGGCCGTGCTGCGGGTAACCGACGTGGGCCAGATGTGAGCAGTCGCTCAGCCGGCTCCGCCGGTCAATGTCATGTCACCACCCCACGGTGGGGAACCAGCCGTAGCCGAGGCCTGCGGGCACCCGGAGCCCCCAGTAAGCCAGGGTGAACCCGCCGCCGATCAGCAGGGCGACCGCGGTGAAGCGCGCGACACGGCCCGGCCGCGCCTGCAGCCATTGCTGGTACCGGGTCATCGACAGCACCAGGAACAGGATCGCCATCAGGAGGATATTTCCCAGCGCGACCAGGATGAAGGCCGCGGCCCCGTAGGCCGGGTCGTGGGTGGATGCCGCGTAGGCGAACATCTTGTAAAACAGCGGGTATGGCCGCCCGATGAGGAACCCGCCGATCAGTGCGCCCATGACGAGCTGGGGCGTGTGCGGCCAGCGGGCCGTCAGCCGCCGCAGCGGGTCTGGCACCGTCCCCGCCGCGGCGAGACCAAGGTAGATGAAGATCAATCCGATGACCGAGAAAATGCCGATCGCCTGGAGGGTCCGCACGTGCACGCCGTTCCCGATCGTGGCGGTGGACAGCTGCGGAATGTGCTTGCCGAACGCCGCGCCGATGGCACCGTACAGGCCTGCCACCACGATCACGCCGGTGGCGAGCCACCAGATTGGCCGCAGGGCGGCCCTGGCGCGCGCTCCGATCGAGGGCGCGTCCTGCATGAGCGGGGCGATCGCGCTGAACGCCGCCACATTGCACGCGGTGAACGTGCCCGCCAGCCCGGCGATGAAAGCGAAGACGATTCCAGCGCCGGAACTGCTGATACCAGAGGTCAGCGAGTTGTGGCCGAGTATGCCGGTCGCCGAGTTGACGCCGATGTCGTCGTCGACGAGCTTCGCCGACCAGAGCATCGCGATGCCCGCGCCGACGAGCAGGCTGACGACGATGAGGGTGCCGGTGCGGATGGTGCGCGCCCCGGTAGTTTCCACAGGCGGGCTTGAGACAACCGATCGTGCGTCGACCATGGCGGGTTCTCCTGACAGGCGGGCGTGGCTCATGGTGAGAAGCCAGTCACTCTGACGGTAAAGAAATGAAAAATCACCGGCTATCCCCCGAACGGGTTACACCGCCAGGGCGCCGGACGCCGCGGCCCGGGCGGCCGAGGCTATCCGCCCGGTCACGCCGGGCGTAGGCTTCATGGCCTGTCAGCGACGCATCGGCGAGGTGAGAGGAGACCGCGGTGGCCGAAGTTATCCGCGCCGCGCTGGTCCAGCAGGGCTGGACCGGCGACAAGGAATCGATGATCGCTGCGGCGGTCGGGCACGTCAAGACGGCCGCGTCGGCCGGCGCCCAGGTCGTCTGCCTCCAGGAGCTCTTCTACGGGCCGTACTTCTGCCAGGTGCAGGACGCCGACTACTACTCCTACACCGAGGCGATCCCCGACGGCCCGACCACCCGTCTCATGCAGGACGTGGCCAGGGAAAACGGCATCGTGCTCATCGTCCCGATGTATGAGGAATCCCAGCCCGGCGTCTACTACAACACCGCGGCGGTGATCGACGCCGACGGCAGCTACCTCGGCATGCACCGCAAGAACCACCTGCCGCAGGTCAAGGGGTTCTGGGAGAAGTTCTACTTCCGCCCCGGCAACCTCGGCTACCCGGTGTTCGACACCGCCGTCGGCCGGATCGGCGTGTACATCTGCTACGAGCGGCACTTCCCCGAGGGCTGGCGCGCGCTCGGCCTGGCCGGCGCCCGCATCGTGTTCAACCCTTCGGCCACCAGCCGCGGCCTGTCGCAGTACCTGTGGCGGCTGGAACAGCCTGCCGCGGCGGTCGCGAACGAGTACTTCGTCGGCACGATCAACCGGGTCGGCGTCGAGCCGCTCGGCGACAACGACTTCTACGGCCAGACCTACTTCGCCGACCCGAGGGGCCAGCTCATCGGCGACGCGGCGTCCGACACCGAGGACGAGGTCGTGGTCCGCGACCTCGACATGGGCCTGCTCGCCGAGGTCCGCGACCAGTGGGCGTTCTACCGCGACCGGCGGCCGGAGACCTACACCCCACTCGTCCAGCCGTAAACCCGGAGGGGGCAGCAGCCATGCGCATCTTGATCAGCGGAGGCACGGTCGTCACGGCGACCGGCACGATGCCCGCGGACGTGCTCGTTGACGGCGAGCGGATAGCGGCCCTGATCTCCACGGACATTTCTTCCGAACGGTACGCGGCCGCACCAGCCTTCGCAGGCCAGGGCGCTGCGTGGCCGGCCGCGGACCGGATCATCGACGCCACGGGCAAGTACCTGCTGCCGGGTGGCATCGACGCCCACACGCACATGGAGATGCCGTTCGGCGGGACGTTCTCGGCGGACACCTTCGAGACCGGCACCCGGGCCGCCGCCTGGGGCGGCACCACCACGATCATCGACTTCGCGGTCCAGGCCAAGGGCACCTCGCTGCTGGCCACCCTGGACAAGTGGCACGCCAAGGCCGACGGCAACTGCGCCGTCGACTACGGCTTCCACATGATCGTCTCCGACGTCAACGAGACGTCGCTGAAGGAGATGGACGCCTGCATCGCGGCGGGCGTGAACAGCTTCAAGATGTTCATGGCCTACCCGGGCGTGTTCTACGCGACCGACGGCGAGATCCTGCTCGCGATGCAGCAGGCCAGCGCGTCCGGCGCGATGGTCATGATGCACGCGGAGAACGGCATCGCGATCGACCAGCTGGTGGCCCAGGCCATCGCCGCCGGCCGGACCGACCCGGTGCAGCACGGCCTGACCCGGCCGCCCGAGCTGGAGGGGGAGGCCACCTCCCGGGCGATCACGCTGGCCAAGGTGGCCAGGTCGCCGCTGTACATCGTGCACCTGTCCTCCCGGCCCGCGCTGGAGGCGGTGGCCGCGGCCAGGGACACCGGCCAGAACGTCTTCGCCGAGACCTGCCCGCAGTACCTGTACCTGTCGCTGGACGACCTGGCCCGCCCCGACTTCGAGGGCGCCAAGTACGTCGCCTCGCCGCCGCTGCGCCCCGCCGAGCACCAGGCCTCGCTATGGCAGGGGCTGCGCACCAACGACCTGTCGGTGGTGTCCACCGACCACTGCCCGTTCTGCTTCCGCGAGCAGAAGGAGCTCGGCCGGGCGGACTTCTCGAAGATCCCGAACGGGATTCCCGGCGTCGAGCACCGGATGGACCTGCTGCACCAGGGCGTGGTGGCCGGGGAGATCTCGCTGTCCCGCTGGGCCGAGATCGCGTCCACCACGCCGGCCAGGATGTTCGGCCTGTACCCGCGCAAGGGCGTGATCCAGCCGGGCTCCGACGCCGACATCGTGATCTACGATCCGGCCGCCCGGCAGACCCTGTCCGCGCAGTCGCACCACATGAACGTGGACTATTCGGCCTACGAGGGCATGGAGATCACCGGCCGGGTGGACACCACGCTGTCCCGCGGCCGCGTGGTGATCGACGCCGGCGAGTACCAGGGCACCCCCGGCCACGGCCAGTTCCTCACCCGGGACCTCTGCCAGTACCTCAGGTGAGAGGCCAGCCCAGCGCCCCACCTACGCGAACCACTTCAGTCACACTGACCACACTGGCACCGCCGTTCAGAGGAGCCACACGAATGGATTTCGGGCTCGTCCTGCAGACCAACCCGCCCGCGAGCCACGTCATCGACCGGATGCGCGCGGGCGAGGAGGCTGGCTTCCGCTACGGCTGGACGTTCGACTCGCACGTGCTCTGGCAGGAGCCGTTCGTCATCTACCCGCGGATCCTCGCCGCCACCAAGAACATGATCGTCGGCCCGATGGTGACCAACCCCGGCACCAGGGACTGGTC
>DASXME010000162.1:0-1572 GCA_036495825.1 Streptosporangiaceae bacterium
GGGTCGGCGTGCCGCCGCACGTAGCCGCTCTCCTCCAGCGCGGTCACCAGCCGGGTGAGCGTGGACGGCGCGATGCCCTCGGCCGCGGCGAGGTCGCCGAGCCGCATCGGCCCGGACCGCTCGACCGTGGCCAGCGCGGCCAGCTGGGTGGGGGTCAGCCCGGCCAGCTCGTGCTTGCGCAGGCGGCGGGCCAGCCGGGCCAGCGCGACCCGGAGCCGGGTGACGTCGACCGCGGGCGCGTCCTCGTCCGCCTGGCCGGCAGTCGTCGTGACGACCGATTCCATACTCACCTTCCCAGCCTACGCGGTGCGGGCCGTACCCTGGGTTCCGGCGAAAGGCGGGAACAACGTGGCGATGGGGCCGAGCGTCTCCTACTCGATCACCGTGCGGCTCGAGGTGGCCAGCCGCGGCCGCGCGGTCAGCGCGATCACCAGGGCCGTGGAGCAAGCCGGCGGCGTGGTGACCGCGCTGGACGTGACCGCCGGACGCGGCGACAAGCTGCGGGTCGACGTCACCTGCGCCGCGCGCGGCGAAGAGCACAGCGAGGCCCTGGTGAACGCGCTGGCGGCCATCGACGGCGTGACCGTGCACAAGGTCAGCGACCGCACGTTCCTGCTGCACCTGGGCGGGAAGATCGAGGTGCGGTCCAAGGTGCCGTTGCGGAACCGGGACGACCTGTCCATGGCGTACACCCCGGGCGTGGGCCGGGTCGCGATGGCGATCGCCGGCAACCGCGAGGACGCCCGCCGCCTCACCGTCAAGCGGAACTCGGTGGCCGTGGTCACCGACGGCTCGGCCGTGCTCGGCCTGGGCAACATCGGGCCGTACGCCGCGCTGCCCGTGATGGAGGGCAAGGCGGCTCTGTTCAAGCGGTTCGCCGACATCGACGCCTGGCCGATCTGCCTGGACAGCCAGGACACCGACGAGATCGTCCGGGCGGTACAGCTGATCGCGCCCGGGTTCGGCGGCATCAACCTGGAGGACATCAGCGCGCCGCGTTGCTTCGAGGTGGAGGCCAGGCTGCGCGGGCTGCTCGACATCCCGGTGTTCCACGACGACCAGCACGGCACGGCGATCGTGGTGATGGCCGCGCTGACCAACGCGCTGCGGGTGGTGGGCAAGAAGCTGCCCGAGGTGCGGGTGTCGATGGCCGGGGCGGGCGCGGCCGGCACCGCCGTGCTCAAGCTGCTGTTGGGCGCCGGCGCCAGCGCGGGCAACGTCGTGGTCTGCGACGACCGGGGCGCCGTGCACCAGGCCCGGCCGGGCCTGAACGACAGCCTGCGCTGGATCGCGGAGCGCACCAACTCCGGCGGCTACGCCGGGGACCTGGCCGGGGCCGTCCGGGGCGCCGACGTGTTCATCGGGCTGTCCGCGCCGGGCATCCTGTCCGGCGACGACATCGCCGCCATGGCCCGCAACGCCATCGTGTTTGCGCTGGCCAACCCCGATCCCGAGGTGGATCCCGAAGCGGCCATGGAGCACGCCGCCGTGGTGGCCACCGGCCGCAGCGACTACCCGAACCAGATCAACAACGTGCTCGCCTTCCCCGGGGTGTTCCGCGGTCTGCTCGAC
>DASXME010000163.1:0-4763 GCA_036495825.1 Streptosporangiaceae bacterium
CGGCCGCTCATCACCCGGCCGCCCGATCTGCTCGATGAACGCCACGTGCCGCCACGTCGACGCGCCCAGCCTGACCGAGTTGTCGTACGACATCCCGGTCAGCTCGAGGCCGTCCTCCGGGACCTCGTTCCACTCCTTGCAAGCGACCTCGCAGGCCTTGCAGCCGATGCAGACCGACGTGTCGGTGAAGAAGCCCATCCGGGGCGGATGGTCGTTATGCCCGGCCACGCCGGCGGGATCCAGGTCGGCCGACGAGCCACTCCGGAGCGTTCGGGAAAATGATCTTTCAGGTTTTGCGTTCACCTCACACCCCGGTGCCCGTCTCGTCGGTGATCCCGGCTCGCTCGCGGTACTGCCTGACCAGCTCGCGCAGCGCGGGGCCGCGCGGCCGCCGCCCGGGGCGGATGTCGCAGGCCATCGCTTTGACCTCCTGGATGTGCACGTTCGGGTCCAGCGCCAGGTGCGCGAGCTCGTTGGCGGCGTCGCCGGTGGTCAGGCCGTTCGGGCCCCAGTGGTACGGCAGCCCGATCTGGTGCAGCGTGCGGCCCTGCACGGTGATCGGCGTCACCCGCTCGGTCACCATCACGCGGGCCTCGATCGCGCTGCGGGCGGTGATGATCGTGGCCCAGCCCATGTGCTGCAGGCCGCGCTCGGCCGCCAGCTCGGGCGATATCTCGCAGAAGAACGCAGGCTGCAGCTCCGCCAGATACGGCAGGAACCGCGACATCCCGCCCGCCGTATGGTGCTCGGTCAGCCGGTACGTCGTCGCGGCGTACGGGAACACGGCCGACCCGGGCGCGTCGCCGCTGGGTTGGAACCGGTCCTCGGGGTGCGCGATGATCTCCCTGACCGGGTTGCGCTGCTGGCCGTAGAGCAGGTTGCGGAACGGCGACTCCTGCGGCTCGTAGTGCGCGGGCAGCGGGCCGTCCACCAGTCCGGCCGGGGCGAACAGCCACGCCTTGCCGTCGGCCTGCATGATGAACGCGTCGCTGCCGGATATCGCGTCCACCCCAGTCGCGTCCTCGGCCGGCCGGTAGGACGGCGGCCGGGTGGCGGGGAAGTCGGCGTTGTCGTAGCCGGCCCACCGGCCCTCTTCCGCGTCCCACCACACCAGCGCCTTGCGGTCGCTCCACGGCTTGCCGTCGGGGTCGGCCGAGGCGCGGTTGTACAGGATCCGGCGGTTGGCCGGCCAGGCCCAGCCCCACTCGGGCGCGACCCAGCTCTGCTCGTCGCCTGGCTTGCGCCGCGCCGCCTGATTTTCCCCGTCGGCGTACGCGCCGCAGTAGATCCAGCAGCCGCACGCCGTCGAGCCGTCACTGGCCAGCTGGGTGTAGGAGGACAGCGGCTTGCCGTCGGCGTCCCATCCGTTGACCTCCGCGAGCACCGCTTCGGCATCCGGCTCGGCGAGCGGGCCGCGCACAGGATAATTCCAAACCAGATCCCGAACGGGGACATCCATATCATCCGCGGAGTCAACCAGCTTGGCGCGGATCCGCCGTCCCAGATGGTAGGTGAACCACAGGTCGCTGCGGATGTCACCGGCCGGCTCGACCGCCTGGTGATGCCATTGCAGCATGCGCTGGGTATTGGTGAAGCTGCCTGCCTTCTCGGTGTGCGCGGCGGCGGGCAGGAAGAACACCTCGGTGCCGATGTCGGCGGTGCGCATCTCGCCGGTCTCGATCTCCGGGCCGTCCTTCCACCAGGTGGCGCTCTCGATCAGCACGAAGTCGCGGACCACCAGCCAGTCGAGGTTGGCCATGCCCAGCCGCTGCATCCGGGCGTTGGCCGAGCCCACCGCCGGATTCTGGCCGAACAGGAAGTAGCCCTTGCAGGCGCCGTCGATCTGGGCCAGCACGGTCTCGTAGGTGCTGTGGCTGCCGGTCAGCCGGGGCAGGTAGTCGTAACAGAAGTCGTTGCCCGGCTGCGCGGCATCGCCCCACCACGCCTTCAGCAGGCTGACCATGTAGTCCCGGGTGTTCGCCCAGAAGCCGTTCGCGATCTTCTCGTTCTCGACGTAGATATCCAGCGTGTCGTTGCTGTGCGCGTGCGGCATCGGCAGGTACCCGGGCAGCAGGTCGAACAGCGTGGGGATGTCGGTCGAGCCCTGGATCGAGGCGTGCCCGCGCAGGGCCAGGATGCCGCCGCCGGGACGGCCTATGTTGCCGAGCAGCGCCTGCAGGATCGAGGCCGTCCTGATGTACTGCACGCCGACCGTGTGCTGGGTCCAGCCGACGCTGTAGACGAACGCCGTAGTCCGGTCCCGGCCCGAGTTCTCGGTCAGCAGGCGGCACACCTGCCCGAACGTCTCGGCCGGTATCCCGGTGATCTCGGCGACCATCTCCGGGGTGTACCGGGCGAAGTGCCGCCTGAGCACCTGGAACACGCAGCGCGGGTGCTGCAGGGTCTCGTCGGTGTCGGGGGAGGGGTGCGCGGCCGCGCCGCCGGACCCGTGCGCCTCGCCGCGTCCCGACCGGCGCAGCTCGCGCAGTTGCTCTGCGGCGATGCCGCGCTGCCCGCTGGCTGGCCGCACCTCGCCGCCCTGGTATCGCCACGCCTCCATGTCGTAGCCGCGATGCTCGGGATCGAAGCCGGCGAACAGCCCGTCCAGGTCTTCGGTGTCGGTGAAGTCCTCGGTCAGGATCGTCGCCGCGTTGGTATAGGCCACGACGTACTCGCGGAAGTACTTCTCGCTGCTCAGCACGTAGTTGATCAGCCCGCCGAGAAACGCGATGTCGGCCCCGGCCCTGATCGGCACGTACACGTCCGCCAGCGCGCTGGTCCTGGTGAACCGCGGGTCGACGTGGATGACCGTCGCGCCGCGGGCCTTGGCCTCCATCACCCACTGGAAGCCGACCGGGTGGCACTCGGCCATGTTCGAGCCCTCGATCAGGATGCAGTCAGCGTTCTGCAGGTCCTGCTGGAAGGTCGTGGCGCCGCCGCGGCCGAAGCTAGTCCCCAGACCGGGGACGGTAGAAGAGTGTCAAATGCGGGCCTGGTTCTCGATCTGGATCGCGCCGAGCGAGGTGAACAGCTTCTTGATCAGGTAGTTCTCTTCGTTGTCCAGGGTCGCGCCGCCCAGGCTGGCGAACCCCATGGTTCGCCGGGTGCGCTGCCCGTCGTGTTCCCACTGCCAGCCCGCCCGGCGGGCGTCGATGACCCGGTCGGCGATCATGTCCATCGCCGTGTCCAGGTCCAGGTGCTCCCATTCGGTGCCGTGCGGGCGGCGGTACAGCACCTGCTGCTGGCGGGCCGGGCTGGTGGTCAGCTGCAAGCTGGCCGAGCCTTTGGGGCACAGGCGGCCCCGGCTGACCGGGGAGTCCGGGTCGCCTTCGATCTGGGTGACCCGGCCGTCTTGCACGTAGACGTTCTGGCCGCAGCCGACCGCGCAGTACGGGCAGACCGACTTGACGACCTTGTCCGCGGTGGCTACCCGGGGGCGGCGCTGCTCGGTGCGCTTGCTCTTGACCGCGGCGCCGCGGCCGGACGAGTCTGGGCCGGCGAACTGCCGGTACACCGGCCATTCGCCCAGCCAGGTCCGCACGCCCATCCAAGCCGTCCTTCCGAGTCCAGCGCTGCGATGGATCGGGTACCCCAGATTACGCCGCTTATCCTGCCACGCTACGCCGCCCGCCCGGGATGACCCGGCGAGGGCTTAGCTGGCGTCGGCGATGGCGGCCACGACGTCGTAGGGCACGTGCCGGGGGTGCACCAGCAGCGACCTGGCGACCTGGCGGATCTTCGGCCGCAGCGGCGTGAGCAGGTCCTGGCTGTAGCGCCACGCGCCGCACTCGTCGTCGCCAAACCGCGCGCCGATCGCCCGGCGGAAATGCCGCGCGTCGCCGCCGTCGTCCTTCCAGGTGGCCAGCCACGTGCGCAGCGCCGCGTCATCGGCGGGCATCGACCAGTTCATCAGCCGTTCCGCGACCTGGCCGGCCGCGTCGATGACGAACGCCAGGTCGGTGCCGCCCCTGATGCCGTGCACCCGGCCGGCGTTGTCGCGGCCGTGGCGAATGCTGGCCGAGCTGAACCGCGCTCCCACCGCCAGCGCGGCCACCGCGTGACCGGCCTCGTGCCAGGCGGTGCGGACGGCCGCCTGCCGGGCCGGCGCGAAGCTGGCGAAGCGGCCGGAGTCATAACGCTGCCGGATCCAGGCGTCGTTCACGACCGACTCGTCGTCGTAGCGGATGACCCGGCTCAGCTCGGCCTGGATCCCGGCCAGGACGCGCCGCTGCGACGGCGTCATGACGGGTACCGGCGCGGGCGCTAGGACGCCAGCGCGGCGAGCTGGGCCGTGATCACCGGCGGCTTGGGGAAGGTCAGGCCGACCATGGTCACGTGCTCCCAGCGCACCACGCCGCCGGCGTCCAGGACGAATACCGACCGGCGCAGGCTGGAGGAGCCCAGGCCGATGCCGTACAGCTTGGTCACCGTGCCGTCAGTGTCGGAGAGCAGCGGGAAGCCCAGGCTGTGCTTGCGGGCGAACCCCTCGTGGCTGTCCAGATCCTGCGGGCTGATCGCCCAGACGGCGGCGTCCAGCTTGGTGAAGCTCTCCAGGTCGTTGGTGTAGGAGCACATCTGCCGGGTGCAGACCGGGCTGTTGTCGGCCGGGTAGAACGCCAGCACGAGCGGGCGGCCGCGGGCCGACGACAGGGTGTACTCGCCGCGCTCGGCCTCTCCGTCGGTCAGCGTGAGGCCGGGCAGGGTGAAGTCGGGAGCAACCGCGCCAATTTCTGGCCTTTTCGCCATTTATGCCTCCGGTAACT
>DASXME010000164.1:0-5490 GCA_036495825.1 Streptosporangiaceae bacterium
ACGGTCAGCGGGCCGGGCCCGAGCGCATGCAGCACGAGCCCGATGACCAGGGGGTTCGTCGGCAGGTCACCGTGCTGGATCACCGCGTCGGGGCAGACCGCCTGGAGCGGGAAATTGACCGCGCCGGGCAGCAGCGCCGAGGCGGGCGGCCGCACGACCTGATCGTCCACCGTCCACACCGACAGCCAGGACGGCCGCCCGGCAAAGGATGACCTCTTCAGCTGATCGAGCAGCCGGCTGCCTGGGACGAGTTCCTGGCAGGCGGCGGGGCAGGCGCCGGGGTCGGCGGCGTTTCCCGCCGCGGCGATCCTGGTGCCGTGCAGCGGCGATCCGAGTGTGATGATCCGGCGGGCCTTCTGCGCGCCGTCGTCCTGGATGTCCCACAGCCGGGCGACCACCCCGCCGGCCGAGTACCCGATCATGTCGACCGGGGCGTTCAACCGCTGCAGGGCCCGGTTCACGTAGCCGTTCAGCACGGTCGCCTGGGCCTGCAGGTCCCCGGTCCCGTTGCCGGGCAGCCGGACCACCACGGCAGACCGGCCCAGCTCGCGGATCCGGGCGGCGAGCAGGGTGAGCGCCCCGGTGTCACCGCCGTAGCCGGGTACCAGCAGGACGGTGCCGGGTACCGCGGTGTCCAGGCCGGCCGCCGGCCGGGCGAAGGCGCCCGCGGCCTGCAGCCCGCTCAGCGTGGCCAGGGCCGCCAGCGCGACCGAAGCCCCGGCGTAGAACCTCTGGCGGCGCGGGCTCAGCCCGGCTATCCGGCGTGCCCCCGGGAGTCGCATGCTCTCATGGTGAGCCGCGATGGGCGCCGGGTGCAATGCGCCGGCCCGGGGCTTCGGAGCTGTCCGGCTCGGCATCGGGGGCGGCCGGCTCGGCGTCAGGCCCGGGCTGATAGCGGTAGCCCATGCCCGGCTCGGTGATCAGCCAGCGCGGCCGGGCCGGGTCCGGCTCCAGCTTGCGCCGCAGCTGGGTCATGTACAGCCGCAGGTTCCCTGTGGCCTCGGCGTAGCCGGGACCCCATACCTCAGTGAGCAGCTGCCGCCTGGTCAGCAGCCTGCCCGGGTGCCGGAGCAGCACCTCCAGCAGGTGCCATTCGGTGGGGGTGAGCCGGATGTCGGCGTCCCCGCCCGCGTCCGCCGCGCCCCCCGCGACCGGCGCGTTCCGCGACACGCGCTTGGCCGACAGGTCCACGGTCAGGCCCCCCAGCCGCACTTGCGGCAGTTCTTCGGCGGTGCCGGCCCGCCGCACAGCCGCGCGCATCCTGGCCAGCAGCTCTTCCATGGCGAACGGCTTGGTGACGTAATCGTCGGCGCCCGCGTCCAGGGCCTCCACCTTGTCCGTGCTGTCGGTCCGGCCGGACAGCACGATGATGGGCACCTTGGTCCAGCCGCGCAGGCCCTGGATCACCTCGATGCCGTCCAGGCCGGGCAGGCCGAGATCCAGCAGGACCAGGTCGGGCGGGTGCTTGGCCGCGACGTCCAGGGCCTCGGTCCCGGTCGCGGCCAGCAGCACCTCGTACTCGCGCGCCTTCAGGTTGATCCGCAGCGCCCGGAGGATCTGCGGTTCGTCGTCCACCACCAGAACCCGTGCCATCAGCCGGTTCCGTCGGGTCCGGCGGCAGGAGCGGAAGCGGTAGGAGCGGAAGCGGTAGGAGCGGAAGCGGCGGGAGCAGCGGCGGCGGGAGCGGAGGCGGGGGGTGCCTCTCGCTCTCGGCGGCCGGGATCGGCGTCGGCCAGGTCGGCTTCGCCGCCGCGCACCGGGGTCTCCGCCGCGGGCAGGGAAAGGATCATGGTCAGCCCGCCGCCCGGCGTCTCCTCCGGTTCGAGGGCGCCGTCCATCGCCTCGGTGAAACCGCGGGACAACGCCAGGCCCAGGCCGACTCCGATGGTGTTGTCGGTGTCGCCGAGCCGCTGGAACGGGACGAAGATCCGGGTCAAGTCGGCCTCGGGTATGCCCGGCCCCCGGTCGATCACCCGCAGCTCCACCCGGTCGCCGAGCGAGCTCGCGGACAGCAGCGGCGGGGTGTCGGCCGGGGAGTAGCGCAGCGCGTTCCCGGTCAGGTTCACGATGACCCGCTCCAGGATCCCGGGATCGGCGAGCACCTCGGGCACGGTATCGGGGATGTCCACCACGACCGACCGGCCCGGCGGTCCCAGGTCGTCGAGCGAGCGCGCGATGATCTCGTCCAGGCCGACCGGCCGCGGGAACACCGACAGCACCCCAGCCTCCAGCCTGCTCATGTCCAGCAGGTTGGCGACCAGGTGGGCGAGTGTCTCCAGCGACTCATCGGCGGTGGCGAGCAGCTCGTCCCTGTCCTCGGCGGCCCAGTGCACGTCGGCCGAGCGCAGGCTGGTGACGGCCGCCTTGGCCGCGGCGAGCGGCGTGCGCAGGTCGTGGCTGACCGCCCGCAGCAGCGCGGTCCGCATCCGGTCCGCGGCCGCGATCGGCCTGGCCGCTTCGGCTTCGGCGGCGAGCCGCTGCTGGTCGAGTGCCACCGCGGCCTGCGCCGCGAACGCGCCGAGCACCCGCCGGTCGGCGGCGGGCAGGGTGCGGCCGCGCAGGGCCAGCGTCAGGGTGTCGGTGACCGGCACCTCGACGTCGGCTTGCGCCGGGCTGGCCAGCGGCGCCTCGCCGGAGCTCGCCACCGCCGCCCAGCCGGCCGACGGCCTGCGGGCGCCGCTCTGGTCCGGCGCGCATTCGAGCAGCGTGACCGACTCCATGCCGAAGGCTTCCCGCACCCGGTCGAGCACCGCGGTGAGGGCCCGCTGGCCGCGTAGCACGCTGCCCGCCGTGGTCACCAGCAGCTCGGACTCCGCGGTCGCCCGCGCCGCCTGCTTGGTGCGCCGGGCGGCCGTGTCCACCACCGAGCTGACCAGCAGCCCGACCACGACGAACACGCCGAGGGCGAGGGCGTTGTTCGCCTCCGCGATCGTCCACCCGTGGATCGGCGAGGTGAAGTAGTAGTTGAGCAGCAGGGACCCGGCCACCGCCTCGAGCAGGGCCGGCACGAACCCGCCGGTCAGCGCGACCACGATGACCGCGACCAGGAACGCCAGCACGTCACTGGTGAGGTTGAGATCCCCTCGCGTGTTCGCCAGCACGAGGGTCAGCAGCGGCGCGAGCCCGACGGCCAGCGCGTAGCCGGCCAGCCGGCGGCGGGGGGTGATCGCGCCGCCGCGGGCCTGCGGCAGCCCGCGGCCCCGGCCCATCTGGGCGTGGGTCACGATGTGCACGTCGATGTCGCCGGAGCCGCGGATCGTCCTGTTGCTGATCCCCGGGCCGGTGAACAGGGCCAGCGGCCAGGACCGGCGGCTGGCGCCGAGCACGAGCTGGGTGGCGTTCTCGGCGCGGGCGAACTCCAGCAGGGCCTCGGGGATGTTGTCCCCGACGACCTGATGGTAGGTGCCGCCCAGCGACTCGGCTAGGCGGCGCTGGCGGGCCAGGGCCGCCGGATCGGCACCGGTCAGGCCGTCGGCCTTGGTGATGTGCACGGTGAGCAACTCGCCGCCGCCCGAGCGCGCGGCGATCCTGGCCGCCCGCCTGATCAGCGTCTCGCCCTCGGGGCCGCCGGTGAGCGCGACCACCACCCGCTCGCGCGCCTCCCAGGTGTCGTGGATCGCGTGCGCCGCCCGGTAGCGCTGCAGGCCCTCGTCGACCTTGTCGGCCAGCCAGAGCAGCGCGAGCTCGCGCAGCGCGGTCAGGTTGCCCGGCCTGAAGTAGTTGTTCAGCGCAGCGTCGATCTTCTGCGTCGGGTAGATGTTGCCGTGCGCCATCCGCCGCCGCAGCGCCTCCGCGGTCATGTCGACGAGCTCGACCTGGTCGGCCGCGCGCACCGCGGCGTCAGGCACCGTCTCCTGCTGCGGCACGCCGGTGATCTTCCCGACCACGTCGTTGAGCGACTCCAGGTGCTGGACGTTCACCGTGCTGATGACGTCGATCCCGGCGGCTAGCAACTCCCCGACGTCCTGCCAGCGCTTCTCGTGACGGCCGCCCGGCACGTTGGTGTGCGCCAACTCGTCCACCATGGCGATTTCCGGCTTGCGGGCGAGCACGGCATCGAGGTCCATCTCCTCGAAGAACGTCCCGCGGTACGGCATCCGGATCCGCGGGATGACCTCCAGGCCGTCCAGCAGCGCGGCGGTCTGCGGCCGCCCGTGCGTCTCGGCGAAGGCGACCACGACATCGGCCCCGCGCTCGGCCCGGCGGTGGCCCTCGCTGAGCATCGCGTAGGTCTTGCCGACGCCGGCCGCGGAGCCGAGGTAGATCCGCAGCTGCCCGCGCCCGCGCACCGGGCCGCCCGCCCGGCCCGCCTCGGCCGCCCGGCCCGTGTACCTGTCGCCTGCATCACTCATGGTCAGCACCAGTGTGACGCAGGGCGCTGGCTGATAGCACCACGGCTTTCCACATAGCGGCCTGCTCAGCTTCCCGAAGAAGCCGGATACGTCTCATCCAGTGCGATGTTCAGGGTCAGCACGTCCACCCGGGGTTCGCCCAGGAACCCGAGGCTGCGGCCCTGGACGAACCGGGCGACCAGCGCCCTGATCGCACCCGGGCTGACGTGCCGGGCCGCGGCCACCCTGTCCACCTGGATGTAGGCGTTGGCCGGCGAGATGTCAGGGTCCAGGCCTGAGCCCGAAGCCGTCACCGCGTCCGGCGGGATCTGCGAGACCTTGACGTGGTCGAACGCCGCGATCTGCGCCTGCCGCTGCTTGATCAGCTGGACCAGCGCCGGGTTGGTCGGGCCTAGGTTGGACGCCGCGGAGAACAGCGGGTCGCAGCCGTAGTCGTTCGCGGCCCCGCTGGTAGCGGCCGACGGCCGCGGCTGGAAGTACTGCGGCAGCGGGTCGCCCTTGGCGGTCACGAACTCCTGGCAGAGCAGGCTGGAGCCGACCACCTTGCCGTGAAAGCTGACCAGTGACCCGTTGGCCTGGTGGTGGAAGGCCACCTGGGCGATGCCGACCATCACCAGCGGGTAAACGATCCCGCAGACCACGGTGAAGGTGAGCAGGATGCGCAGCGCCGCGAGGTGCTGCCGGACGATACCAGGAAGACGATTCACTTTAAGATCACCTAAACCCAGGGATGAACTGGATGATGAGGTCGATGGCCTTGATGCCGATGAACGGGATGATCAGCCCGCCGAAGCCGTAGATCCACAGGTTCCTGCGGAGCAGCGACTGCGCCGAGGCCGGCCGGTACCGCACGCCGCGCAGCGCCAGCGGGATCAGCGCGACGATGATCAGCGCGTTGAAGATGATCGCCGAGGTGATCGCCGAGTGCGGGCTGTGCAGGCCCAGGATGTTGAGCTTGGACAGGCCCGGGATCACGCCTTCGAACATGGCCGGGATGATGGCGAAGTACTTCGCCACGTCGTTGGCGATGGAGAACGTGGTCAGCGCCCCGCGGGTGATCAGCAACTGCTTGCCGATCTCCACGATCTCGATGAGCTTGGTCGGGTTGGAGTCCAGGTCCACCATGTTCCCGGCCTCC
>DASXME010000165.1:0-3058 GCA_036495825.1 Streptosporangiaceae bacterium
GGCGGCCAGCCGGTCCTCGGCGCCCGCGGGGTCCCACAGCGCATTCAGCCGCGCGTCCAGCACCTCGCCGAGCACGCCCGGGTCCTGCGACTCGCGGGCGAGTTTCACGGCCTCGTCGGTGAGCTCCCGCCGCCGCGCCCCCGCCGAGGAGTCGCCCAGCAGCTCACGGGCCAGCCGGCCCAGCAGCCGGGCCTTCGTGGCGTCGTCCGGTGCCTGCGGCAGGGCCAGCTCCAGCAGGCGGATCAGGCCGATGTTGATATCAAGAAACTCACCCAGCGACGGCGCCCTGAGCGCCAGCCGTACCAGCGGGCCGACCGGGCCGGCGTCGGCGGCCCGGTCGGCGGCCAGGTCGGCGGCCAGCGACCGGGCAACACCCGGCAGCCCGGCAGAAGCCAGCCACACCCCGCGCCGGTCCTCCGGGCCCAGGCCGGGCAGCACGGCGGCCAGCTCATCCTCGCTCAGCCCGGTCAGCCGCAGCTGCGTTCCCACGCCCAGCGGCAGCGCTGACGTGACGACCACGGCGGTCTCGGCGGCTGCCGCCCGGGCGGCGACCATCTCCAGCAGCCGCAGGGCCGCGGCCCCGCCGTGATCAATGTCGTCGATCACCAGCAGCCGGCGGTTCCCGCAGCTCAGCACCCGGGCGGCGGTATCCAGCGCCAGCGGGCCCGCGTCGCCGAGCACCCGCGAGGCCAGATCGTCGGGCGCGCCGACGTCGGCCAGCAACCGAGCCCATGCCAGCGCGCCGGGTTCACCGGGTATCGCAGCGGTGCGCAGCACCGCGAAGCCGCGGCGGGCCCCCTCCCGCGCCGCGGCGGCCGCGAATTCGGTGCGGCCAGAGCCCGGCGGGCCGGTGATGGCCAGCACGCCGCCCCGGCCGCCGGCCGCACAGTCGAGTACGCGCTCAACCTCGGCCATCTCGCGGCCCCGCCCGGCAAGTCCCACACGCGACGTATACCGCATCTCCGGCTCGCTGGCACGTCCGCAGGCTGACCGAACGATTTGTTCGCTGCCGGTTTACGCCTCCCGGTTACAGAGCCGAAGGAGACCAGTCATGACAGCACCTCGTTCCCCAGCCAGCATCATCAGCTCGGCGCCGGACCTGCTGGCCGGGATCGCGGCCTGGGATCAGGCGGCGTGGAGCCTGGCCGCACTCGCGCTCGTGGCCGCCGGTGACGGACCACCAGAGATAACGGCCGCGGCTCAGCAGCTGCTGGGCGCCAGCGGGATCACCGCGGCACCGGGACAGCCGGCGCCCGGAACTGACACCGCGACCGCCCAGCAGATCGCCAACCAGGCCACGGCCCCGCTGCATCAGGCTGTGGCGCTGGCCAGCGGCCGAGTCATCAGCTGGAGCGACCAGAGCGACCAGGCACTGCTGGCCCAGGGGCGCGCAAGCGCCCTCGGCGCCCGGTTCTTCGCTCAGGTGGTGCTGCCCGTGATGGGCGACCTTGGAAGCCGCCTGGCCGCGCCCGGTGCGCGCATGCTCGACGCCGGAACAGGGGTCGGTGCGCTGGCGGTCGCCTTCGCCCAGGTCTTCCCGCAGCTGCACGTGCTGGGCATCGACGTGCTCGACCGGCCCCTGGACCTGGCCCGCCAGAACATCGCCGCCAGCGACGTCGCCGCCCGGGTGACGGTCCGCAAGCAGGACGTCGCGGGTTTCACCGACGACACCGGCTTCGATCTGGCCTATCTCCCCGCACCATTTGTCGCGCGCCCCGCCCTGCAGGCCGGGCTGCCGCGGGTGGTCGCCGCGCTGCGCCCCGGCGGCTGGGTGTTCGTGGCACACGGCAAATTCGGCGCTACCCCGGCCGAGGACTCCCTCACCAGGCTCAAGACGCTCGTCTACGGCGGCACGCCACTGGACGACGCGGAAGCTTTCAGCCTGCTGCGCAGCGCCGGGCTGACCTCGGTCCGGCTGCTACCCACGCCCGAGGGCGCACCCGGCATCACCATCGGCCAGAAACCAGCCTGACCAGCACCGCTGTCACCGCCGACACCCCGGTCCCCGGCATCCCCGCAGCTTGAGGGCGCCGAGTAGGAATCCCCGCAACAACGGGATACCGCCCGGTGGCCCGTCGTTTAGCGCCGGATTCACCCCGTACCTACCATTCAACAACTACGGCCCATCCGGCAGCAGCACGTTCATGACGCTATCGCTCGGTGGCCCTGCGGCCCTGGCGCCGCCTTGGTGACGTGAGCTCCGTTACCGCCCGGGCGACGTGATCCGGTCCAGCTTCCCGGTCGCGTCCCGCAAGCAGCAACCGTGACCCATACCAGGAGAAGGGAATCACATGCCAGTCCACGAAGACCGCTCTGACGTAACGCGCTTCAGCCACGTCGACGCGAGCGGGGATGCCGAGAGCCTGATCGCCTTCCTCGACACCGCCAACGCCCTGGCCGGGCTGCGTGCCGCCAAGCAGAGCCTGGCCGATCAGCTGCGCCTCGCCCAGGCGCGCAGTGTGCTGGATGTCGGCTGCGGCACCGGCGCCGACCTGATAGCGATGGCCGGGCAGCTGCCGCCAGGCGGGCGGGCGACCGGGATCGACGTCAGCGAATCGATGATCGCAGAGGCGCGCCGCCGCGCCAGCGGCCTCGACCTCAGCATTTCCTTCGACTCTGGCGATGCGGCGAACCTGCCGTACGAGGACGCCAGCTTCGGGGCCTGCCGGGCAGCGACCGTGCTCCAGCACGTCCGCGACGCCGGCCAGGTGATCCGCGAGATGATCCGCGTCACCCGCCCGGGCGGCCGGGTCGCCGCGCTGGAGTTCGACCAGGACACCACCATGCTCGACCACCCCGACCGCGACACGACCCGGATCATCGTGCAGACCTTCGCCGACGCGACGGCCAACGGCTGGGCCGGGCGGCAGCTGCCGCGGCTGTTCCGCCAGGCGGGCCTGACGGATCTGTCGGTCCACCCGGTCGTGAATCTCGGCGAGGCCGCAATGTTCCACGCCATGCTCCGCCCCCACGTCGACCGGCTTTGCGCGGACAACGTCCTGACCGCCGCCCAGGCCGGCGACTGGTGGCACGCCCTGGAGCAGCAGGCCGCCGACGG
>DASXME010000166.1:0-2154 GCA_036495825.1 Streptosporangiaceae bacterium
CGGCGTGCTCAAGCAACTCTCGCGCCTGCTCGTAGTCGCCGAGCAGCATCGCGATCCGGCCCAGCCAGGACAGCCGGTCGGCGGCCTGCGGCCACAGGCCGAGGTCGGTGGCCAGCGCCAGCCCTTCGGTGTGCAGGCGCCTGCCCTGCTCGTAGTCGCCGGCTGTCTCGCACAGCGCGCCGAGCCATTCAGTGGCCTGCAGCTGGCCCCAGCCGTCGCCTAGCTCGCGGAACAGCGAGAGGCTCTGCTCGCCGTCGTCCCTGACCGACGCCTGGGCGCCGCGGATCGCCGCCAGCTTGGCCCGGGTGCTCAGCGCCGCGGCCATCCCCCACCGGTCGCCCAGGGCGCGGAATGCCGTCAGGGCCCGGTCGACCAGGTCCTCGCCGAGCGCCGGGTCGCCGAAGTCGGAGGCGGCGAAGCCCAGCAGCCACTCGGCTTCGGCCCGGCCGCGCAGGTCATCGACGCCGTCGTACATTGTCAGCGCGGCGCGGGCCCGCTCGGCCGGGTCCGCCGCGGCGCCGGCCGAGCCGGCCGCGCCGGTCAGGTCGCCGCCGCCGGCCGCGCCGGCGCCACCGCCCGCCAGCAGCGTGATGCCGGCCTGCCAGGCCAGCGCGTAGGCTCGCTCCGCCCCCGGCTCGTCCGCGCCCGTGGCCAGGGCGGCGGCCAGCACCCGGCTGGCCTCGGTGAGCCGGCCGCGCAGGAACCAGTACCAGGTCATCGCGCCCGCGAGCCGCAGCGCGAGGTGTGCCTCACCACGGCGGACCGCTCCGTCGAGCGCGCTGTGCACGTTGGCCGTCTCGCGGTCGAGGCGCTCCAGCCATTGGCGCTGGCGGTGGCCGCGCAGCTGCGGCCGGGCTTGCTCGGCGAGCGCGGTGTAAAACTCGCGGTGCCGGAGCTGCGCCCGGTCGGTCTCGCCAGCCTCGCGCAGCCGCTCGGCGCCGTAGGCCGCGACCGATTCGAGCAGCCGGTAGCGCGGCCCGTCCGCGCCCTGGGTCACGGTGACCAGCGACCGGTCCACCAGCCGGGCCAGCAGGCCGGCCACGTCCGCGCGATCAACGCCGCGGCCAGCGCAGACGAACTCGGCGGCGGCTAGCGTGCAGCCTTCGGCGTGGACGGCAAGCCGGCGCAGGACGATGTGTTCCGGCTCGGTGGCCAGGTCCCAGCTCCAGTCGATCACGGCCCGCAGCGTCTGCTGCCGCGTCGGACCGGTGTGCGTTGCGGCGGCCAGCAGCCGGAAGCGGTCGTCCAGCCGGTCGGCCAGCGCGTGCACGCCCAGGCCACGCACCCGGGCGGCGGCCAGCTCGAGCGCCAGCGGCATCCCGTCGAGCCGCCGGCATATGACGGCGACGGCGTCCGTGTTGTCCGCATCCAGGGCAAATCCCGGCGCCGCGGCGGCGGCCCTGGCCGCGAATAGCTGCACGGCGGCAGCCTGCGCCAGGGCCTCCAGTTCGGTGCCCTCCGGCAGCTGCAGCGGCGGCACCTCGTACAGCTGCTCGCCGCGGATGGCCAGCGGTTCCTGGCTGGTCGCCACGATGCGCAGCCCGGGCGCCGCCGCCAGCAGCTGCTCGGCGAGCCGGGCGGCCGGCCCGATGACGTGCTCGCAGTTGTCCAGCACGAGCAGCATCTGCCTGGTCCGCAGCGCGGCCGCGAGCCGGGCCGCCGGCGCACCCGCCGCGTCGTCGTCGCGGATGCCGAGAGCGGCCGACACCAGCTCGGTCACGTCAGCCTGCGCCGCCGTCGAATGCGGCGCGGCCCGGCCATCCGGCTCGCCAGACTGGCCCCCGGCCTGGCCGGCCGCCGCGAGCTCGGCTAGCCATACTCCGTTAGGGAAAAAATCTTGCTGGCTTGTGGCGATCTCGACCGCCAGGCGCGTCTTTCCCACTCCGCCTGGGCCGGTGAGGGTCACCAGGCGGCCCGATGCCAGCAGCGCGCGCACCTCGGTCACGGCGTCGGCCCGGCCGATCAGGCTGGTCAGCGGGGCCGGCAAGTTCGTGCGCGGGGGCCCGTCGCCGGCCGCGGGGCGGGTCCGGGCGGCCAGCGCCGGATCCTGGGTGAGGATCGCGTGCTGCAGGGCGGTCAGCTCCGGGCTGGGATCCAGGCCCAGCTCTCCGGCGAGCTGTTCGGCCAGCTCGCGGTAGCTGGCGAGCGCCTCGC
>DASXME010000167.1:0-7693 GCA_036495825.1 Streptosporangiaceae bacterium
CCGGCACTTGGCCATCACCGGGACCGACACCGCCGCGATGATCTGCCCGATCATGTCCGGGTCGCTCATCCGCGCCACCCCGCCCTGCGCCCGGATATCAGCCGGCACCCGTTCCAGCGCCATCACCGCGACCGCGCCGGCGTCCTCGGCGATCTTGGCCTGGTCGGCGGTGACCACATCCATGATCACCCCGCCCTTGAGCATCTCGGCCATCCCCCGCTTGACGCGGGCCGTTCCGGTCTGCGGGGCGGAGGTGTCGGAGGGAGTCTGCACGGAAGTACTGACGGACACGGCTGAACCTCACTTGATCACTCGTGGCTGCTTCTCACATGGTAGTTGCGGCCACCAGGGCAGGGTGCCGGGCTGGTGTCCACCGGTGAACACCAGCCCGGCACCCATCAAGCTTCGCATATGGGGTTTATAGGTTGAACACCCCCAAATCAGCTAGCTAGCCGCCGCATGTCAGCGCCGTCTTCCGGGGTCCCGACGACGAGCGAATCGTCGATCTCGAAGAACTCCGGCGCCGGGGCACGGCCGGCCAGCCGCAGCGTCCTGGCCAGCGGGCGGCGCCGCGCCGAGATCGTCGCCGCGACCGCGTCGTTGTAGAACTTCCTGGCCAGGAAGACCTGGTGCGCCGCGGTCTCCAGCTCGGTGAGCAGTTCCTCGGCCCCGTCCGCGTGACTCAGCGAGGCGCGGAAGTCCGGCTGGCCGAACGCGGCGCGCAGCGCGCGGGACAGGTCGCTCTCGGCCAGCTCGCGCTGCCTGCTGCCGGCTCGCGCGTCGTGCGCGGCGCCGGCCAGCAGCACGCTGGTCGCGGGGTCGAGCAGCCCGGAAGAGGCCAGCTCGGCCGCCACGCAGTTGCGCCGCAGCAGCGCCGCCTCCAGGGCGGCACGGCCCGCCTCGACCCGGGCGTGCAGCCGGTCCAGCCGCCCGGCCCGCCAGGACAGGTAGACGACAAGGAACGTGGCGACCACAACCGCCAGGAAGATGTCGAGCAGCATGATGCGTCACCAGCCCCGCGCGGCGACCGCGGCGACCTTGACGTGGCCGGCCGCGGAGACCACGGCCTCGTACACGGCCACCACGTCCCTGGCCACCACCGGCCAGTCGTAGGCCTGCACCGCCTCGGACGCGGCGGCGGACAGGTCGGCCCGCCGCTGCGGGTCGTCCAGCAGCCGCTCGGCCGCCGCCGCCAGCGCGGCCGGGTCGCCCGCCTCGAACAGCTCGCCGGCCTGGCCGCCGCGCAGCACCCGGCGGAACGCCTCGATGTCGCTCGCGACGATCGGCGCGCCCGCCGCCATCGCCTCGGCGAGGACGATCCCGAAGCTCTCGCCGCCGGTGTTCGGCGCGCAGAAGACGTCGACCGAGTGCAGCACGCGCGACTTGTCCTCCTCGCTGACCATGCCGAGCATCTCCACCCGGTCGCGCAGCCCGGCCGGCAGCCTGTCCCGCACCTCGTCGGCGTCGCCGCGCCCGGCGATCAGCAGCCGCAGCCCCGGCCGCCGCGGGCCGAGCAGCTCGAACGCGCTGAGCAGCACGGCCAGGCCCTTGCGCGGTTCGTCGAACCGCCCGAGGAAGCCGAGCGCCCCTCCCGGCCCTGGCCAGCCGGGAAGCGGATCGGCCTTCGAGTAGCGGTGAACCGCGACCCCGTTCGGAATAAGAACTGCGTCCCCCCCGAGGTGCTCGACCAGCGTTCTGCGCGCGGCCTCCGAGACGGCGATCCTGGCGTTGATCTTCTCCAGGGCCGATTGCAGCAGGGGCTCGGCGGCGTGCATCACCCGGGAGCGGGGATTGGCGGTGTGGAAGGTCGCGACGATCGGCCCGGTGGCCACCCAGCAGGCCAGCAGCGACAGGCTGGGCGCCGCGGGCTCGTGCACGTGCAGCACGTCAAAGTCGCCGTCCCTGACCCAGCGGCGGACCCGGCTGGCCGACATGAAGCCGAACGACAGCCTGGCCACCGAGCCGTTGTACGGGACGGGCACCGCCCGGCCGGCCGGCACCACGTAGCCGGGCAGCGGAACATCCTCGTCCGCGGCCGAGATCACCGACACCTGGTCGCCCCGGTCGATCAGGGCCTCCGCGAGGTCCCTGATGTGCTGCTGCACGCCGCCCGGCACGTTCCAGGTGTACGGGCAGACAATGCCGACCCTCATCCATCTCCCCCGCGAGCGACTGAAGCGGCGAGCCGATCTGGGTCGAGGTCGCCGGTGAAAACCCGCTGCAGCATGTGCCAGTCCTGCGGGTGCGCCCTGATCGCAGCCTCGAAGACCGCGGCGAGCTGCTGGGTCAGCGCCGCTATCTTTTCCTGCCTTGTCCCCTCGACCGGCACGGGAATCTCCTCGTAGATGTGAGCTCCCCAGCACACGTCCTCATACCACAGTGTGACAGGCATCAGCGCGGCCCCGGTCTGCACGGCCAGCGCGGCGGGCCCGCCCATCATCCTGGCCTTCTCGCCGAAGAAGTCCACCTCGATGCCGGCCCCGGTGATGTCCCGGTCGGCGAGCAGGCAGACCAGGCGGCCGGCCCGCAGCCGCTGGGCCAGCACGCCGAACCGGCTGACCCCGCCGGTCGCGGGCAGCACCTCCATGCCCAGGCTCTCCCGGAAGGCCACGAACTTCTCGTACACCGACTCCGGCTTGAGCCGCTCGGCGACCGTGGTGAAGTTCTCCGCGCCGCGGGCCACGATCCAGGCGCCGGCGTGCTCCCAGTTGCCCATGTGCGGCAGCGCGAAGATCACCCCGCGGCCAGCCGCCAGGTTCGCGAACGCGGCATGCTCCTCGCCGGTGCACCGCATGTCCTCGACGATCCGCTCGCGGCTGATCACCGGCAGCCTGAACACCTCGAGCCAGTACCGGGCGTAGGACCGCAGCGACTCGCGGGACAGCGCCCGCAGCTCTTTCCCGTCGGCGTTGGGGCCGATGACCCGGAGCAGGTTTCCCTCCAGGACCTGCACCCCCGGGCCCTGCCGGCGCCAGGCGATGTCGGCGGCGAACATGAACGCGCCGTGCGCCCATGACTCGGGCGCCCGGCACACCAGCTTCCAGCCCAGGCCGTAGGCCAGGCTGCTCAGCCGCTCGGTCATCGTCGGCATTACGCTTCCCCCTTGATCGCCTGCCACACGGCGAGCACCCGCTGCCCGAACGTCACGGTGCTCAGCACGGCCAGCGCCCACAGCCCGATGACCAGCACGTAGCGGACGCCCAGGCCGGACAGGCCGGCCGCGACGAGCGCGATGAGCAGCCGCTCGGTGCGCTCGGCGATTCCGACGTCGCAACGGTAGCCCAGGCCCTCGGCGCGCGCCTTGGCGTAGGACACCAGGGTCCCTGAGACCAGGCAGTACAGCGTCACCCCGGCCATCAGCCTGCTGTGGCCGCCGAACATGAACCACAGCGTCAGCCCGCCGAACACCGACGCGTCCGCTATCCGGTCCAGGGTGGAGTCGAGGAACGCGCCCCACGGGCCGCTGGTCCCCTTGATCCGGGCCAGCGTGCCGTCCAGCATGTCGGCGGTCACGAAGAACCAGCAGACCATCGTGCCGGCGAACAGCTCGCCCGCCGGGAACAGCGACAGCGCGCCGGCCGACACGCCGAGCGTGCCGATCAGCGTCAGCATGTTCGGCGTCAGGGGGGTGCGGGCAAGCGCCCGCCCGGCCGGGATCATCACCCGGTCCAGCGCGGGTCGCAGCGCATTCAGCATGGCCGTCCGATCTTACTGGCGGGCAGGCAGGACCCCGGTCACGGCCTTCGGCTTCGACCCAGGCCTGCGGCCCGCGATTAGGGTCTAGGGGTTGTGGCCGGCGGCCGACAGGTAAAAGGTGGTCGTGCAGGGAACTTGTTTATTAACAGGAGGCGACGCCAGTGGCGGATAAGACGGGCGTGGGAGCCGCGGGCGGCTCACAGGCGGCCGGCCAGCAAGCAGGTCAGACAGACCCGGGCGACGTGCGGAACGTCGCGCTGGTCGGCCACTCGGGTGCGGGCAAGACAACTCTCGTGGAGGCGCTGCTGGCCCACACCGGCACGATCCCGCGGGCCGGCCGGGTGGAAGACGGCAGCACGGTCAGCGACTACGACGAGGTAGAGGTCAGGCAGCAGCGCTCGGTCAACCTCGTGCTCGCCCCGCTCATGCACGCGGGCATCAAGGTCAACCTGCTCGACACGCCGGGCTACGCCGACTTCACCGGCGACCTGCGGGCCGGCCTGCGGGCCGCGGACGCCGCGCTGTTCGCCGTCTCTGCCGCCGACGGCGTGGACGGGCTGACCCGGATGCTCTGGGACGAATGCGCGAGCGTCGGGATGCCGCGCGCCGTCGTGATCACCAAGATCGACCACCAGCGCGGGAACTTCGACGAGGCGCTAGCCGCCTGCCGGGAGGCGTTCGGCGACTCGGTCGCGCCGCTGTACCTGCCCGTGGGCGGCGAGGACGGCGGGACCCGCGGTCTTATCGGGTTGCTCTCGCAGCGTTTTTACGACTATTCGGCTTCCGAACGGTCCGAGCGTGATCCCGATCCTTCGTACGCGGACCGGATGGAAGAACTCCGAAGTTCACTGATCGAGGGAATCATCCAGGAGAGCGAAGACGAGACCCTCATGGACAGGTACCTGTCCGGCGAGGAGATCGACTCCAAGGTGCTCATCGAGGACCTGGAGAAGGCGGTCGCGCTGGGCAGCTTCTTCCCGGTGCTGACGACCGCGGCGATCCGCGGCATCGGCCTGCCGGAACTGCTGGAGATCATCACCCAGGCCTTCCCCTCCCCCAGCGAGCACCCGCTGCCCCCCGTCACCACGCTGGACGGCAAGGCGGTCAGCGGCCTGTCCTGCGATCCGAAGGGCCCGCTGCTCGCCGAGGTGGTCAAGACCGTCTCCGACCCGTACGTCGGCCGGGTCAGCCTGGTCCGGGTGTTTTCCGGCACGCTGCGCCCGGACGCCAGCGTGCACGTGTCCGGCCACGGCATGGCCGAACGCGGCCACGCCGACCACGACAACGACGAGCGTGTCGGCGGCCTGACCACGCCGCTCGGCAAGCAGCAGCGCCCGGCCACGCTGTGCGTCGCCGGCGACATCTGCGCGGTGGCCAAGCTCGGCACGGCGGAGGCGGGCGACACGCTGTCCGACCCGGCCCGCCCGCTGCTCATGCAGGCCTGGTCGGTGCCCGAGCCGCTGCTGCCGGTGGCGATCACCGCGAAGTCCAAGGTGGACGAGGACAAGCTGTCGCAGGCGCTCTACCGGCTGGTGGCCGAGGACCCGACGCTGCGGATGGAGATGAACTCCGAGACCCACCAGCTCGTGCTGTGGTGCATGGGCGAGGCGCACGCCGACCTGATGCTGGACCGGCTGTCCACCCGGTACGGGGTCGCGGTGGAGACCGTCGATGTGCGGGTGCCGCTGCGCGAGACGGTGGCGGGCAAGGCCGCCGGGCTGGGCCGCAACGTCAAGCAGAGCGGCGGGCACGGCGAGTTCGGCATCTGCCACATCGAGGTGGAGCCGCTGCCGTCGGGTTCCGGCCTGGAGTTCGTTGACAAGATCGTCGGCGGCGTCGTGCCGCGGCAGTTCATCCCCTCGGTGGAGAAGGGCGTGCGGGCCCAGATGGAGCAGGGCGTGCTGGCCGGCTACCCGCTCGAGGACATCAGGGTGACCCTGTTCGACGGCAAGGCGCACTCGGTGGACTCCTCCGACATGGCCTTCCAGAAGGCCGGGCGGGCGGCGCTGCGGGACGCCGCGGAGAAGGCGAAGGTGCTGCTGCTCGAGCCGGTGGACGAGGTGTCGGTGCTGGTCGCCGACGACTACGTCGGCGGCATCATGTCCGACCTGTCGTCCCGGCGCGGCCGGGTGATCGGCACCGAGCCGGTGGGCAGCGGCCGCACGATGGTCAAGGCCGAGATCCCCGAGCTGGAACTGCTGCGGTACGCGATCGACCTGCGGTCGATGTCGCACGGCACCGGCTCGTTCAGCCGCAGCTACCTGCGGCACGAGCCGCTGCCCTCGCACCTGGCCGACAAGGTGGCGAAGGCCTCGGCGTAGCCACCTAGAACTCCCTGGGTTAGCCGCGCCCCGGACCGGGCCCTTCTGTCAGGCCCGGTCCGGGGCGCTGGCCCTCGGGTTAAGCCGGCGTGACCGAGTTAGAGGGCAGGGACGCCGGTCCCGTGCCGTGGGGGTTGGTGGCCGTCACCGTGAACGTGTAGGCGGTCCCGTTGGTGAGGCCGGTGACGGTGAGGGGTGACGAGATCCCGGTGGCCGTCGCGCCTCCCGGGCTCGCTGTCACCGTGTAGGAGTTGATGGTGCTGCCGCCGTCGGAGGCCGGGGCGGTGAAGCTCACCGTCGCCGAGCCGTTCCCGGCCACGGCCGTGACCATCTTGGGCGCGCCCGGATGGGTGGCCTTCGGCAGCACCGTGATGACGGCCTGAGCGCGGGCGATGGTGGAGTCCTGACTGTTGCCCGAGAGGTTCAGGGAGAATGTTCCCTTCACCGTCTGGCCGCAGCTCAGCAGCGGCACCCGGACCGTCACCGTGGTGACGCCCGGCGGGAACGTCAGCGTGCCCTGCTGGCCGACGTAGCCGAAGCTGCTCCCCGAGCAGAACGTGTTCGACGACGTCGTCCCGTTGGCGGTGGAGTAGTTCACCGTCACTACGCTGACCCCGGGGGCGCTGAGTGTTACCGGCAGGTCGACATAGCCGTCACCCGTGCTGACCATGACGTTGGGCGATGCTGAGATCTTCGGCGCCGTGACGTGCGCAGCGCCGCTGGCGCCGATGGTCACCACGCCGGTGCCGTCGGCCACCTTGGCGTGGACCGGGACGCCGAGGATGACGGCGAAGCTGCGGGCCTTGGCCGACCCGGACCGGTCCAGGATCGGCACCGTGATGTTCTCGGTAGTCTCCCCCGGCGGGAAGACCAGCGTCCCGCTGGTCGCGGTGTAGTCGGTCCCCGCCACGGCCGAGCCGTCAGTCGTGCTGTAGGGCACGCTGACCGCCTGCCCGGATGCGGCACCGGACGGGCCGCCCAGCAGTACCGGCACGCTGATCACGCCCGCGCCGTTATCGACCACCGCGTCCCTGACCGAGAGCCCGGGCGTGGAGGCGGCTGAGACGTCGCCGGTGACGTCGATCTGGGCGCGGGCCCGCACGATGGTCGAGTCCGAGCTGTTCCCGCTCAGGTTCAGCGTGAACTCCCCGAAACCCGACGACAGGCTGATCCCGCAGTTCAGCAGCGGCACCCGCACCGTCGCCGTAGTGAGGCCCGGCGGGAACGTCAGCGTGCCCTGCTGGCCGACGTAGCCGAAGCTGCTCCCCGAGCAGAACGTGTTCGACGACGTCGTCCCGTTGGCGGTGGAGTAGTTCACCGTCACCACGCTGACCCCGGGGGCGCTGAGTGTCACCGGCAGGTCGACATAGCCGTCGGTGGCGCCCTGCACGATGTCGGGAAGCGCCGAGATGCCCGGCGCCGTGACGCGAGTGGCGCCGCTGGCGCCGATGGTCACCACGCCGGTGCCGTCGGCCACCGTGGCGTGGACCGGGGTACCGAGCGTTACCGAGAAGCTGCGGGCCTTGGCCGACCCGGACCGGTTCAGGATCGGCACGGTGATGTTCTGCGCGGTCTCCCCCGGCGGGAAGACCAGCGTCCCGCTGGTCGCGGTGTAATCCGTGCCCGCCACGGCCGAGCCGTCAGTCGTGCTGTACGGCACGCTGACCGCCTGCCCG
>DASXME010000168.1:0-6641 GCA_036495825.1 Streptosporangiaceae bacterium
AAGGGGCTACCTGTCGTCGCCGAAGGCCGGCTCGGGCAGCGTCCCGGCATTGTGCTCGAGCAGCCGCCAGTGCTGCCTGCGGCGCTGGGCCACCGACCATGAGCAGTTGGCCAGCGGGCCGAGCACCGGCCAGAGCTCTTCTGGCAGGCCGAGCAGCTTGGCTAGCCCCAGCCGGATCGCGGCGCCGTGGCTGACCACGACGGCGAGCTGGCCGGGCGCCATGCTTTCGGCGATCCGCTCGAGTACCGGCGCCACCCGCTGCGCGACGGCGGCCGACGTCTCGCCGCCCGGCGGCATCCAGGTCCCGTACTCCGCCGGGTACTGCGCCCTGATCTCCGCGTTGGTCAGCCCTTCCCAGCGCCCGCCATAGCGTTCGCGCAGGTCTTTCTCCGGGCGCACGTCCAGCCCGGTGAGCCGGGCCAGCGGCGCGGCCGTGCCGGTCGCGCGGCGCAGATCCGAGGAGAAGATCGCGTCCGGCGCCAGCGCCGCGAGCAGCCGGGCGGCCCGTTCGGCCTGGGCCTGCCCGGTCACGTCGAGATCGATGTCGGTCTGGCCCTGGAAGCGGCCTTCGAGATTCCATATCGTCTGGCCGTGACGCCAGAGCACCAGCCGGATCGGCGCGGGCGGCCGTGACGCCGGCGTCGGGGCCGGCGCCGGGCGTGACGTCGGCGCCGGATCAGCCGTGGTGCTGCTGCGCGGGGTGCCCTCGGTGGCGTTCAGCGCGGCTCTCCGCCGCCGGCCCCGGCCGGCCCCGCCGGCGTGGCGGCGGGCTCGGGCAGCGGCAGCAGCGGGCAGTCTTTCCACAGCCGTTCGAGCGCGTAGAAGCTCCGCTCGTCCGAATGCTGCACGTGGATGACGACGTCGAGGTAGTCGAGCAGCACCCAGCGGCCCTCGCGCTCGCCTTCGCGGCGGACGGGCTTGGCGCCGGCCAGCTTGAGCTTGGCCTCCACCTCATCGACGATCGCCCGCACCTGACGGTCATTCGCGGCCGAGCAGAGCAGGAACGCGTCGGTGATGACGAGCTGCTCGCTCACGTCATAGGCGATAATGCCGGTGGCGAGCTTGTCGGCCGCGGCGACCGCGGCGATCTCGATGAGCTCCACGGCCCTTTCGGTGGCTGTCACGGGCGCTGCTCGTCCTCCTTCAGGTGGGTTACCCCACTACATTCTCACGTTCGCCGCTCGCTGCCGACCCGGCGTACAGCTTGCGTTTGGCGATGTATTGCACGATCCCGTCGGGGACCAGGTACCAGATCGGCTCGCCGGTCGCCACGCGCGCACGGCACGCGGTGGACGAGATCGCCAGCGCGGGGATCTCGATCAGGCTCACCTTCCCGTCCGGCAGGCCGTCACCGGTCAGCCGATGACCCGGACGGGTACAGCCTACGAAATGCGCGAGGGTGAAGAGTTCCGCCGCGTCCCGCCAGGACATCATCTTGGCCAGCGCGTCCGCGCCGGTGATGAAGAACAGCTGGTCCGCCGGGCCGCGGGCGGCATGCAGATCGCGCAGCGTGTCGATCGTGTAGGTGGGGCCCGGCCGGTCGATGTCCACCCGGCTGACCGAGAACCGCGGGTTGGACGCGGTCGCGATCACCGTCATCAGGTACCTGTCCTCGGCCGCCGACACGTCCCTGCCGTTCTTCTGCCACGGCTCGCCGGTCGGCACGAACACCACCTCGTCCAGCGCGAACGCGTGCGCGACCTCGCTCGCCGCGACGAGGTGACCATGGTGAATCGGGTCGAACGTGCCGCCCATGACGCCAACCCGCGCACCCGCTGCATCCATGACCAGAGGGTAGCGCCCGCCCGGCTAGAGCCCCGGCAGCGGCGGCTCTCCCCCGTCCCAGGTCACCACGCGTACCGCCTTGCCGACCTCGGCCCTGGGCACCGTGCCGGCAGGCAGGATCCGCACCCTTACGCCGACACCCAACGTCTCGCGCAGCCTAGACTCGATCGCTTCCGCTCCCCCCGCTGCGGTGTTGATGGCGGCCGCATCGGCGCCCCCGAGAGGCGTTCGGAATTCACAACATGCGACAAGCCGATGGGGACTACGGCGGGAATCGACCACGAGCAGGTAATCGGGCGCCAGCGCGGGCTCGGCGAGCAGCACGCGCTCGACCTCGCTCGGGTAGACGTTGACGCCGGACAGCACCAGCATGTCGTCGCGGCGGCCGATCACCTTGCTCATCCGGGCCAGGGTCCGGCCGCAGCGGCACGGCGCGCGGTTCAGCGAGGCGATGTCTCCGCTGCGGTAGCGCAGCAGCGGCAGCGCTTCGCGGGTGACGGTGCTGAACACCAGCTCGCCCGGCGTGCCGTCGGGCACCGGCTGGCCGGTCGCCGGGTCGATCGCCTCGACGAGGAAATGGTCCTCGTTCACGTGCAGGCCGTCGGCGGCCTCGGCGCATTCGGCGGCCACGCCGGGGCCGATCACCTCGGACAGCCCGTAGATGTCCAGCGCGCGGATCCCGAGCAGCTCCTCGATGCGGCCGCGCAGCGCGTCGGTCCACGGCTCGGCACCGAACAGCCCGGCCCGCAGGCTGTGCGTCGCGCCCGACTCGGCCAGGGCCTCGCCCAGCCGCAGCGCGTACGACGGAGTGCAGGTCAGGATGTCGGCACGTAGGTCGGTCAGCAGCGTGACCTGCCGCGAGGTCATGCCGCCTGACATCGGGATCACGGTGGCGCCGAGCTCGATCGCGCCCTGGTGGACGCCGAGCCCGCCGGTGAACAGCCCGTAGCCGTAGGCGTTGTGCACGATGCTGTCGGCGGTCGCGCCGGCGCAGCCCAGCGCCCGCGCGCACATCCGGGACCACAGCTTGAGGTCGCCGCGGGTGTAGGCGACCAGGGTGGGCCGGCCGCCGGTCCCGCTGGAGCCGTGCACGGCCACCACGTCGCCCGGCGGGACGGCGAGCATGCCCATCGGGTAGCTGTCCCACAGGTCCTGCTTGACCGTCGTCGGCAGCCGCGGCAGGTCGTCGACGCTGAGCCCGTCACCGGAGGTCAGGCCGGCCTGCCTGAGCCGCTGGCCCTGCAGTCCGCCGACCGCCAGAAGCCGGTCTACCAGCGCCTGCAGCCTGCCGCTCTGCAGCCGCGTGCGCTCGGCGGCCGGCATGGTCTCGGCGGCGGGTTCGAAAACAGTGGGGCTAGGCCGCCCGGCTGTGGGGGTAGACCACCCGGAGGAGTCGCTCACCTGGTCTAGCATGTCTTATATGACCTCTGTGCCGGACCGTTCCCGGGTACGCCTGCCCGGTATCAGCTCCCGTGCGTACGAGCATCCCGCGGACCGTTCGGCCCTCGTCGCGATGCGCAAGCTCACCGGCTTCGACGTCCTGCTGCGCCGTCTGTCCGGTCTGTTCAACGACCGGAGCCTGCGGCTGATGTTCCTGGCCAGCGGCGTCCGGGCGTCCGAGCGCCAGTTCCCGCACATCTACGACACGCTGCGCGACGGCGCGTACATCCTCGACCTGCCGACCGTGCCCGAGCTGTACATCACGCAGACGCCGACGGTGAACGCGATGGCGCTGGGCGCGGACAAGCCGTTCGTCGTGATCACGACCGGGATGCTCGACCTGTTCGACGCCGAGGAGATCCGGTGCGTGGTCGGGCACGAGCTCGGGCACGTGCTGTCCGGGCACGCGGTCTACCGCACGATGATGTTCCACCTGATCAACCTGGCGCAGCGGGTGGCCTGGATGCCGATCCCGTACCTGGGCCTGCGGGCGATCATCTGGGCCCTGGAGGAGTGGTACCGCAAGTCCGAGCTGTCCTGCGACCGGGCCGGGCTGCTGGCCAGCCAGGACCTCGACGCGGCGCTGCTGGTGAACATGAAGCTGGCCGGTGGCGCCAACCTGGCCGAGCTGAACCCGGATGCCTTCCGCGAGCAGGCGCACGAGTACGATGCCGTGCCGGACGTGCGGGAGGGGCTGCTCAAGCTGCTCCAGCTGCAGGGCACCACGCACCCGTTCGCCGTGGTGCGGTTCGCCGAGCTGGACCGCTGGGCCAGGAGCGGCGAGTACGAGCGCATCCTGGCCGGGGACTACCCGCGGCGGGACGACGACAACACCGCCACGGTCGGCGAGGAGATCAAGTCCGCTGCGAAGTCCTACCAGGACTCATGGAGCCGCTCCGAGGATCCGTTCATCGGCATGGTGAAGGGCGTCGGGGACACCGTGGCCGGCGCGGGCGAGAGGATCTTCGGCGGGCTCTTCGGCGGCGGCCGGCGTAACGGCGGCAGCGACGACGACTAGCGCCAGGCCGGGTGATTATGTGCGGGCCGGCTGTCATCCGCTGATCACTCCCAGGCGTCTATACCGCGAGGACTCCCGCGGGCGCGGTTCTCAGGGGGCGCGCCGCCGGGGTAAGGGGAGCATCCGAGCGGAGGCGTGATGGAACGCGTGCTCGTGACCGGTGGGGCCGGTTTCATCGGGTCGCACCTGGTGGATTCGCTGGTGCATGCGGGTAGCGACGTGATGGCCGTCGACAACTTCAGCCTGGGCAGGCGCGACCATCTGGCCGGCGCGAACTCGACCGGCCGACTGACCGTCGTCGACGGTGACATCAGGAGCGCGGAGGATCTCCGCCCGGTGCGGGACTTCGCACCCGACACCGTGTTCCATATGGCGGCGGTGCACTTCATCCCGTACTGCAACGCTCACCCCGCCGAAGCCATGGGCGTGAACGTCCTCGGCCTGGACACGGTGATCAGGGCGGTGCGCCACACGCCGGTGCGCACGTTCCTGTTTCCCTCCACGGGCGCGGTCTACGGCTTCGGCGATGACCCCTGGCCCGAGGCCGCGCCGGCCAGGCCGGACGAGGTCTACGGCGTCTCCAAGTGGATGGGCGAGCAGGTCATGGCCCGCTTTGCCGAGGACAGGCCCGAGGTCAGGACGGTCGTGGCCCGGCTGTTCAATACCTACGGCCCGCGGGAGACCAACCCGCATGTGCTGCCGGACATCATGCACTGCCTGCGCGAGGCAAAGACGATCGAGCTCGGCAACCTCTGGCCCAAGCGTGACCTGATCTACGTCGCGGACACCGCGGCCGGTATCGTGGCGGCCGCGACGGCCGGCGGCCCCGGCCTGGCGGTGTTCAACGTGGCGACCGGCCAGGGGACGACGATCCAGGACGTCGTGGCGTCGATCGAAGCGATCACCGGGCGGCCGCTGAACGTCAGGCAAGTGCCGGACCGGATGCGGGACGGGGACGGGCACCTGGTCTGCGACCCGCGCAAGCTGATGGACACCGGCTGGAAGCCGGAGTACGACCTGGACGCTGGCCTGCGCCGGCTGCTGGAGTGGGAGCGCCTGGTATGACCATGGCCAGGGAGCCGGGTGCCGCGGGCGACGCCGGGGGCGGGCTTTCGACGGAGCTGGGGGGCGGCTACCGGGAGCGCAAGCGCGACTTCCTCGGGATCGGCCTGTCCTGCCTGACCGACGAGGAGTTCGTCGGCGCGGTCGACGAGGCGGTGCGCACCCGGTCACGGCTGACCGTGTCGTTCATCAACTCGGACTACGTGCTGCGCGGCCACAAGATCGCCGGGCTGGCCGCCAAGATGGACCGGTTCGACGTCGTGCTGCCGGACGGCTGGACCGTCGTCTACGCCGGCCGGTGGCTGGGCCTTCCCGTTCCCGACCGGCAGAGCAATGACGACATCTGCCCGAAGGTGTTCGCGCGGTCGGCATCACGCGGGCTGTCGAACTTCCTGTTCGGCTGCGGGGAAGGCATCCCGGAGCGGGCGGCGGCCAACCTGACCGCGGCCTTCCCCGGCCTGCCCATCGCGGGCACCCTGCACGGCTACTGGGACGTGGTGCGGGGACATCCGGGCCGCTACGACCCGGCGGACGTCGACATGATGGTCGAGACGATCAACGCGTCCGGTGCCGACATCCTGCACGTGTGCGTGCCCACTCCCATGCAGCAGAACTGGGTCTGGGAGGTGGCTGACCGGCTGACCGTGCCGGTGATCATCACGGGCGGCAGCTACCTCGACCACCTGGCCGAGCGGGTGGACTGGTACCCCGCCTGGGTGAACAAGGCCCGGCTGTCGTGGGCGTACCGGCTGATGCACGATCCCGTCAGGCTGTGGAAGCGCTATTCGCTGGACTACGCGGCCTACGGCGCCATGGTGCTCAAGGCGAAGCTCAGCGCGAAGCGGGCGAAGCCATGAGGCTCATGGGGCGCGTTCTGGCGGCGTCGGCCTTACTGCTGCCCTTGCTGCCTGGGGGCGCGGCGGGCGCGGCTGCGGTCAGGCCGGCCGCCGCCGTTCAGGTGTCCGCCGCAGGGCCGGTCCGGGCGGTCTCCCCCACCCTCTTCGGCCTGAACGGCGTGAATACCACCGGGCCGCTGTGGAATCATCCTGCGCTCGATAACGCCCTCGGCGGGTACGCGCCGGGCATGCTGCGCTACCCCGGCGGCACCTCGGCCAACTACTGGGACTGGCGGGCCGGCTGGTTCCAGCCGGGCGGAAGCTGGCCGTCAGAGCCGTCCACCCCGGTGAACGACAAGCTCGGGCCATTCGCCGCCGCGGTCGGCGCGGCGCACACCGCGCCGGTGTTCAACCTGAACGTGCTGACCTACTCCGGAGCGGTCGGCACGTCCGCCCAGAACGCCGCCATGCTGACCGGCCAGATCCAGATGCTCAAGGCG
>DASXME010000169.1:0-3155 GCA_036495825.1 Streptosporangiaceae bacterium
TGGATCCAGGTGGGGATCGGGGTGTGGCTGCTTGTCGCGCCCCGTGGCCGGTGGTCGCGTGCAGCCGGGCTCGCCAGCGTGGCGTGGGGGCTGGTCGTATGGGTGTGGGGTGAATCCTTCGGCGGGATCTTCGCCCCGGGGCTTTCCTGGCTGTCTGGCGCGCCAGGCGCGGTGCTGCTGTACTGCGTGGCAGGCGCGCTGATCGCCCTGCCTCAGCGCGCGTGGGTAACGGCGCGCACGGGGCGGCTGCTGCTGGCCGGCGCCGGGGCGTTTTTCCTCGGCATGGCGGTGCTGCAGGCGTGGCCGGGCCGGGGCTTCTGGCAGGGCACGGCGCACGGCCAGCCGGGCACCTTGGCCGGCATGATCAATGGCATGGCGCAGACCTCGCAGCCGCACGCCCTGTCGGCCATGGTCTCGGCGTTCGGTGCGTTCGACGCCGCCCACGGCTTCACGGTGAACTTGTTCGTCGTCATCGTGCTGGCCGTCAGTGGCGTGGCGCTGCTGACCGGGCGGCGCCGGCTGATCCGCGTCGCGCTGATCGTCGCGGCCGTGCTGTGCCTGGCTGACTGGGTACTAGTCCAGGATTTCGGCTTCCTCGGCGGCCTTGGCACCGACCCCAACAGCATGGTCCCGACGGTCATCCTGCTGACGGCCGGCTACCTCGCGCTAACCTCGCTCCCGGCCGCGGGCCAGCCGGCCGCTGCGGACACGGCGGCGCGAGTTGCCGAAGCGGATCCGGCCCCGGCGGATCCGGCCCCAGTGCCCGCGACGGGCGGGAACTGGCGGGGCTGGCTGCGGCCGGACCGGGCGCGCACCGCGCTGGCCGCGGTCAGCATCCAGTCCGTAGCCGCCCTGGGCGCGGTGGCCGTCGTGGCGATCGGCGCCGCGCCGATGGCGGCGGCGTCGGTGGGCGGGACCGCCGACCCGATCCTGGCCGAGGCCATCGCCGGCTTCTCGCCGCCGCTCGACATGCCGGCCGCCCCGTTCCGGCTGACTGACCAGCATGGCCGCGCGGTCACGCTGGCCAGCCTGCGCGGCAAGGCGGTGCTGCTGACCTTCCTTGACCCGGTCTGTACTGTCGACTGCCCGCTCATCGCGCAGGAGTTCAAGGCCGCGGGAGCGCTGCTCGGCAAACAGGACAGCCAGGTCGAACTGGTCGCGGTCGCCGCCAACCCGACCTACTACGGCACCCAGTTCACCCAGGCGTTCGACCAGCAGGAAGGCCTGGGCACGGTGCCGAACTGGCTTTACCTGACAGGGCCGCTCACCCAGCTTAAGCGCGTCTGGGGGCAGTACGGGATCGACGTGCAGGACCTGGCCGCCGGGGCGATGAGCGCGCATCCCGACATCGCGTTCGTCATCGACCGTTCTGGCGTCATCCGTCAGGAGACCAGCGACGATCCGGGCCCGGGGACGACGAGCACCCAGTCGTCGTTCGGCGCGCTGCTCGCCGGGGACGCGCGGGAAGCGCTGAGCCCGTCGTGACCGCGCGACCTGACCGGCGCCGCGTCGGCCTGACCGCCCTGCTCGCCGGCGCGGTGCTGCTCGCCGGCTGCGCTTCCGCGGGCAGCCAGGGGTCTTCCGCGCCGCCCGCGGCAGCCGCGGCGGCCCCGCTCGCCACCTCGGTGACCGAGGCCGGGGGCGGCACTTGGGCCATCCTTGCGCTGGGCGGCCCGGCCTCAGCCCAGAACCGCTTCTGGGAGTTGTTCACCCGCCCGGCTGGAAGCAGCCAGTGGGCGCTCGACACGCCGCCAGGCGTCGCGGACAACGGCGGCCTGGTCGCGTCGGCCAGCGGCGGCGCGCTCACTGTCGCGTTCCGGCCGAGCCAGGCCCTGACCTTCTCCCCGCTGGCTACCACCCGCGACAACGGCAAGACATGGGGCACCGGGCTGATCGACGCGGCCATCGCCGCCGTCCCTGACGCACTCGCCGCCGGGGGCCGGAAAATGCTCGCCCTGCTAGGCGACGGCGCCATCGACCAAGCGGGCGCGGGTGGCGTCGGCTGGACCCGGCTGGCCGCGCCGGGCGCCGTTGGCGCCTCCGCCGCAGGCCGCCAGTGCCAGGTCACCACCCTGACCGCGGTCGCGTACACGGCGTCGGGAACACCACTCGTCGCGGCATCGTGCGCCCGGCCGGGCACCGTGGGCATCTTCGCCCGCACCGCGGGCACCTGGCAGGCCGCCGGGCCGGCCGCTACCGGCCGCGGCCCCGTCCGCGTGCTTCGGCTCGGCAGCACCACGACCGGCGACACCGCCCTGCTAGCGTCCGGGACTGGGAGCGCCGCGAGTCTTCTCGCCGCATGGACCTCTGACGGGACCCACTGGACCACCTCACCGCCGCTGCCCGCCGGAACCCGCCAGGTCCTCGCCGACGGCACCGGACCTGGCGGCACCGTCTGGGTGCTGCTCACGGGCGGGCGCGCCGCGACCATCGCCGGGCCCGGCTCGCCTTGGCGGCAGCTGCCGGCCCCGCCGCCGGCTACGGATGCCCTAGCGGTCGGACCTGGCGGCACGACCGACGCGCTGGCCGTGGCCGGCGCAAGCCTGACCGTCTACCAGCTCACCCCGGCCGGGACCTGGAACAAGACCCAGGCCATCACAGTGCCCATCCAGTACGGCTCCTCTAGCTGACTCACCGCCAATGGGGTCACCTTGCATGTGGGGGTCGCAGGCGGAGACCCTCGATCGGGCGGTCCGACTGGGCTGGGTGATCAGTCAGGAGGAGCTGGATCGCGCCGTGGTCGACGTGACGGCGACGGCCAGGCAGGCGAGCAGGCCCGCGACCGCCTCGGCGGCCCACGCGTGGTGGAAGCCCGCGATCGTGCGGGCGGGCCCGGTGCCGAGGATGACCACCACCACCGCGACGCCGACGGCGCTGCCGACCTGCCGGGCCATGTTGAGCACGGCACTGCCGGTCGTCGCCCGGTCGGGCGGCAGGGTGCCCGCGGCGGCGAACAGCGGCGCCTGGGTCAGCCCGGCGGAGATCCCGGCGACGAGCAGCCCTGGCAGGAACGTCACCGCGTAGTCCGGACGCGCCCCGGTGAAAAGCATCCAGTAGGCGGCCGCGACCGCCATAAGCAGCGTGCCCGCCATCGCCGGCCGCAGCCGGCCGAACCGCGCCCGGATGCGGCCCGCGTTGACCGCGAACACCGCGGC
>DASXME010000170.1:0-7893 GCA_036495825.1 Streptosporangiaceae bacterium
CCAAAGAATGCAAGGCCAGCGGTGTCACTTGGGTACGTGCGGCCGCCAGTGCTGCACCTGCGGCCACCGGCGCGCGGCGAGGGACCTGATCCTCAGCACGATGACGATAGCGGGGTCAGCGAGGAAGATCACGCTGAGGCAGGCGGCGAGCAGTTGCGGGCAGCCGGCTGGCCAGCCGTGCTCGTGGGCGAACTGCCAGGCTGACATCGGCACGCAGCTCGCCGCGAACCAGGGGAAATCCTTGCCGCGCCGCCGCCACATGACGAGGCCGATGATCAGGCTCGTCGTCCACCAGGCCAGGGACGATAGCCAGTAGTCGTGTCCCGGGATGGTGAAGGACACGTAGATCAGCCAGTAGAGACTGGCCGCCAGTAGGAAGAACAAGGTAAGCAAGCCGACGAGAATCATCAGCATGCGGGCGTCCTTCTTCCCGGAGCCACGGCCACGGTGCGTCCCGCGGTACCAGCCCTGGCTGGACGGCAGGGCGGTTCCCCGCAGGGTGTCGGCCGCGAAGCTGAGCATGCGGCCGGCCCGGCGCAGGCTGGGCCTGACGTCGGGATCGTGCAGGATGACGGGCAGCTCGGCCGTCCACTCCCGGTACCGCTCGTCCCTGATCGAGGCGGGCAGCCGGCGGCTGGCCCGGCGCGCCAGGTACTCACCGGCCCGCAGCAGCGCCCGCTCGCCTCTCATCCCAGGCTCCCGGGGGCCGGCTGGGCCGACTGGCCCGGCTTGGCGGCCGCGCGCCGGGAGCCAGCCGAGAGCCTGGCGAGTTCCAGCCGGGCGATCTCAATGCCCTCGCCGGTCAGCCGGTAGTACTTCCGCGGCCGCTCCCCGGCCTGCTGCGGGGTTTCCCAGCCGGAGGTGACCAGCCCCTGGCCTTCGAGCCGGTTCAGCATCGGGTACAAGGTGCCGCTCTTCAGGCTCGCCACCTTCATCAGGTCATAGCCGTAGCGCGGGACAGCGGGGTCCGCCAGGAACGCCCGCAGTACCCGCTCCAACGCCGCCGACATCTGCATGCATCACAGGCTACACATGTAGGCATTACCTGTCGACGGGGAACCTCCGAGGCCGTGTGCCGTGACGAGACTCCGAGAGCAACGCGGGGGCCGGCCCGACCGCGACGCCGGCGTCCACCTGTCCGAACAGCGCCGCTGCCCGCGCGGCGGTCCCGGCCGCCCAGCGCCCGGTGCTGGCCAGCCCCAGGATGGCGATGCCGGCGCCGAGCCCGAGCACCAGCCACCACACGCCGTGCTCCGCGCGGGTGAACGCCATCCCGCCGCGGGCCAGGGCCGGTCCGACGATCGTCCCGGAGATCGCGACGCCCAGCGCTGTTCCGGCCTGCCGGCCGGTGGAGGCCAGCGAGGCGGCCACTCCGGCCATCGAGACCGGCATCCCGGAGACCGCCGAGTTGGTGATCGGCGGGTTGACCGTGCCCACGGCGACGCCGAACAGCAGGTAGATCGTGAGCACGGCCGCCAGCGGCGTGACAGGCCCGACCCAGATCAGCGCGACGCCGCCCAGCGCCAGCGCGGACCCGGCGACCACCAGCGGCAGCCGGGGCCCGCGCGCGGCGACCAGCCGGCCGGTGAACGGGCCGAGCAGGACGATCAGCCCCCCGACCGGCAGCAGGCACAGCCCGGCCGCCAGCGCCGTCAGGCCGCGCACGTCCTGCAGGTACAGGGTGGTCACGAACAGGAACGCGCCGAACGCGCACAGGGCGCAGAGCGCCATCACGATCGCCGCGCTGAACGGCAGGCTGCGAAACAGCCGCAGTTCCAGCAGTGGGTCGGCGCGGCGCGGTTCGTAGCCGAGGATCCCGAGCACGCCGAGCACGCCGACGGCGAGCAGGCCGAGGATGACCGGCGAGGTCCAGCCCAGCGTGGCCGACTCGATGATCGCGCAGACGACGCTGCCCAGCACCAGGATCACCAGGGCCTGGCCTACCGGGTCGAACCGCCGCGCCCGGGCGGCACGGGACTCTGGCACGAACAGCACGGTGCCCGCGATCGCGGCCGCCACGATCGGCAGGTTCACCCAGAAGATGGCCCGCCAGCCGAAGCCGTCGACCAGCGCGCCGCCGAGGATCGGGCCCAGCCCCAGCGACAGGCCGGACATCGAGCCGAACACGCCGATGGCCCTGGCCCGCTCGGCCCGGTCGGGGAACGTGCTGGCGATGATCGCCATCGCGACCGGGTTGAGCATCGTGCCGCCGACGGCCTGCACCCCGCGTGCCGCGATCAGCCATCCGGTGCTCGGGGCCAGGCTGCACAGCAGCGAGCCGAGCCCGAAAGCGGCCAGCCCGGCCTGGAAGATCCGCCGCCGGCCGATCCGGTCGGCGGTGGACCCGGCCAGCACCAGGAAGCTGGCCAGCACCAGGGTGTACGCGTCGATCGTCCACTGCAGGCTGGACACCGAGGCGTGCAGGTCGCGGTGCATGGCGGGGAGCGCGACGTTGACGATGGAGATGTCCATCACGACGACGACGATGCTGGCGGAGCAGGTCGCGAGCACCAGGGATCGGCGGCGTCGGCTGAGCTCGGGCATTCGGGTCCAATCGGCAGGCAGTTGCTCGTGATCGCCACAGAGGTTTCCCGCGGCTGACCACCACGCTAAAATTTAGAGCGTGCTCGAAGTCAAACCGCAGCCTGCCGCAGCGTCCCCCCGCTCCGATCTCGACCCGGGCCTCAGCATCGCCGAGGCCGCCGTCCGCACCGGGGTCAGCGCCCATACCCTGCGCTATTACGAACGCGCTGGCCTGGTCGTCACCGCGGTCGACCGCACCGCCGGCGGCCAGCGGCGCTATCACCGGCTCGACCTCGACTGGATCGTCATCTGCACCAAGCTGCGGGCCACCGGCATGCCCATCAAGGCCATCCGGCGCTACGCCCAGCTCGTGTCCGCCGGGCGCGGCAACGAGCAGGAACGGCTTGCCCTGCTGGAGGCCCACCGCGCCGACGTGACCGCCAAGCTCGCCGAGATCCAGGAAAACCTCAAGCTCATCGATCACAAGATCGACGTCTATCAAGGCCGGCTCGCGGCCGGCGACGCCGACCAGCTATGGGCACCCAACCGACTGGCCGATATTGCCGCACAGACAGGGACATCGTCGTGAAAGTGCAGATCAACTCCGAACTCTGCCAAGGGCACGGCCGCTGCCATGACCTTGCCCCCGATCTGTTCGGCGAGGACGACGAGGGCTACGGGACGGTCCGCGGTGACGGGGCCGTGCCGCCCGGCGCGGAGCGCGACGCGCGCCTCGCGGCCGCCAACTGTCCGGAGCGCGCGATCGAGCTCGCAGAGGAGACCTGACATGAGCGTCGATGACCGCTTCACCCGAGGCTTCAGCGAGACGCAGGCGGACCGGCCGCTCGGCGTCCGCAACGAGATCATCACGGGTCCGGTTTCCGACTGGACCACCGACTTCTCGCACACCGAGCCGGAGTGGTCGGACGACCCTTACGTGATCCAGGACGACCTGCGCCAGCGCTGCCCGATCGCGCACACCGAGCGGTTTGGCGGCGGCTGGCTGCCGACGCGCTATGAGGATGTCGCGGCGATCGCCTACGACACCGACAGGTTTTCCTCGCGGGCGATCATCATGACTAACTTCCGGCCGCCGCCCGAGCTGGCGCCGGTCGGCGTGGTGCCGCCGATCTCCTCCGACCCGCCGTTCCATCACGATGCGCGCAAGCTGCTGCTGCCCGCGTTCACCAAGACCGCGGTCACCAGGCAGGAGCCGGCCACCAGGGCGTTCTGTCACTCGCTCATCGACGCGCTGGCGGGGCAGGATGTCGTGGACGCCGCCCGCGACTACGCGCAGCACATCCCGGTGCGGGTCATCGCCGACATGCTCGGCTTCCCGGTCGAGGACGGCCCGCGGTTCCGCGAGTTCGTCGAGAACTCGCTGGAGGGCGTCAACCTGCCGCCTGAGGAACGCGTGCAGCGGATGGGCAACCTGTTCGACTACCTGATGGTGCAGATCCAGGATCACGTCGACCAGCCGCGCGAGGATCTCACCACGTTCCTCATCAACGCCGAACTGTACGGAAACAAGCTCGAGCCGACCCACGTCGCGGGCTCCATGGCCCTGCTGCTGATCGCCGGCATCGATACGACCTGGAGCGCGATCGGCGCCTCGCTGTGGCATCTGGCGAAGACCCCGGACGACCGCGAGCGGCTCGTCGCCGACCCGGCGCTGCTGCCGACCGCGACGGAGGAGTTCCTGCGCGCCTACGCGCCGGTCACGATGGCGCGGCTGGTGAAAGAAGACATGCACTGGCGCGGCGCCGACATGAAGGCCGACGACTGGATCCTGCTGTCGTTCCCGGCGGCCAACCGGGACCCGGATCAGTTCGACCGGGCGGGCGAGGTGGTCATCGACCGCGAGGTCAACCGGCATGCCGCGTTCGGCCTCGGCATCCATCGCTGCCTGGGTTCGCACCTGGCCCGGATGGAGCTGCGGACCGCCCTGGAAGTCTGGCTCGAGCGGATCCCCGAGTTCACCCTCGAAGACCCGGCCGCGGTGACCTGGGCGGCCGGCCAGATCCGCGGCCCGCGGACGCTCCCGCTGCGCATCGGCTGACCCCGGCCGAGCGGCTGACCCGGCCGGGGCACGCCCGCTACAGGTCGGCGAATGCGCCGCAGGTGACGTTGACGATCGCCGCGGTCATCGCGCTGGCCCGGTCGGAGGCGAGCAGGGTGGCGGCGTTCGCGACTTCGGCGAGCATCGGGAGCCGCCCGAGCATCGTGCCGCTGCCCATGCCGGCCTGGTATTCGGCGACCGGTACGCCGGCCACCCCGGCGTGCAACTCGGTCATCTGCTCGATGGCGGGCGTGTCGGGCGAGCCGGCCGAGCGCAGGATGACCAGCCGGACGCCCTGCGGCCCGAGTTCACAGGCCAGGCTCCGCCAGAGGCCCTCGACCGTCGCGCAGGCGGCCATGAACCCGCCGAGGTTGGCCGCGGGGGTGGGCTCCGCCGTGATCGACATGATCACGCCAGACCCCTGCCGGACCATGTGCCGGGCCACCGCCCGCGCGGTCAGGAACTGCGTCGTGACCGCGGTCACGACCGGGCGGCTGAAGTCGCCGAGCGGCAACTCGAGCAGCGGCGTGCCCTGGACGTCTTCCATGCCGATGGCGTTGAACAGGATGTCGATGCGCCCGGCGCGGGCGGCCACGTCCGCCGCGTGCCGCTCGACGGCCTGCTCGTCGAGCGCGTCGACCTGAGCCGCGTGCGCCGTTCCGCCCAGCGATGAGATGTCGTCGGCGACCGCCTGCACCGGGGCGAGGGTGCGGCCGGCCAGGAAGACGGCCGCTCCGTCCCCGGCCATGGCGCGCGCCACCGCGCCGCCGATGGCACCGCCCGCCCCGTAGATGATCGCCTGCTTGTTTTCCAGCAGCATGTCCGTTCTCCTTCTGTCGAGTTTTGTCCAACGACGATGGCGGCAACCTCGGCTGCCCCGGCCACCTCGGCCGCGGGGCGTACCCGGCGCAGCAGCAGCACGGCGAGCAGCGCCAGGCCGGCCGCGATCACGACGCTGACGACGGCGGCGACGTTCAGCCCGTCGGTGAACGCCTGCCGGGCCGCACCGAGCAGCGCCGCGCCCGGCCCCTGCGGCAGCCGCGCGGCCGCCTCCGCCGCCCCGGCCAGGCTCCCGTGCGCCGCCTCGGCCGCCGGGCGCGAAAGCCCGGCCGGCAAGGTTCGCGCGGCCTGCAGACGGTACACCGCGGTGCCGACGCTGCCAAGGAGGGCGACGCCTAGCGCCAGGCCGAGCTCGCTGCCGGTCTCCGACAGCGCTGACGCCGGCCCGGCCTTATCCGGCGGCACCGACCCCACGATCAGGTCGGTGCCCAGCACCCAGGCCGGGGTGACGCCCGCGAAGACGAGGACGACGCCGGCCACCGCGACCGCTAGCCCGGCTCCGGCCTGGACCTGCGTCAGCACGGCGAAGCCGGCCGCCGAGATCGCCAGGCCCGCCCCGATCACGTAACCCGGCCGGATGCGCCGCGCGACGACCGGGCAGAGCAGCGAGCAGGCGATCATCCCGATCGGGTCGGGCAGCGACCACAGCCCCGCGCGCAACGGCGACAGGCCCGCGACCAGCTGCAGGTACTGCGAGAACAGGAAGGCCATCCCGCCGGAGGCGGCCCCGCTGACGACCAGGATGCCCAGCGAGGCCGTGAACGCGCGGTGCCGCAGCAGGCGCAGGTCGAGCAGCGGGCTGGCCAGCCTGGCTTGCCGCCGCACGAACAGCACGCCGCAGGCCAGCCCGGCCGCCAGCGCCAGCCCGGCCGCCCGGCCGAACCCCGCGCTGGCCACCGTCTTCAGGCTGTACACGACCGGCAGGATGGCGGCCAGTGACAGGGCCACGCTGAGGAAGTCCAGCCGGCTTTCGCCGGGCTCGCGGTACTCGGGCAGCAGCCGGGGCGCGGCCAGCATCAGCACCGCCATCACCGGCAACCCCATCAAGAACACCGAGCCCCACCAGAACGCCGACAGCAGGACGCCGCCGGCCACCGGGCCGATGGCCGTGCCGGCCAGCAGGCAGGCCGCCCACAGGCTGATCGCGGTCGTGCGCTGCCCCGGCTGCCGGAACATGGTGTTGATCAGGCCGAGCGCGGACGGCATCAGGGTGGCGCCGGCGATGCCCAGCAGCGCTCGCGCCCCGATCAGCATGTCGGGCGACGTCGAGTAGGCGGCCGCCGCCGAGGCGATCCCGAACCCGGCCGCGCCGATCATCAGCAGCCTGCGGCGGCCGATCCGGTTGCCGACCGCACCCATCGTGACCAGGAATCCGGCGACCATGAACCCGTAGCTGTCGGTGATCCACAGCAACTGGCTGCCGCTCGGCCGAAGAGCGGTGCTTAGGCGAGGCAGCGTAAGGAAGAGGACGCTAAAATCCATCGCCGAGAGCAAGGTGGGCAGCGCGAGCACCGCCAGCCCGATCCATTCTCGTCGCGTCGCGGGCGGCGTGCCGGTCGCGGTCTGCGTCATCGGAAGCTCCTCTGGTTGCGTGCGCTCTACGCTGCCTGGTGCCGCTTACGGTCTGCTGCTCATCGGCTTACGGTCGCCGGGCCGCCGGTCGCCGGGTCGCCGGGCCGGGCGGCGCGCGTAGCCTGGCGGAATGCGTTTCGGCGTGCTCGGCCCGCTCGCGGTGTGGACCAGCGCCGGCGCGCCCGTCCCTGTGCCCGGGCTGAAGGTCAGGGCGCTGCTGGCCGATCTGCTGGTGCACGCGGGCCAGCCGGTTTCGGCGGACCGGCTGGTGGACGACCTGTGGGGCGGTCGGCCGCCCGCCGATCCGGCCGGAGCGCTGCAGGCCAAGGTCTCGCAGCTGCGCCGGGTGCTCGCGGGAGCCGAGCCAGATGGCCGCGAGCTGGTCGAGTACCGGCCGCCCGGGTACCTGCTGCGGGCCGGCGATGACACGGTGGACGCGCATCAGTTCCGCGCCCTGGTGAGCCGGGCCAGCGCGGCCGGCGATCCGCGGGCGAAGGCCGCCATGCTGGCGGACGCCCTGGCCCTGTGGCGGGGGAACGCGTTCGCGGACTTCGGCGACCAGCTGTTCACCCAGGCCGCGATCGCCCGCCTGGCGGAAGAGCGGCTGGCCGCACTCGAAGAGCAGGCCGAGGCCCGGCTTGAGCTCGGCGAGCACGCCCAGCTGGCCGGCGAGCTCACCGACCTGGTGGCGCGGCATCCGCTGCGCGAACGGCTCCGCGCCGCGCAGCTCCTGGCGCTCTACCGGTCCGGCCAGCAGGGCGAGGCGCTCGCCAGCTACCGCGAGCTGGCCGAACAGCTCGCCGGAGAGCTGGGCCTGGATCCCAGCCCGGAGCTGACCGCCCTGCAGCACGCGATCCTCACCCAGGATCCGGCGCTGGCCGCCCGGACCCGCCCCGCGG
>DASXME010000171.1:0-9032 GCA_036495825.1 Streptosporangiaceae bacterium
ACGGATCCAGCTGGACGATCCAGGCGACGCCTGCCCCGCCCGGCGCCGCGGACTACGGCCTGGAAGCAGTGTCCTGTCCGACCGCCACCGCATGCAGTGCGACCGGGCACTGGAACAACCAGGTCAACAAGGGATCGGGACACCCGCTCGTCGATCACGAGTAGAGATAGTGCAGGTCGGCAGGACAATCGTGTGCATTCTGGGCCTGCACTAACCGGATAGGGCATGAGATCATCACCGCGACGGCACAACGTGGCGGGAGCGCGGCGATGACAGCGACATCCAGGGCAGGAGCATCTCAGGAAGGACCAAGGACCGGAGCTCCCGGGCTGCGGCGCGACGCCATCGGGCTGCGCGAGGTCCTGTTCCAGAGCATCACCGACATGGCGCCAGGAGCGGCCATCGCGGCCTCGATCCCGGCCGGGGCCGCGTTCGCCGGCGGCTCGCTGCCGCTGTCGGTGGTGTTCGCCCTGATCGCCTGCCTGCTCTGCGCGTCCTGCATCGGGCTGCTAGCTGCCCGGCTGCCCGCGGCCGGGTCGCTGGCCACCTACGCGGCCCGCGGCCTGCACCCCGCGGCCGGATTCCTGGTGGCCTGGGGCTACGTGCTGGTGGGCGCGCTGATCCCGCCGCTGGTGCTGCTGCAGCTCGGCTTCACCACGGCGTCCACCATCAACTCGGAGTTCCACGGCTACCCGGCGAACCTGTGGTGGCCGTGGGCGCTGGCTGGCGCGGTCATCGTGCTAGTCGCCGGGTTCTACGGCATCCGCACGTCGGCGCGGCTGGGCACGGTCCTGGGCATCTCCGAGATCGCCGTATTCCTCGTGCTCGCGGTGTTCCTCATCGTGCACGCGGGCGGCCACAACTCCTGGTCGGTGTTCGGCACCGGTCACACGCCCGGCGGCTTCCGCGGCATCTCGGGCGTGATCGGCGGCTCGGTGTACACGCTGCTGGCGTTCGGCGGCTTCGAGGGCGCGGCCCCGCTCGCCGAGGAGGCCCGCGATCCGAAGCGGACCATCCAGCGGGCCGTGCTGCTGGCCACGCTCTGCATCGGCGTGCTGTACATCTTCACCACCTACGCGGCCGACGTCGCGTTCGGCCCGGGCCGGTTCACCGGCTTCACCAGCTCCGGCTCCGCCTCGTGGGAGGGAATGGCCCGCAGCCTCTACGGCTTGTTCTGGTTCTTCGTGTTCCTGGCCATCGTGAACTCGACCATCGCCAACGCGAACGCCGGCATGAACGTCTCCAGCCGCACCGCCTACGCGATGGGCCGGATCGGCGCCTTCCCGCGGCTGTTCGCGCTGGTGCACCCCAGGCACCGCTCCCCCACCGCCGCCATCATGACCGCCTTCGGCGTCACGATCGCGGTCACGCTCGGCCTCGGGCTCGGCTATGACCCGGTGACCGCGTTCGCGATGGTCGGCACCGGGATCGTGATCGTGCTGGTCGCCATCTACATCGTGATGAACGCGGCCTGCATCGGCTACTTTGCCCGGCACCGCGACCGCTGGAACCCGGTGCTGCACCTGATCATCCCGCTGCTCGGCATCGCCGCGTTCGTGCCCGCCTGGCTGACCGCGGCGGGCATCCGGACGTTCTCCTTCGTCGCCGCGCTGCCCCCGCCGCTGTCGTACATGGGCCCGGGCGTGGCAGGGTGGATGGTGGCCGGCCTGGCCTACCTGATCTATCTGTACGCCCATGACCCGCAGCGGATAGCCGAAGTCGGCCTGGTCCACCTGGAGGAACCGCAGTGACCCAGGTCATCACGTTCCGGCCCGAGCCCAGCCAGTACGCCTGGACCTTCGGCGGCGCCGCGCCGGTGGCCAGGATCACGCCGCCGGCCGTGCTCGAGCTGTACACCGAGGACTGTTTCGCCGGCCGGGTCAGGTCCGAGCGTGACCTGGTGACCGAGGTGTGCGAGTTCCCGTACCTCAACCCGCAGACCGGGCCGTTCTACATCGAGGGCGCCGAGCCCGGCGACACGCTGGCCGTGCACTTCGTCTCCATCGAGCCGGCCAGGGACTGGGGCGCGTCCACCACCGTGCCGCTGTTCGGCGCGCTGACCGGGACGCACGTGACCGCGCTCCTGGCGGAGCCGCTGCCTGAGGTCGTCTGGATCTGGCAGCTGGATCTAGACCGCCGCACCTGCCGGTTCAGCGCCAGGCGCGGCGACTTCACGGTCGACCTGCCGCTTGACCCGATGCACGGCACGATCGGGGTCGCCCCGGCCAACCTCGAGGTGCGCAGCGCGCTGGTACCTGAAGCGTTCGGCGGAAATATGGACACGCCGGAGATGCGGGCCGGGGTTACCTGCTACCTGGGCGTGAACGTGGAAGGCGCGATGCTGTCGCTGGGTGACGGGCACGCCCGGCAGGGCGAGGGCGAGACCTGCGGGGTGGCGGTCGAGACGGCGATGAACACGGTCATCGCCGTCGATCTGGTCAAGGGCGCGCCGTGCCCGTGGCCGCGCCTCGAGTCCGACACGCACATCATGTCCGCGGGCTCCGCCCGGCCGCTGGAGGACGCGTTCCGCATCGCGCAGCACGACGTCGTGCAGTGGCTGGCGGCCGGCTTCGGCCTCGATCCGCTGGATGCCTACCAGCTCGTCACGCAGGCGATCGAGTCGCCGCTGGCCAACGTCTGCGATCCGAACTACACGAGCGTGGCCAAGCTGGCCAAGCGCTACCTGCCGCCGGGCGTGGTGATGGACGGAGCGCACGCCAGGCTGCGCGAGATCGCGGGCGGTTACCGGGGCACGGGCGCGCCGGCCGCCTGACGGAGGATCCGCCGGTTCCGCAACCGGCCCGTCAGGCCGAGGCCGGCCCGCGATACCTCGGGGCCGGCCCGGCCCAGGGTTTCCATGTCCCCGTGCGCTTTCACGCCGCGGGGGTCACGCCGCGCACTCCCGGCAGACCAGCTTGCCTTTCTTGTCTTCGGCGAGCTGGCTCCTGTGGTGCACAAGGAAACAACGCGAACAGGTGAACTCATCCTCCCGCCGCGGAATTACCTGGAACGAAAGCTCCTCGTTAGACAGATCGGCACCGGGGAGTTCCAGCGACTCCGCCACGTCATCAGGGTCGACGTCGATTGTGCTCGACGACTTGTCCATCCGGCGGGCCTGGAGTTCCTGCAGGCTGTCCTCGCTCAGGTCCTCATCTGTCTTTCGCGGGCTGTCGTAGTCGGTGGCCATCCGGCCTCCCCCTCCTTCGTCATGCCTCGTCGCGCGGGTGTAACGCTCGGGAAGCCGTAGTTGTGCCCGATTCAGGCGGCGAATTCTGTCACGTTCAGCCGCCCCGCACACGTAACCCAGGAGATAGACACGTCATTTCCGTGTCCGCCCAGGTCATACGACCCGACCCCGCGCCCTGATCTCCCCCGGGCGTGTCCGTCCGGCAGCAATTACGCGTCCCGCAGCGGGCGGAGCCGCTCGAGCTGGTCGTGCAGTTCGCCGAACAGGCCGGAGCCCGCGGCGATAGTCAGCTCGGGCCCGGCGGGCCGGCCGGACAGCCCGCCCATCCTGGCTCCCGCCTCGCGGGCGATCAGGCCCCCGGCGGCGATGTCCCAGTAGTTCACGCCGCGCTCATAGTAGGCGTCCACCCGGCCTGCTGCGACCGAGCAGAGGTCGACGGCGGCGGAGCCGCCGCGCCTGATGTCCCGCACCAGCGGCAGCAGCGCGCCGGCTACCTCGCCCTGGACCTGCCGCCGGCCCGCCGCATACCCAAACCCGGTGGCCACCAGCGCGCGGGCCAGCGGGACGCCCTGGTTGCACCGCAGCGGTCCGGCCTGCCGCCGGCCGTCTCGCAGCCAGGCGCCGTGGCCGGCCACGGCGGTGAACACCTCGCCGCGTTCGGGCAGGTGCACCACGCCGGCCACGATCTGGCCGCCGACTTCGGCGGCGATGCTGACCGCGAAGTCGGGCAGGCCGTACAGGTAGTTGACCGTGCCGTCGAGCGGGTCCACGATCCACCGGACCCGGCCAGGCCCGGCCCGGCCGCCAGCATTAGCGGCTGGGCGCGAGCCGCCTTCCTCGCCCAGGAAGGCGTCGCCGGGGCGCTCGGCCATGATCCGGTTGATGATCATGGCTTCGGCGGCGCGGTCCGCCTCGGTCACGACGTCGGTCGGGCTCGACTTGGTGGCCACGACGCCGGGGCGCCCTTCGGCGCGGCGGGCGGCGAGCATGCCGGCCGCCTCGGTGGCGGCGGCCTCAGCCAGCGCGAGCAGCTGGCGCGGGTCCGGGCCGGCCCGCGCGGCCGGGGCGTTCACGTCCCGGCCTGAGGCGGCGGCGCGGCGGGCAGGCAGCAGCCGGCCGGGCAGGTATCGCCGGCCGGGCCGAGGCCGCCGAGCGCCCGGCGCGGCGCGCCGTCCAGGCGCTCCCGCACCAGCTCGGTGATCATGGAGACGAACCGGGGGTCGGACGCGGGCGTGGCCGCGCGCTCCAGCTGCAGCCCGAGCCGCGCGGCGGTCGCGGCGGCCTCGGTGTCCAGGTCATGCCGGACCTCCATGTGGTCGGAGACGAAGCCGACCGGGACCAGCACCGCGGCCCGCCCGCCGGCGGCGGCCAGCTCGGCCAGGTGCTCGCCGACGTCGGGACCGAGCCAGGGCTGGGCGGGCGAGCCGCTGCGGCTCTGGTAGACCAGCCGCCACGGCCGGCCGCCGGCCCGCCCGGCGACCTGCCGGGACGCCTCGGCGAGCTGGGTCACGTACCGCCCGGGCGGCGGCCGGCCGCCGGGCGGCCCGCTGTCGGCGGCCATCGTCTCCGGGATGCTGTGCGCGGTGAAGACCAGCGGGGCGCGGTCCCTGACGTCCGCCGGCAGCCGCCCGATCGCGGCCAGCACGGCGTCGGCCACCGGCTCGATAAACCCCGGGTGGTTGAAGTAGTGCCGGATCTTGTCGATCCGCGGCGCGGCCAGCCCCGCCGCGGCGGCCTGGCCGCGGGCTCGCTCGATGTCCTCTAGGTACTGCCGGCAGCTGGAGTACGACCCGTAGGCCGAGGTCACGAAGGCCAGGGCGCGGGTGACTCCAGCGGCGGCCATCGCCTGGACCGTGTCGCCGAGCAGCGGGTGCCAGTTCCGGTTTCCCCAGTACAACGGGAGATCGAGCCCGCTGGCCGCGAAGTCCTTGCCGACGGCGGCGAGCAGGTCCCGGCACTGCTGGTTGATCGGGCTGACGCCGCCGACCGCGAAGTAGTGCTCGGCCACCGCGGCCAGCCGCTCCGGCGGGACGCGGCGGCCCTTGGTGACGTTCTCCAGGAACGGATAGACATCTTCCGGTGCCTCAGGGCCGCCGAACGAGACCAGCAGGAACGCGTCGTAGTCCGGCATGCGTCAGGCCGGCCCTGGGCCAGCGCTCAGCCGTATACCTGGGCGTACTCGTGGGCAAGCGCGAGAACCTCGGCCACGTACCACGATGCGTGATTGTAGCCAAAGATCGCGGCCGACAGGTTAGCCGCACTGCTTCCCGGGCTGTACGCACACAGGTAACGCGCCGCGGCCGGCACCGCATCGTAAGGATTCATGATGTTAGGCGGGCCGGTGTCGCCGAACCCGTCGATTCCCCAGAAGCTCCAGGTGGCCGGCATGAACTGCATCGGCCCGAGCGCGCCGGCCGGGGACGGCCCGTTGTTCGCCCCGTCGCCGCTCTCGATCTGGCCGATCGCGGCCAGCACGGTCCAGGACAGGCCCGGGCAGTACATCTTGGCCGAGGCGCGGAAGAGGTCCAGGTAGCTGGCCGGCCGGCCGCTCGGCACGTTGCCGTCGACGGGAAGATGCCCGGCCTGCGACGCCTGGTCCGCAGGCCGCAGGCTGACGAACTGGCTCTTCTGCGTGCCGAGCACGGCGCGCACCTGGCCGGTCAGGCTGGCCAGGCTCGCGTCGGGCGCGCTGATCAGCACGCCGAGCGCGGGTACCAGGCCGAGTTCCTTCGAGGTCTTGGTGCCGACCAGGGCGTCCACGCCGGGGACGCCGAAAGCGGCCGTCCCGCCGAACGTGATGTCGGGGTTGCTGGCCGCCGCGACCTGGTAGCTGGTGCCGGTCCGCAGCCGCAGCCGCTTCGCGGCGGCCGCCGAGGTGACGAACCCGCCGCCGGCCAGCGTCGCCCAGATGCCGCGCCGGGCGGCCGTCTGCGGCGGGGTCCAGGAGCGGAAGGCCGCCAGGTTCACGCCGATGACGTTCACCAGGCGGCCGTTGATCCTGACCGCTCCCCCGTCCACCGCGATCACGTTCCGCACCGTGCGCAGCTTGGCCAGCTTCGCCAGCTGAGCGGCGGTGATCTCGTGCTTCGCGACCGCGAACAGGTCGGGGAGCACGACCCGGTTCATCGGCACCGCGCGCCCGGTCAGGCCGGCCGGCTTGGCGCCCTGCGCCGGCGCCGCGGCCGCCCCGGGCGACGGCAGCCAGATCCGCACCGTGGTAAGCGTGGTGGTCACCGGACGGGCCTTGGCGAAGGCCGCAGGGGAATTCCCCGCGACCGCGCCGAGCGCGATCACGACAACGGCGACAACTGCGGAGGCTCTGCGGGGCATCGGACGTCTCACAGCAGACTCACCATAGCAGCACCATATACTCCCATAGGGGAGGTTGCGCTGAGTGATGGAGGTCGAGACTGAGTGTGACCGCAGGCGCTCCGTCACCGACCGCATCGCCGCCAGCAGGTACTCGGAGATCTTCCGAGTGCCCGGCGCCCGCCGCTTCTTCATCGCGTGCTTCATAGGCCGCCTCCCGATATCCATGATCGGCCTCGGCATCGTGCTGGTCGTCACGGCCACGACCGGCCGGTACGCCACGGCGGGCGAGGTCGCCGCGACCGGCGCGCTATGCTTCGCGTTCGCCGCGCCGCGGATCGGCAGGCTGATCGACCGGGTCGGCCAGCGGCGGGTGCTGCGCCCGCTGTCGGCCGCGTTCGTCGCCTCGTCGGCCGCCTTCATCGCCTGTGCCCAGTTGCGCGCCCCGCTGTGGACGCTGTTCGTGACCGGGGCGCTGTTCAGCGGCACGATGCCCTCGTTCGGCTCGATGGTGCGCTCCAGGTGGAGCTCGCTGCTCGACGACTCACCGCTGCTGCACACGGCCTTCTCGTTCGAGTCCGTCGCCGACGAGCTGATCTTCATCACCGGGCCCGCCGTGGTGACGATCCTGGCCACCGAGGTATTGCCGACGGCCGGGATCGCGGTGATCGCGGCGCTGACCATCATCGGCACGCTGCTGCTGCTGCGTCAGCGCCGGACCGAGCCGCCGCCCCGACCAGGGACGCGCCAGGGCGGCCGCGCCAGGGCCGTGCCGGGCATGCCGGTGATCATGGCGATCTTCGCCGGGCTGGGCGCGATGTTCGGCACGATCGACCTGTCCACGGTCGCGTTCTGCTCGCAGCACCACCACAAGCCGCTGACCGGCCTGGTGCTCGGCACCTACGCGCTCGGCAGCGCGGTCGGCGGGCTCTGGTACGGGGCCAGGACCTGGCGGGCGCCGCTGCACCGCAGGTTCCTGATCACGCTGGCAGGCACGGCCGGCGGGGTGGCGCCGCTGTGGGCCATCTCCAGCGTGCCGCTGCTGTTCGCCGTGATCTTCTTCTCCGGCCTGTTCATCGCGCCCACCCTGATCGCCGGATTCAGCCTGATCGAGCGCCGGGTGCCGCGCGGGCTGCTGACCGAGGGCATGGCCCTGCTGTCCACCGCGATCAGCGTCGGCCAGGCGATCGGGCCGCCGGCGGCTGGCCACCTGATCGACACCCGCGGCGCCCACTGGGGGTACGCCTTTGCGCTGTGCTGCGGGATGATCGCGCTGACCGCGGGCCTGCTGGGGGGCAGGCGGCTGGGGTAGTTTCCGGCCGGCTCGTCACCCCGCCCGGCGGCATTATCGCCCGAGCCGACCGCGGGACAAGCTACCCTCGCCGTTATGAGCCAGGAAGCCGGCCACGACGCCGCGAGCCGTGCGCCCGGTCGCGGGCACCCCAGGCAGTCGCACGGCGGCGGCATTCCGGCGCAGGAGCGCGAGCTCGGCGCGCAGGGCAGGCAGACGCTGCGCCGGCTGCTCGACGCCGGCATGGAAGAGTTCCACCTGAACGGGTTCCAGGCGGTCAGGGTGGACGACGTGGTCAAGCGGGCGAGCACCTCGCACGGCACGTTCTACCTGTACTTCAAGAACAAGGAAGACCTGTTCAGCACCCTGCTTCGTGATGCGCTCCGCGACATGGAAGTGGTCACGGGTGACTTTCCTGTGGTCACCCAGAACGAGGCCGGCCGGGCCGCGCTGCGCGCCTGGGTGGGGAAGTTCTGCGACACCTACGCCGCGCACGCCGCGGTGCTGCGGGTGCTCACCCAGGCCGAAGTGATCAGCGACGACATGTGGAGCGACGGGCTGCAGCTGATGTTCCGGCTGGCCGAGGCGATGACCACCGGGATGACGGCGGCGGACGCCGAGCGGGTGGAGCATGCCGAGCTGACCGCCGTCGCCTGCCTGATGATGCTGGAGCGGGTGAACTTCCTGTTCAGCGTCGAAGTCAGGCTGCCGCGCGAGGAGATGATCGACCGGATCGCCGCGATCATCTTCGCCGCCTTCAGGAACTAGGTTCCCGGGCTGGCCCGGTCTTGACCGCAGCGACGGCCCGCAGCGCTTCCCTGGCGGCGGGCACGTCGTGCACGCGGAAGACCCGCGCTCCGTGCCACGCGGAGATCGCCAGCGCGGCGATCGTGCCCTCGATGCGGTCGGTTACCGGCAGCGCGAGCGTCTCGCCGATGAAGTCCTTGTTGGAGACGGCGACCAGCACGGGCCAGCCGGTCGCGACCAGCACATCGAGCCGGTGCGTCAGCTCCAGCGAATGCCTGGTGTCCTTGCCGAAGTCGTGCGCGGGATCGATCAGGATGGCGTCCGGCCGCACCACGGCCGCGACGGCCCTGGCCGCCTCCCGCGTCACGTACCCGGTCACCTCGGCGACCACGTCCGGGTACACCGGGTTGCGCGCGACGGTCCGCGGCTCGAGGCCGCCGGCGTGCGAGCAGACCAGGCCGAGCCCGCGTTCGGCCGCGACCGCCGCGAGGAGCGGGT
>DASXME010000172.1:0-40522 GCA_036495825.1 Streptosporangiaceae bacterium
CGGCACCTGCCCGCCGCCCAGACCCTGGCCGCCGACCGCCGCGTCTGCCGCATCGCCCGCACCTGGAAAACCGCCGGCGCGGCCGGCGGCATCGACCTGCTGCGCGCCCGCGCCTACCTCGCCCTCCTGCTCGGCCACGACACCACCGCCCCGCCCCCCGACCTGCTCCCCGCCCCCGCCGGCCCGGCCTCCGGCGCCGGCCCGGCCCCCGGCAGCCAGACCGCCCCCGGTAACGACACAGCCCCCGGCAGCGGCTGCGGCGGGCACGACGGCGAAGACTGCGACCCGGGCCACAGCGACCAGGACCGGCGCGGCACCGCAGACGGGAACCCGGCCGGGCAGCCCGTCCCGCCCGGACTCCGCAGCCCAGGCCCAGGCACCGGCACGGGCGACGTAGAGGGGCTGCCGCTGGCCGGGACGATCCACCTGACCGTCCCGCTGAGCACCCTGCTCGGCCTCGGCGGCACCCCCGGCGACGCCGCCGGATACGGCCCCCTCGACCCCGGCACCACCCGCGCGCTGGCCCGCGCCGCCGCCGGAAACCCCGCCACCCGCTGGCACCTGACCATCACCGGCCCCGGCGGCCAGGCGACCGGCCACGGCCGCGCCGCCGCCCGCGAAATCACCCCCGCTCACCGCGGCAGCGGCAGCGGCAGCGGCAGCGGCAGCGGCAGCGGGTGGACCGTAACGGTCACCGCCGAGCCCCTCGCCGCCAGCCCCTGCCAGCACCGCAGCCGCGAGCCCGGCTACCGGCCCAGCCCCGCCCTGCAGCGCCTCATCCGCGCCCGCCACACCACCTGCACCGCCCGCGGCTGCCGCCGCCCCGCCCAGGACTGCGACCTGGACCACACCGTCCCGCACGACCGGGACGGCCTGACCTGCGAGTGCAAGTGTGCCACGAGCGTGGAAGGCAAGGTGGTTGTGAGGTAGGTGCCTTGTGTTCTGCGGTGCTGCGTGGGAGATGGAGGATTGCTGGCCCTCCGGGGCCGCCCTTCGGGGGGTGGCTTCAAACTGCCGCATGCTGCGTTAGCTGAAGACTGTCGTGGTGAGCGATGCGGAAAAGGCATCTCATCAGAAGGTGCCAGGTGGGGACCGGGAAGGCGTTGCGCTGGAAATCCCGTTCGCGGGATTCGCTGTTGACGTGTCGTTACGCAGGTGAGGTGGCATCAGAACCGCGGTGTTTTGCATCACCGCGGGATGAGCCTGGCGGATACCCGGTTACTGGCCAGGTGGTGCCCGGCATGAAGGCGGCGCGAGCCCGGTCTGCGGCTTCTGCGCGGAACGTGGGAAGGCATGCCCTGATAGTGCTGCCGTGCCGTGGGCGGGGTGGCGAGAGGGAGATCCCCGGGCGTGTGAAGCGTGAGGGGCTGAGTACCGTCGCGGGGCGTGCTGGCGGACCGGTTCGTAGTAGCTGTGATGTTCCTGCCTGGCGCGGTGGGGGCGGAGCGAAGGGGCCGGTTCATCCGTGGTTTGTCCGGTCGGTCAACTGGTTTCCGGGAGGAGCCGGGTGGATGAGCTGAAGCTGTCAGGCAAGCCGTTTGATATCTCGAAGACGGAGGTGATGGAGGCTTACCGGAAGGTGAAAGCCAATAAGGGCGCGCCGGGAGTGGATGAGGTGACGCTCGGGGAGTTCGAGACGGATCTGAAGAACAACTTGTACAAGATCTGGAACCGGATGTCCTCGGGCAGTTACTTCCCGCCCCCGGTGCGGGCGGTGGAAATACCGAAACCGCAGGGCGGCGTGAGGGTCCTGGGGGTGCCTGCTGTCGCGGACAGGATCGCGCAGACGGTGGCGGCGGCCCGGCTGGAGGAAGCAGTGGAACCAGTGTTCTGCGCGGATTCCTACGGGTTCCGGCCGGGCCGGTCGGCGCTGGACGCGGTGGCGGCATGCCGGCGGCGCTGCTGGGATTACGACTGGGTGGTCGACTTCGACATCCGGGCGTTCTTCGACAGCGTGCCGTGGGACCTGATCGTCAAGGCGGTGGAGTATCACGCCGCTGACCCGTGGGTGGTGCTGTATGTGCAGCGGTGGCTGGCCGCCCCGCTGGCACTGCCCGACGGCACCTTGCAGCGGCGGGACCGGGGGACTCCGCAGGGGTCGGCGGTCTCGCCCGTGCTGGCGAACCTGTTCCTGCACTACGCGTTCGACGCCTGGATGGCGCGGGAATTCCCGTCCGTGCCGTTCGAGAGGTACGCCGACGACGCCGTGGTGCACTGCCGCACCGAGCGCCAGGCCCGCAGGGTCCTGGCCGCGATCGGGACGCGGATGGGGCAGGTCGGGCTGGAACTGCACCCGGGGAAAACCCGGATCGTGTACTGCCGGGACGGCAGCCGCCGTGGCTCGCATGAGCACACCGCGTTTGACTTCCTGGGGTTCACCTTCCGGGCCCGGTCAGCCCGGACCCGGCAAGGGCGGGTCTTCACCTCGTTCCTGCCCGCGATCAGCAAGGACGCCCTGAAACGGCTCAGCGGGCAGGTCCGCGCCTGGCGGCTGCACCGCATGGTCAGGGCCACCTTCGGCGACCTCGCGCGGCTGGTCAACCCGGCCGTGCGGGGCTGGATGCAGTACTACGGGCGGTTCTACCGCTCCGCGCTGCATCCCCTCCTCAAGCGCATCAGCACCTACCTGGTGCGCTGGCTCCGCAACAAGTACAAACGGCTGCGCGGGTTCCGCAAGGCCCACAACGCGTGGAAACGGGTCACCAGGCAATACCCCCGGCTCTTCGCCCACTGGGCCTGGACCGCCACGTTCTGGCGGACAGGATGAAAAGAGCCGGATGACGGGAGACTGTCACGTCCGGATCTGAGGGAGCCGGGGGGTGAAACTCCCCCCGGCCACCCGACTTTGGCGCCGCTCTGCCGGCATCATCATCGTGTTAAGCAAGCTGAGGGATGGAAACTCGAACAAACTAGCCCCGGCGTGATGACCTGGACCACCCCCGCCGGACGCCGCTACACCACCCTGCCCAGCAAACACCCAACCTAGGTAATCGGCTTTGGGGGAACTTTGGTCTAGGAGCTGACGGGTCGGCTTCGCGAAGGCGTTAAGTCTGATGCTCTACGCCGGGGTGGCGCCTTCCCTCGCCTCGTAATACCGCGCGGCGACGTCGGCCGTCATCTCGCGCACCTGCTCGATTTCCTGCTCCGAGAGCCGGTCCTTGAACGAGCCCAGCGCTGCCCGCGAGTCCATCGGCCGGAACGCGGTGCGGGACAGTCCGCCGCGCAGGCTCCACGCGTGCGAGGTCTCCGCTCGCCCGTGGTCGGTGGTCGCCGAGATGATGCGCTGCCGAGCCCGGTCGGTCCAGGTCAGGCCGCACGCCGCGTAGAGGTCACGGAATCCGCCCTCGGGGTCCTTGGCCAGATCCTCGTAACGCTGCATGTGCAGCAGGCCGGGCTCCCGCTCGTTCAGGTCGCCGAGCGCAGCATAGGTGACCCGCCAGAGCGTCGCGGCCTTGGCGACCGGGTCCGTCGAGTCGGCCGTCGCCTTGAGCTCGCTTGCGAACGGGCCGAGCAGGTCGCGCATGAGCAGCGGCTGATCCAGCAGCTCGTGCGGATTGGCCTGCCAGCCGAGCTTGCGCCAGCTGCCGACGAACGAGACCGGATGACGGACGCACACCACTACCCGGACCCCCAGCCGCCGGGCGAACCAGGGCGCCGACAGGGTGGCGAACGGGTCGTCGATAAGGGCGCGGCGGCGGAGGATCCGGCCGGCCGTGAAGGCGGTCGAGTACTTCGCCAGCCGGGCCAGGTCAGCCAGTGCGCGGTTGCGCTGCAGCTCGGCGACGAGGTGGTACCGCAGCCGCAGCGTGTCGGAGAACGCAGTCGCCCAGCGTTCGTCATTGTCCGGGCAGATGTACTGGTACCGGTGGGTTATCTCGGCGTTGAGCACGCCAGGAGAATGGCCAGGCGGGCGCTGCGGGTTCATCGGCTCGTTGACGTAGACGACTTCACCGCCGGACTGCAGCATCTTGCCGATCCAGCTGGTGCCGCTGCGCGGCAGTCCGGTAACGAGAATTCCCTGATCCGCGGGCATGCCGGAAACGCCATCTCCTTTGCCGTTGACGGTCACCGGAGCTACCGGCACCAGCTGGGCTCGCGGCCCAGCCATTCGGCTAGCTGCTGGTTGTGCGGGCGGAAGTAGTCCTCAAGCTCCTCGCGGACCGCCGGCGGTATCGGCGCGGACCGCGGCCGGGCGTTGCGCTGCTTGAACTCGGGGTGCCCGGCCTGCGGCAGGCCCAGGAAGTCGAGCACCCCATCGTAGATCCGCGCCGGGTCGGTGAAGAACTCGCCGCTGTCCACGACGTGGATGCGGTCCCGGCCGAAGACCTTCTCCAGGTTCTGCAGCTGCTCGGCGTAGTGCCCACGCAGCCGGTAGGCGTGATGCTGATGGCTGTAGCTGTAGTAGCGGGGGTCGGCCACGATCTTCTCGGCCTCGCCCGCCAGCCGGCTCTCTTCGAGTTCGATGGCCCGCGGGTACGACTCGGTCTCGAAGCCGAGAGCCGTCTCGTGCGCGTGCCCGGAGTAGCTGCGCTCGACCGGGTCGCGCAGCAGCACCAGCAGCTTCACGCCGGGCAGGTCACGGTTGATCCGCTCGGCGGCCAGCGGGTGCAGCATGTAATACGGGCTGGACTCGAACGCCATCGGCGCCGCGCCGGCCGCGCGCGCGGCGAACCGGGCGCGGACCCGGAGCGGGAAATGGCTCCGGTACCAGGCCATCCCGCGGTCGTAGGCGTTGTCGAAGTAGTGCACTTCCTGGTGCAGCACCGGGTGGAACACGGCCGGGTGGGCGCTGAGCGTACGGGACATGGACGTGGTGCCCGCCCGCTGCGCTCCGACGATCAGGAAGCTCGGCAGCATCCGGGCCCAGGAGGTGGGTATCCCGGCTGCCACCAGGGTGGTGTAGGTGGCGCGCTTGACCGGTCGCGGCAGCCGGTCGCGCCGGCGGGCCTGTGCTGACTGCGACTGTGCTGACTGCGACTGTGCTGATTGCGACTGGGTCGGCTTGGCCTGCGAACTGCCCGCCGCGGCTGTGCCCGCGGATGCGTCGGCCGAGGCCCGCTCCGCGGTCTGATCGCTCATGCTCATGCCGTCACCCCACTGGACGCGATGGCGCTGACTAGCTCGGCGTACTCCATGAGTCATCTCCCTCCACACCGGGCTGAGTGCGGGCTGGCAACGAGGGTCGCGAACGCGGTCGGAACTGGTCTCCGGCAAGTGGCAGTGACCATGGCCTCGCAGGCGGACGGCGGCATGCTCATTGAGCCCAGCTCAGCGGCCTGCCGAGCAGCCTGGTCAGCTGTTCGTCGTGCGGGACATAATACTCCTCGAGCATTTGTCGCGTTTTGACTTGGATAGGTTCGCCCGGACGGGCGTTGAACTGGCCGAACCTGGCCGGCTCGTACGGCCGCAGCCCTAGGAACGCCAGCAGATCCCGGTACGTCGCGGCAGGCCGGCCGAAGTAGGTCTCGCTGTCCATCACGTGTACCTGCTCGCGCGGGAAAAACGTGAAGGCGCGCTCGAGTTGCTCCGCGTAGTGACCGCGGTGCCGGTAAGAGTGATGGCGGTGCGACAGGCTCTCATAGGAGATGTCCTCCCGCATCCGGTCGATCTCGCCCGCGAGCCGCTGGTCCTCTAGCTCCAGCGCCTTCTCGAAGCTCGCCTCCTGCTCGAAGCCGCGGGCGTACTCGTGCTTGTAGGCGGAGAAGGCACGCTCGACCGGATCGCGCAGCATGACCACCAGCTTCGTCTGCGGCAGGTCGCGGGCGAGCCGCTCCAGCGCGAAGGGGTGGTACACGTAGTAGCCGCTGGCCTCGAAGGCGACCGGCCCGCCCGCCGCCCGCCGCCGGAGGCGCGCGATCTCGGCGATCGGGAAGTGCCCCTGATACCAGCGCATGCCGCGGTGGTAGTTCAGGTCGAAGTAGTTGACGCCCTTGCGGAACGTCGCCGGCATCAGCTGCGGGTGGGCCGACAGCATGCGAAACAGCGAGGTGGTGCCGCAGCGCGAGGCGCCGATCATGATGAAGGAGGGCAGCAGCCGCAGCGGCGCCGTGGCCTCGCCGAGCCCGGTGTACGCCTGCCGCCCGACGTGCCTCAGCTGCCTGGGCGTGATGTCACGCACGGTCATGACGGGCGGCACCTCCGCGAGCGGTCAATCCCAGCCCCAGCGCTGCCTGAGCTGAATGTCAAACTCCGCCTCCACGCCGGCGATCTCACCGTCGAGTCGCTCCCTGACGAAGGCGATGTCACCCGGCGACATCGCCGGCTTGGTGTCGCCGAGCGGCTTGTACAGCAGGCGCTCGACCAGCTTGGACCGCTTGATGCGGCCGACCAGGTCGGCTCCGTCATGGCTGCGCACCCAGTTCGCGGCGTGCTTGGCGGCCGCGGCGAGGGGAAGCCAGCGGGCCCCGCTCGCGGGCAGCCTGGCCGCGAGATCATCGGGGCTGACGACCTGGCGGCCCACCTGGAGCCAGTCGGTAACCTCGTCGAGAAAGGCCTGCGGATCGGCCTGCAGGTCATCGAAGACCGCGATGTGCAGCGCCTTGCGGTCGAAACTGCCCAGGTACCGGCGCAGCAGCGTCGCGTAGCGGCCCTCATCGAGCAGCACCGGCTCGTTCTGCGCCGTCTCGATAAAGGTCGGTGCGGCCAGCCCGTGCCGTTGCAGGTACAGGTACGAGGAGAATGCGCGGGCGGCCGGCTCGCGCAGGGTGACCATGAGGCGCACGTCAGGGCCGAGGCACTCGCGGATCCGCTCCGGCGCCTCGGTGTTCACCAGGTAGTCGGGGCAGACCTCGCCGATGATCTTGTGCTCGGGCCGGGAGCCACTGAATTGCGCGCCGTACCAGTCCAGGCCCCGGTCGTAGTACCGGCTGAAGAAGTAGAGATCCTTGGCCTCGCTGAGGTAGACCTCCGGATGCGATATCAGGACCTCGTGCAGCCAGGTGGAACCGGACTTGCCCGGGCCGATGTGCAAGAAGTTGGGCAGCTGCTGCGGCATCGGATCCTCTTACCCCATTCCGCGCCGGAACAGCCGGGCCAGTTTGAGCATCTGATCGGGATTGACGCCCGTCACCGCCTGCGCGAGCGCGATGTACGGGTAAGGCGACACCGGCCACCGGCTGATGGCCTTCGTCGCGTCACGGACGGCGGGTCCTCGCTGGCCGAGCGTTGACCGCGCGAACGCAATCTGCCCGAGCATGCGCGCGTGGCCGCGCCGGGAGGTGGCGAAGTCCGTGTGCTTGGCCAGCATGTACTCCAGGCCGGGCAGGGCGTTCTCCGATTTTCCGCGGTACCACGAGGTGGCGTTCTTCCTGATGTTCGCCAGCGGCGCGGCGATCAGGCCGACCCGTCCGGCCCGTGCCGCGCGCAGCACCCAGTCGTAGTCTTCCGAGTAGCCGTTCGGCAGTTCCTCATCGTAGGGGCCGGCCGAGGCGAACACTTCCCGCCGCATCACGAGCGTCGAGGAGTGCAGTTCCTTCACCCGGTTGCGGAGCAGCAGCTGATAGCTGATCTCGTCGGACCGGCCACGCCAGTCATGGATCTTGTCGTCGGGCAGCAGCAGCCTGATGCCGGTGCCGACGACGAGGAGCCCGGGGTCACCGAGCAGCCGGTCGATCTGGAGCCGGAGCTTGGCCGAGTGCCAGGTGTCGTCGTCGTCGCAGGTGGCGATGAAGTCGCCGCGCGCCAGATCCAGGCCGGTGTTGCGGGCGCCGGCCAGGCCGGGTGAATGCGTGTTGCCGACCACGCGGACGCTGTGCCGCGGTGTGCCCAGCGCGATCAGGTCCTCATCCGGCGTCTCCCGGTCATGCACGACGATGATGTCCATGTCGCCCGGGTAGTCTTGCCCGACGACTGAGTTGATCGACTCCCTGACCAGCTCGGGACGCTCACGGGTCGGCATGATCACGCTGACCAGCGGGCACGTCTTGTCCTGCTGGGCGGGAGACGGGACCGAAGGCGCCTTCGGCTCTGCCTCGGGCTGCGGCTTGTTGCCGAGCCGCCAGCCGTAGCGGACCAGCAGCGGGAGACCGACCGTGGTAACGACGGCGCGGTCACGCGGGGACATCCGCATCCGCCAGGCCTCGTCGGCGCGCAGGGTAATCTCGCCGCTGCTGAACCGGGACGGGTTGCCCGACAGGCCGTGGCTGCTGCCGAGCACGACGCGGCCGTCGCCGATATGCGCCAGGTCCGACGGCTGGGGGAAAATCCCGATGTCGGCCAGCGCCGACTCGACCGCCTGCCGCGGTGCCACGACGAAATCCTCGTACCGGATCCGGGTGACCTGCAGACCGCAGCGGCGCAGCAACTCGGCCTGGCCCTGGGTGCCCACCCACCGGGCAGCGGCCTCGGCGGGGATGTTGTTCGACATGTGGTCGGCCTGCGCCACGGCGTGCGGGCGCTCTATCTGCTTGGTGAGCGAATGAGCCACCCCCCGCACGTCCCTGACCAGGTGTATCACCCGGATGTCTATCCCCGCGCGGTGCAGCGCGAGCGCCTGGACCGGCCACTTGCTCGCATCCACCACGTAATCGGCGCCGGCCTGGTCGGCGACGGCCCGGTACAGGGCCCGGTAGCTCTCGCCGTACTCGGCCACCTCGTCGCGGAAGCTGCCGCCGGCCAGCGGCAGGGCGAGCACCCGCGGCAGATGGCGCTGCCGCGCTATGCGGGTCTGCAGCTGATGAACCGCGGCCAGCTTGTCGGCGTCCCAGCCGCCGAAGGCGCGCTTGCCCACGCCGGTCCAGAACGGGCAGTCGGCGAAGGCCAGGCCGCAGCCGCATAGCTCGCCGCGCGGTGCGGTGCGGCGCCACAGGTCGATGAGCTCGCCGACGTTGACCAGGCCCGGTATGTCGCCGAGGACCCGTTCAAGCAGCGTGCTACCGGACCGGCCCGATCCCGCGATGTAGATGACGGTCGGGTCGTGGCCACCGGCGGGCCGCCCCGCGTCCGTGCCGGACGCGGTCGCAGCACCCGGGGCCGTCATGACGGTTCCGGGTAGCTGCCTGCCCCTGCGGCTCATGGCAGAACCTCCTGGTTGCGATTTTGCCGACGGGATCTGGCCGACGCCGTGGACGGCGGTGCGGCCGTCCCAGCTACCTGGTCACAGATGAAGTACGCGTCTGCTAGAAACCCTACTGTGCTTGCTGGGCGAGCTGTGTTCTGCGTGAGTCCGGGAGGTAAACACATGGTTATGCGTAGCCAAGCTGGGCCAGCAGCGGTCCGATTTCATGCTCGACGTCGGCGACCTGGCTCTCGTCGAGAACCTTGCGCCACCGGCCCACCGAGTCCGGTCGCGCCCGGGCCAGGCCCGCGCGCAGTGCCTCGAGCCCGTCCGGCGAGGTCTCGAGGAACGTGCCGAGCTGGTCGGCGGCGGTCATCGGGTCCGACACCACGGACTCGTACCGTATCTCGACCCAGCGGTCGGCCGGCAGCGTGCCGAGCCCGGCCAGCGCGGCCTCGGTGAACCGCCGCCAGCACCAGGCCGTCCGCACGATGTCGGGGACCTTGGCGAACTCGTCACGACGGTCCTGCTCCACCCACCACCTGGCGGCGGGTCCCCACAGCGCTCCGCCGCGGCCGTGCTTGTCCTGGCCCGCGGAGGCGGCCTGCAGCCACGGCTGCTCGGCGTGCGAGACGGCGACGTCGCGGCCGTCCCTGATGATGTGCACGAATTGCGCGCTCGGCATGGTTTCGGCCAGAAACGGCACGATGAAGCTGTTCTCCGGATTTTTGTCGGCGAAGCGCCGCCCGCCGTGCAACCCGGCGAGCAGCAGCGACGAGTACGAGAGCCGGAACACCGCCGAGCCGTGCCGTTCGCTCCACGACCGGTCGTAGACGCACCGGGCGGCGGCCTTCGTCAGCCGGGGCTCGAAGTGGTAGGACACCTCGGGCAGCCGGCCGAGGCAGGTGCCGAGGAACGTAGTGCCTGACCTCGGTGCGCCGATGATGAACAGCGGGCGGTGCAGCCTCGGGTCGAGCGCGCGGCTCGTGGGCCGCTTGCGCAGCGTCGGGTCCCGCCGGCGGTCGCGTACGTCGGAGTAGAGGCCGAGCGCGCCGAGCCTGAGCATCTGGCGCCAGCCGAGACCGCCCGGCGGCGCCGCGCCGTTGGATTCGGTGGGGATGGGTGCCATGGTTAACCTCGTGCCGGTTCCTGGGATGCCCGATGTTACCGGGCGGTCGCTATCGCTATCGGAAACTCATTCAAAACCGAAGGACGGGTCAGCGTAGCCTCAGGTCATCCCAGGCTGCATTGATAATCAATCGAAGTTCGAATAAGTTTCCCGGTCACTAGACCGGAATCCCTGATGTTACCGGGTGGCTGCTGCACGTTACCGGGCCACTCCCAGTGGCAGCCGTGCCACCTCGCTGGCCAGTGCGGGAATGAGCCACTCGCCAGGGTCGCCGTGCCGCGCTCCGGCCTTAGCCTGCCGGTCGACCAGGTACCGGACGCTCAGGTCGGCCAGGTACAGGGCCGCGGTCAGCCGGGCCTGCGGTGCCTCGATCCCGAACGGCGCGGTGACCAGCGCGGCGTGCTCGATGCATGCGCTCGCGGTGGTGAGGGGATCGCCGTGCCCGGGACCGATCTGGACCTGCATCCAGTGATGCAGCGCGTCGAATCCGAGCGGGGCGTCGGGATCGTATCGCTCCCAGTCCCAGACCAGCATCCCGCCCTGCGTGGTCGCCATGTTCCACGGCGACCAGTCGCCGTGCCAGGCTCCGTAGGACAGGACGGTGTCACCCGCCCGCTCTGCCAGGCTGTCGAGCGCGTGCTGCAGCGCCGTCCGGTTGGCACCGGCGTCGGCGTCGGCGAGCCGCAGGCGCAGCTGCCTCAGGTACGTGCTGCTCGCCAGCTCGGCCCGTCGCAGCCCGTCCACACTCGCGATCTCGCTCATGGCGGCGACCAGCCGGGCGGCCGGCGCGGGCCGGCTGCGCTGCCAGGCGGGGAGCGCGCCGAGGACCAGGACGTCCAGGCCGTGCCACTGACCGTAGTGCAGCACCGGCGCAACCTTGATCTCGGTCAGGTCGGCGCGGCCGAGCCGGACGAGCGCGTCGTGCTCGGTGCGCACGAGATCCCGGGTGAGCGAATTGATGCCGATCTTGACGTAGCCGACAGGTTCGCCGGTCGGCGACAGCAACTGGAGTACCGGCTTGCGGTTGGCCCGGGGCCGGCCGATGAACATGCTGACCCGGAGCTCGCGCGACATCACGTTCCGCAGGTACGACTCGATGTTGTCCGGCTGCGGCGCCTCCGCCACCCGGATCCGGCCGCGGATCACGCTGGTGCCGAGCCCGCTGGCCAGGCCGGCCGACAGCGCCCTGATGGCCAGCCGGGCCGAGAGCGATCCCGACCGGCTGAAGTGCCGTACCGCGGAGGCAGCCAGGCGCGGAACGGTGGGCACGAGCAGCGGCGGCCGGCCCGGTCCGGAGATGAGCATGAACTCATGCTCCCGGTGCCGCCGCGGCGCGTGGCTGGCCGGCCCGGCGAAGGGCTGCTGTGATCCTGAGCCGATCCCGTCCAGGGTGACCCGGTCCGGCGGCGGCCAGAGCAGCTCGCAGACATCCTGCAGGTAGGCCGGCCACTCCCGGCTATCGGCTTGTGCCATGATCGCCTCGTCGCGCTCAGTGGGCGGAGCCGCGGGGAACGTAACGGAGCTCGCCGCGCCGGACAGAGGCGAAACGGTGACCGCGTGATCGATATTAGTCATATCTATCATTCGCCCCCTGACGCCGAGACTGATTGCGCAGTCCAGCTCTCCGCGTTTACGTGCTCCGGACGTGTACCCCTCCGCACATGCACCCCACCGCGGGGAGCGTGCGCGAAAGTGCGGTCGGCTGCCATGGCCGGCGCGGGGGCGAGTCCAGCGGTAAGACGCACGGCAGTTATGAATAGGTAAAGCAGCAGACAACCGTAGATTAGCCCGCCGCAAATATCGGTAAACCAGTGTACGGCGAGGTAACCCCGGCTGTATCCCTCATTGAAGGCGAGAGCGGCCACTACCGCCCCGGTCCAGATCGCGGCGCGCCGCCGGGCCGCGGGCGTTGCCCCGCCGAATTCACGCCAGAGCAGGTAGCCGATGAGCCCGTAGATGAACACCGCCCTGGCGCACCCGCCGGACGGGAAGATGCCGCCCGCCCCGGGCGGCGGGACCCGGTGGACGGTGTGGTTGATGGCCCGGGTGAGGTAGCGCGCGAGCACGAGCGCCGTCCCGATCGCGACCGGCGGCAGCCAGCGATCCCGGCGCCAGGTGATGGCCATGCATACGGCGGCCATCGCGCCGGCGGCCCAGATCGGGTACCTGTCGCCGACCTCGGTGGCGCGCTTCATCTCTTTCGTCCAGTGCGCAAGCTGGTGGGTGGCGGTCCAGTGAAAGATCGGCTTGTCGATCACCGGGCCGCCGTGCACCGCCGCCAGCGCCAGCAGCACCATGACGCCGTAGATTACCGCCGCGCCGCCCAGCACGAGGAGGAAGAACCGGATGATCCGCCGGGATGCGGGCGGCAGGTCGCGGTGGCCTGCGGCCGCGCCGCCGCCGCGGGCGGAGTGGCCGTTGACGGAGGACTGAGGGCTGGCGGCGGCCGACACGGGCCGCGACCGCCTGGCGAGCAGTGCGGCGGCACAGAAGATGACCGCGACACCAGCGGGCCAGAGCAGCACCGCCAACCACTTGGTCATTTCTCTCCTGGCCCTTTAGCTCCGCTTTGCCCGCCGTTGGCCTGCAAGCCCCCCGCAGGTCACACTGTCTTCCATGAGTAAGACTCCCGAGGGAGGCGATTGGGTCACACGCATCCGGCATCTTTTTTCATTCCCCGGAAGATCTGGCTGCGCGGGCCCAGGTCAGAAGCAAAGATTCACTCAGCGTAACTCAGTGAGGCCCCGGCCGGCCGGCCCGATGACAACAAACTGGCATCAATGCGCCGATAAGTCGCTGGACGTGCGCACCTGCCGTACCCGGCGGGCGAGGGACGACACTCCGGGCATCGTCGACAGCTTGAGCACGCCGCCGAATTTCCACAGCCCGGCCAGGTAGGCAAGGCTCCCGGCCACGATAGAGATCCCCAGGGACACGAAGCCGGGCCCGATCGCGATGCGGAACAGCCCCGGGATGGCGCCGAAGCACACCGCGCACAGCGCGCAGGCGGTGAACGTGCCGCGCCCGATGGGATGCAGCCGGAACACCACTGCCAGCTGGATCAGCGGCATCAGGTTGCTCACCACGATGGCCACGGCCCAGCCGATCGCGGCACCGGTGATCCCGTACCTGGGGATCAGCGCCAGGTCCACGCCGATGTTCACGCCGACGGCCAGCAGGCCGTTCACCAGGCTCCAGCTGCTGCGCCCGGTGGTGATCAGGACCATGTCGACCTGGCCGCAGGCCGACGCGAATAGCTGGGTGAGGCCGAGGATGATCATCACGGTGGCCCCGGCGTCGTAGCCCTTGCCGAATACGGCCAGCACCGCGGGCCCGTAGATCACCGCCAGCAGGTACAGCGGCCAGGTGAGCAGGATGAGCCAGCCGGTGGTGACCAGGTAGATGACGTTCGCGTTGCGCTTGTCGCCGGCCGTGAACAGCTCGGTGAACCGGGGCTGGGCCGCCGTGCTGATCGCCATGTTCCCGAGCTGGCCCGCGACCAGGAACCTGGTGGCCGCGGTGTACACGGCCGCGGCGAGCGGTCCCTTGATGAGGGCCACCAGCACGATGTCCATCCGCTGCAGGATGATCGACGCGAGGTTCGCGACGGCCCGCGGCGTGGTGAACCGCCAGAAGCCCTTGGGGTTCGCGTTGGCCAGCTGGCGCTGTGCCATCCGCCTGCCGGTGCGGGTGTCTTCCGGCCGCCGGACCGGCCGCCCGCTGTCGGGCGACCGTCCCCAGGCCGGCGAGGGCACCGGAGTGGACAGCGCGAGCAGCGCGGCGACCTCGGGCGGGAGGTCGGGCATGGTCGCGCGCCGCGGCCCCTTCCGGCGGCGGACGCGGCGCAGCCACACGTAGGAGATGACCGCGGCCGGGATCCAGGGGAGCGCCCACAGCGGCGCGAGCAGCGTGGCGCTGCCCGCCCCCACCGCGACCGCCATGCACGCCACCTGGAGGAGCGGCCGGCCGATCTTCTCCACCATGACGGTGGGCCGCATGTCGCGGTAGCCCCGGGTGGCGCCGAGGAACGTGTTCTCCAGCGCCGCGAACAGCAGCGTGAGGCTCAGCAGGCGCAGCGCCTCGGCCACGGCCCCGGGACTGGCGGCGGCACCGCCCTTGCTCCCTGAATTCTTGGCCAGCAGCACGTGCGCCAGCGGTCCGGCGAAGGCGAGCATGCCGATCGTGAGCAGCACCGAGCCCACGATCACCGGGATCACCGCGGCGCGCGCGATGGCCCGGATCCTGCGCTCCTCGCCGAGCGAGCGCAGCCGGGCGATGAAGTAGACCAGGCCGACGTTGGCGCCGAGCGTGGCCAGCGCCTGGACGATCAGGTAGGCCGAGGTCGCGGTGAAGAACGCGCCCGCGATGGTCTTGTCAAAGCGATTGGTGACCATGACGGAGACGGCCAGCGTCGCCACTGCGGAAACGGCAGCGCCCAGGATGTTGAGCGTGCCGCCCCTGGCCACCTCGGCGAGCTGCGGCTTCCCGGACTGATCCTGACCCGCTCCGGCCTTTCCCGGCCCGGCCGGGCCCGGCCCGCTCCCTCCGGCCCGGCCCGTACGAGGCTGATGCGCCGGACCGGCCGGCCCCGCGCCGCGCTGGCCGACCGCGCTCGTCGCGCCCGGCCTGCCTCGAGCGCCGGATCCGGCCTGCGCGGATGCCTCACCGGGCGGGGCACCCGGCCCCGATCCCGCTGCCTCGGAACGTCCTCTCACCCGTGCCAGCTTGACGGCACCCCCCTACCCCGGGCGGTCACGTAGCGCCAGCGGTGAGGACCCGCGGTCCGCCATCGACTCCGGGGCCGGACCGGCCTAGGCCCGGCTGGCCATCAGGGCCGGCCGCCTGAGCCTCCTTCTCGCGCCGCATCGCCATGTCGTTGCGCCAGAGTATGACGTAGGCGAGCAGGGTGAAGGAGATCGGCGGCCCGACCGCCTGATAGGAGATCATGAAAACGAACCCGAGCAGGATGACGAGGACTCCCACCATCCCGTAGGGCGTCTTGTCCCGCCGGAATCGCCATACGGCATAGCCGAAGAAGCCGAGGTAGAGCCCCGTGCCGAGCAGGCCGTTGGTGACCAGGAGCATCCACAGCTGCCCGTTGCCGCCGATGCTCCTCGAACCGCAGCTCTTGCATGTCTGCGTGCGGCCGACCGCGATCGAGTTCGTGCTGCCCAGCTCGTGCCGGGTGTCGCCGTAGCCGATGATGGGGGACGAGATCGCGTCCTGAATGGCGATGCCGGACAGCGACGCGCGCACTGAGTTGCTCTTGCCGTTATGCAGCCGCGTGGTGATCACGTTGCCGACGGGGGTGGCGATGATCACGACCCCGGCTATCGCGACGACCGCGGCGAAGACCCCCAGCATGGCCAGCTTGCCCCGGGCGGCCATGCGCACCGCCAGGTAGACCAGGCTGCACGCGACGCCGAGCCACAGCCCGCGGTCGAGTGAGTACAGCAGGGGCGCCATCGCGACGGCGAACACGATCACGCACCAGCGCCGCTGCCTGCGGGTGGTGGCGTAGCTCCACCAGGCCACGATCAGCCAGGGCAGCAGGATGGCCAGGCAGTTCCCCCACATGTTGGTGTAGTCGAACGGCGCTTTCGGCCGGCCTGCCGCGTAGCCGAGCAGGTTCTGGATCTCGGAGGACCCCGGGTGCAGCAGGACCGCAAGCTGGGCGTTGCCGTTCTGGATGCTCTGCGGGATGACGTAGGCCAGCGGTGAGGTGAACGAGAACGTGGGGTCGGCCATGCCGAGCAGGCCGCCGGCGACCGCGTAGAACCCGACCAGGCCGAGCAGCGCGGCCAGCTTCCGGCGCGGGAACTCAGCCTCGGTCAGGTTGCCCATGTACAGGAACACGGCGGTGACGCCGATGTAGTCGGAGCCGCGGAGCCCGTAGGAGATCAGCCGGTTCGAGACCGAGCTGACGACCGTCTGCGGGGCCGTCTGGCCGATCGCCGTGACGCTCAGGATCATCACGATCAGGAACATCGCCCAGAGCGCGAACCCGGGCGGCAGCTTGATCGGGCGCTGGCGGTGGGCCCGCCAGCGGTACATCGTCCTGATCGTGGGGAAGGCCAGCAGGATAGGCATGTAGTCGGCCACCCCGAGTACCCACCACAGCGGGTAGAGGATCAGGTATCCGCTCACCGGCCAGCCCGGGTGCCGGGCGAACCAGTTGCCGGCGGGCCTGCTCTCGTCGGCCGGCAACTGGCCAACAAGGCGCTCGTCCGGCTCGCCACCGCGGCCGCTGTGCTGGCCTCGCGTCAGCAGCGTCGTCATGATCGGCTCTCCGTCTCTGGGGAAGCCCAGGTGTCCTGCGCGTTCGCGAGTTCTCGTGCCTCGGTCGCCATGGTTACCCTGACGCGCTGACCGAAGTACCCTCGGGCGCGAGGATAACCCAGGTCGAACCGGGCTGAAACGCCATCGGCTGCCCGCTGGCGTCGAAGTAGTTGGTGACGTCTCCGATGTGCGGCTTGGACCAGGTGCCGGTGGCCGCAGTGCCGCCGCTCCCGCCCGCAGCGGCGGCGGAAAATACCTGCGCGTGGCCGCCGCCGATCACTCGGGCGCTCTGCACCGAGATCCCTAGGTGACGGCTCTCGAAGACCGTCTTGAAGGGGACCGTCTGGACCACCAGGTTCGCCACCTCCACCCGGGGGCCGCCGCTGCTGAGCACCCACCGGTTAGCGCTGGCGTCGAAACTCCAGTTCTGTGTGCCCAGGCCGGGAGCAGAGATCGCGACCCCGGTCGGCCGCGTCACCCCGCTGGGCGCGAGCGTGCTGGCACCGGTGTCCGAGCCCCGGTACCTGAACAGCGGCGGCGGTGCCTGGGCGCCGGTGACCGCGCCCAGCAGGCTGGTCGTCGATGCGGTCAGGCCCGTGGCCGCTGCCGTGTAGGCGGTCGGATGAACCGTATAACTGGCGGCCTTGACGGCGGACTTGTCGAGAATGTTGATGAAGCCCGTGCTGCCGCCGTTGTAGCCGGTGACCGGATGCAGCACGGCCAGGATCGCGGCGTCCTCAGGGCGGGCGCCCGTCACCGGGCCCACCGCGCTGACCGACTTCGACTGGAATACGGCGAGGTAACGCACGGTCGGCGTGGTGAAGTCCTGGTACACCACATCGGCCGAGCCGAGCCCCTCCGGGCTCGATCCCGAGACGAGCACGGCCACGGCAGGCTTGCCCGCCGCCGCGGAACTGGCCGCGGCCAGGTTGGTCAGCGGGTCCAGCGGGGCGGTGCTCGTGGTCTGGTCGGTCCCCGTTGACGTGGGCGTGGGCGTCGGGGACGACGGCGGGACCGATGAGATCGGGTTGGGCGCACCGGCCCCGCACGCCGTGACGGCGAGGCCGGCCGCCGCAGCGAGCCCGATCATGGTCCAGCGCACCTGCCGTGAAGGCGTGCGTGGCATAGGTCAGTTGCCCGGAACTCTGCCGGCCGGGTCGCCCTGCCCCTCGCGGCTGCGGATCCGTCGCTCCCGCCTGTTGTCCGGCCGGTCGTCGGGCGCGGACGGCGGGAGCTCGGCCTGCCCGCGTCCCGCGGTCGCGCTCGGCGCGGAGTCGTCGGGACCAAGCCGCGGCCCGCCGGCCCTGGGCGGCCGCACGCTGACCCGGGAGCTGATGGCCGACAGCACCGCGCTGCCGAGCACCGGAGTCCGCAGCTGGCGCAGGCGCCTGATGCACTCGGCCGCGTCGTCGCGCGTGGTGCGCGGGACCTCCACGGCGATGAGCGCGGCGTCGGCGAACTCGGCCAGGGCGAAGGTGTCGGCACCGTCGTCGGTGGCCTGCGCGTCGATGATCACGTAGCGGGCGTCCCTGCGCAGCTGCGAGGTGAGCGCCTGGGTCCGGTCATGCTGCAGGTTGTAGACGGCCAGCGAGGTGTCCGCGCCCGGCGTGATCACCCAGAGGCCGGGAATGCCGGCCGGCCCCCTGGCCACATCCCGGACGGTCGCGCGCCCGGCGAGCACCTCGGACAGCCCGCGGCCATCCTCGACGCCGAGCATCTCGGGGGCCACGCTGTCGTCCAGGTTGGCGCAGACCAGCACGACTTCACCGTGCGTCCTGGCCATGGTCGCGGCCAGGTTGGCCGCCACCACGCTGCCACCAGGGCCCGACGTCGTCCCGGCCACCAGCAGGACGTGGCTTCCCTCGCCCAGTGACGCGGCCACCGCGTGCGCGAGCTCGGTGAAGGCCTGCCCGGTGCGTGACCTCGGCGAGGCGAGCGAGAGCTGCTGGCTGAACGCCTTCCTGGGCACGTTGAGCAGCAGCGGCAGGCCGAGCAGACGCTCCGCGTCGCGGGCGGTGTGGATCTTCTTGTCGCGCCGGTCCCAGATGAACGCGCCGATCAGGCCGAGCAGCAGCCCGGCGACGAGCCCGCTCGGCAGGATCAGCGACTTCTTGGGGCTGGTCGCCTTGCCGGGCACCCCCGCGGGAGACAGGATCGATCCGCCGGAATTCTTGGCGCCGGCCCCGGCCAGCGTGCTGATCTGGCCGGTGAGGCTCTTCAGCTGGGTGTTGACCGAGCCCAGGATGGTCTCGTCGGTGGCCCGCTGCGAGGAGTTAGAGGGCAGCCCGCTGATCTTCGTGTTCAGCGAGGACGCCTGCTGCGTCAGAGAGGTCACCTGCGTCTGCAGCGTCTTGACCTGGGCCTGGGTCTGCGCCACCGAGGTGTTGCTCCGGTTCTGCAGGTACGCCTGACCGAAGGCGTTCGCGCAGGCGGCCGCTCCCGTCGCCGTGGGTGCACCACAGGTGATCAGGAGCACCGAGGAGTTCGGCGGGACGGCAACCGAGACGTTCTGAGTGAGCTGGAACGGCGTGAGCGTGCTGTGCATGATCTTGGCCGCGGGTACCGCGACGGTGTCGGAGGTGACAACCTGTGCCTCGGTGTCGAGGTTGACCGTCGCGCCGTTGGTGCGGCTGCCCTGGACCACATTCGCGCCGTTGTCAGCCCCGGTGGGCGTGACGCTCACCTTCACCGTCGCGTCATATGTCTTTTTCGCGACGGTGGTGTAGCCGAAGGCCCCAATCAGGCCGATGATCGTCAGGCTCACCACGATCAGCCAGCGTCGGCGTAGTACGCCGACGTAGTCGGCCACCTGGAATGAGTCCGGAAGACCGGGATTCATGCTGCGGTACTCCTCACTATCTCGGTGCCTTTCTGCTCGGCACCTGGCCGCCCAACACTGTCGGTCGACGCCAAACGCTGCTTATTGAGTGCCAGGGTGTCGATCTGAACCATTCGGTACCGCTTTGCTGCCGGTCCATGGCCGCCGCTGTCGACAACCTGTGCAGTGTCGACGCGCGGTTCAAGCCGTTGGATGACATCTGGCCCGCTATCGGTGGATTTTTTCCTATCTAGGCTGGCCAACCTGGATGTCGCGAATGCGGTGTATGAGTCTATGGTAGACGCGCGCGTCCCAGTGACGGGACGCGGCGATCCCGCGTGCACGTTAGCACTCCCCCGTAGTAGACCCCCCGGCGGCGCGGCCCCGGCCTGCCGCCGGCCGGCCCGCCTGCGCGAGCCGGGCGCGTGACCGCGAACCGGCACACAGCGTGCCCCCAGGCAAAGCCGGCCTTTTTCCCACGAGGAACCGGGCGGGCTCCCCATGAAACTGCCTACTCTAGGGTCCATGGAACACCATGCACGTGAAATACGCCAGTGCGATGACCGGCCCAGCCGCGCCACCCGGGCGCGGTCCAAGGCCAGGAACCAGGCGCGGCACTGGCGCGGCGGGCTGGCCGCGGTGGCTGCCGTGGCGGCTCTGGTCACGCTGGCGGCGGTCGGCTGCGCCAGCACGTCGTCACCGCCGGGGGCCAGCGGCGGCACGAGCCCGAGCCCGGGAGCCGGCGGTGTCGTGAGCCCGCCGGCCGGCGGTGGCACCGGCGGCGGTGCCACCGGTCCCGGCGGCTCGTCGCTGAGCGCCAACCAGCGGGCCGGCATCGCCGGCGGCGCGCTGTTCGGCGGCGACGTGCCGCTGGTCAGCGAGCAAGGGCAACTCGGCCGGAAACTTGCCATAATCCGGGTATACGACCATCTGGGTGAAGATTTCATGAACCCACAGGTGCGGCGGTTCATGTCCAGCGGTAGCACGCTGCTCGTCAGCCTGGACACCCTGCCGGGCGGGGCCAGCTACGCCTCCATTGCCGCCGGGCACGAGGACGCCACGATCTCCGGGTTCCTGCGGTCGGTGGACCAGGCCGCCGTCCAGTACCACCTCGGCGCGATCTACATCTGCTTTGAGCACGAGGCCGACACCCCCCCGCATCACACCGGGCTCGGCACGCCCGCGCAGTTCGTCCAGGCCTGGGATCACATCCACCAGCTCGCCACCGGCGCGCACCTGGACTGGAACCAGGGCGGGCGGCTGCACTGGGTGCTGATCCTCACGCACGGCACCTACATCGCGGGCACGGCCGGCCAGTACTGGCCGGGCGCCGATGAGGTCGACATCGTCGGCGTGGACGGGTACAACACGGCGGACTGCCGTGCGGCCACCGGCGGCAACATGGTGGCCCAGGGCAACGACGTGCAGACCCCGGCCGACCTCTTCGGCGCGGTGCTCGGCTTCGCCAGGACGCACGGTGACCTGTCGGTGTTCGTGGCCGAGTGGGCCAGCGTTCCCTACGCGTCGCTGGCCATCCAGCCCGGGTTCATCCACCAGATGCAGGAGTACGTCGCCGCCAACCACGCGATCGCGGCGGCGATGTACTGGAATGGGCACGGCCAGGGCAACGGCTGCGATTACAACCTGAACAGCCGCCTGTCCTCGCTCACCGCGCTGGCCAGCATGGGCCTGTCGGCTGCCCTGCAGGGGCGTGTCCCGTCCGTCTGAAATGCGATCTTCGGCCTCCGGCCTTTCGGCCCATGGCCCCCGAGGGCAAAGGTCCGTCAGCGAGTAAAGGCCTGGCCGGGAGCGAATTCGCTCCCGGCCAGGCCTTTTACCTACTGGCGGTTTACGTCAAGAAACGGCCAGGACCGCTAAATGGTCGGCAAGCGCCATTCCTGGTTTAGCCCGCCGTTGCAGGCCCAGATCTGGAGGGGCGCCCCGTTGGCGGTATTCGAATTCGTGTCGTCAAGGCACTTGCCCGCCGCCTTGTTGACCAAGGCGTACTTCGAGCCCGGCGTCCAGATCTGGCTGGCGCCGCCGGTGCAGGTGTCCAGCACCACCTGCGTCCCGTTCACGGTGCCGCCGCCGGTGGTGTCCAGGCACAGCCCGTCGATCTGGACGGTGCCGTTCGAGGCCAGCGTCCACTGCTCCGCCGGGAACTCGATGCAGGTCCACATCTGCACCGCGGTGCCGCTCGTCGTGCTGCCGTTCGGATCCTGCAGGCACGGGACCTGGGTGTCGGCCTGCAGCTCACCGGAGAACAGCATCCCGCTGGCCGGCGGGGGCGGCGGCGCCTGGGCGGCCGGCAGCGGCCAGACCTGCTGCCCGCCGCCGTTGCAGGTCCACAGCTGCAGTTGGGTGCCGTTCGTGGTGCTCGTGCTCGGGTCATCCAGGCACTTGCCGCCGTCGCCGTTGACCAGCGTGTTGCCCGCGCCCTGGTGCCACTGCTGATTCGACGCCCCGTTGCACGCCCAGAGCTGGATCTTCGCGCCGTTCGGCGGGACCTTGGCGCTGCCCGCCACGGCCAGGCACTGGCCGTTGACCTGCACCGTCCCGTTCGGCTGGATCGTCCAGTTCTGCGACGCGTCGTTCAGGCAGGTCCAGAACTGGATCTTCGTGCCTTCGGTGGACGAGTCGCCGGCGTCGTCCACGCACATGGCCGCCTTGCCCTGGTTGGTCTCGTCCAGCCCGCCGATCCGGCCCAGGCTGAACATCCCGGACGGGATCGGCCCGCCTGGCGTCGGGGCGGTCGCGGTGGTCAGCGGGAACAGCGCGTTCTCGCTGTGGAAGGCACCGCCGATCATGCTGACGTCGGTGCCGAGCAACAGCCCGCCGGCCGTGTCTGACGGCGTGCCCGGCGGGATGGGCGTCAGGTCCTGCACGCCGACCCCGCGCAGCGTGCCGGGGCGCCACCAGGGGAGCGCCAGGCCGGTGTTCGCGTCCAGCGCCGCGACCCCGTTGACCAGGACCGCGTTCGCCTCGCACACCACGTTGTTGCCGCACTCGTTGTTCACCCACCGGTTGTGCCCGCCGACGTAGACGACCGATCCGGCGATCGCGACCGAGTGGAATGTGTCGCCGCCGTTGTAGTTGACCCACACCGGCTGGACGCTCGTGCCGGTGGCCGCGGTCTGGAACCTGGCCGCGGCGTCGCAGATGCTCGCCCCGCCGGCCGACTTGAAGCCGGTGGTCACGACGACGAAGAACGAGCTGTCCGGGGAGAAGTCAATGGCGTTGACGTAGTCGTGCTCCAGCGAGCAGTTGTTGGCCAGCAGCGGGGACGACCAGTTAGCCAGCGTGGCCGTCGCGCCCAGGCCGCCGCCGGTGTTGATCACCGCAACCCTGGGCCTTGACTGCCCGTTGACCTGCAGGAACGAGCCGCCGAAGGCGAGGTGATTGCCGTCCGGGCTCAGCGCCAGGGTGTTGAGCCCGAGTGCCGTGCCGGCGATCTTGTCGCCCGGGGTGAACTGGAAGGAGGTGTCAAGCGCGCCCGTGGTGGCGTTCAGCCTGGTGAGCCCGGAGGCCGAGGTGCCGTCCGCCTTATTGAAGTTCCCGCCGACGTACAGCGCGTTGCCGTTGTAAGCGAGGGAGCTGGCGTAGCCGTTGATCGAGCCGGTGAAGCCCGAGACGACCTGGCCGTCGGCGGCGCCGCCGACCGAGAGCTGCACGACGCCAGGGTGGCTGGCGGTGTTCACGGTGGTGAAGGCGCCGCCCGCGTACACCGTGTTGTTCGGTCCGGCGACCACCGAGTACACCGGGCCCTGGTCGAGGGCTGGCTTGAAGTTCGGGTCGATCGCGCCGGTGCCGAGCTGATAGGCGAAGATGTCGTCCCTGGTCACCATGGTGCCGGCCGTGCAGTTGTTAACCGGGCCGGGCACGCAGGCCTGGGTGAAGGCTCCCGCCACGACCACCTCGCCGTTGACCACGGCCATGCTGTACACGGTGGACGGCGCGCAGGTACCGCTGCCGAACCACTGCGGGTTGCACGCGGGGCTGCCGGCGAACACGTTTGGCGTCCAGCTGACCGCGTTCGGGGACACCAGGGCGGGCAGCCGGGCCGCCGCCGGGGTGACCCGGGCGACCCCCTGGTCCGCTTTCGCGTGGGACGCCGCGCTAGCTGGCGCGGACGCCAGCCCCGCGACGACCGCGGCGGCGGCACAGGCCGCCATACCGCTGAGAAAACGTGCGCGCATCGTGCTCCTCTTGTCTTTGTCCGGGGAATCCCGCGACCTCTCGTTAACTAGACGCGGAGCCCGTCGGTTTGGATGACGTAGCTGTCCGTGATCATGTCCAGCCATCCGCCACGCCGATGCCCGGTGCCGGCAAACGATAAAGAATGCCGGCCTACAGCCGCCGGGCACTTGGTGACTTCAAGGGGAACTCGTTATCCCGCGGACATGAACCGACGATCCCGGCGCGCGCCGCCCCCGGGCGGCCGCCCGGCGCACGGCCGGCCCGGTGTGGCAGGCTGGGCGGATGGCTCGCGCACGGCTGGACAAGCGCCCCCGCGAGGTGTCGGCGATGTTCGACCTGGTGGCGGAGCGCTACGACCTGCTCAACGACGTGCTGTCGGCGGGCCAGGACCGGCGCTGGCGGCGCGCGGTCCGCGCCGCCCTCGCGATCACGCCTGGCGAGCGGGTCCTGGATCTGGCCGCCGGGACCGGCACCGTCTCCCGGGTCCTGGCCGCGGCCGGGGCGGACTGCGTCGCCTGCGACTTCTCGCTCGGCATGCTCCAGGCGGGCGCGGCGCGGCTGGCCGGGACCGGCGAGCGTGCCGCGGTCAGGTTCGTGGCCGGCGACGCGCTCGCGCTGCCGCTGCGCGACGCCGCGTTCGATGCGGTCACTATCTCGTTCGGCCTGCGCAACGTGGCCGACCCGGCGGCCGCCCTGGCCGAGATGCGGCGTGTCACCAGGCCAGGCGGCCGCCTGCTGATCTGCGAGTTCAGCCATCTGTCCAGCCGCAGGCTCGATGCGCTCTACGGCCGCTCGCTCGCCACCCTGCTGCCTGCGGTCGCGCGCAGGCTCTCTCCGAACCCCGACGCCTACGCCTACCTGGCCGAGTCGATCGACGACTGGCCGGGCCAGCAGGAGCTCGCGGGCCTGATCCGCGCCGCGGGCTGGTCGGCGGTGCGCTGGCGCAGCCTGTCCCTCGGCGTCGTCGCCCTGCACCATGCGGTCAACCAGGACTGAGCCGCAAGGTCTAGACTTCGAACGAACAACTTGTGAAGCGGTTCACAAGAGAAGTCCGTTCACAAGACAGTCAGGGAATTTCCGTGAGCGAGCTAACTCCCCCCGCACCCGCCCGAAGCACCCGCCCGAGAACCAGCCCGAGCGCGAGCACTCGCCAGGCCGGCGACGAGGCCGACGTCATCGTGGTCGGCGCCGGGCCCGCCGGGTCGACCACCGCGTTCTACCTGGCCCGAGCCGGGCTTGACGTGCTGCTCCTGGAGAAGACCAGGTTCCCCAGGGCGAAGGTGTGCGGCGACGGCCTCACCCCGCGCGCGGTCAAGGCCCTGGTGGCGATGGGCATACCTACCGACGAGCGGGACGGCTGGATCAAGAACAAGGGCCTGCGGATCATCGGCGGCGGCGCCCGGCTCGAGCTGCCCTGGCCCGACTTGACCAGCTATCCGGGCTACGGCCTGGTGCGCAGCAGGCTCGGGTTCGACGAGACCCTGGCCCGCACCGCGCAGAAGGCGGGCGCCAGGCTGGTCGAGGGCATGACCGTGACCGGCCCTGTTCTCGACGACAGGACCGGCCGGATCACCGGCGTGATCGCCAGGGAGACTGTCGCCCGGGAGACCGGGGCGGCCGACGGCGCCGACGGCGCCGAGCGCAGCTACCGCGGCCGGATCGTGATCGCCGCCGACGGCAACTCCTCGCGGCTGTCCGTCTCGATGGGCCTGCGCAAGCGCGAGGACCGGCCGCTCGGCGTCGCGGTCCGCACGTACTACCGCAGCCCCAGGCACGACGATGACTACCTGGAGTCGTGGCTGGAACTGTGGGACGGCGGCAGGCTGCTGCCCGGCTACGGCTGGATCTTCGGCGCAGGCGACGGGACCAGCAACGTGGGCCTCGGCCTGCTCAACACCAGCGCCGCCTTCCAGCACACCGATTACCGCGCGCTGCTCAAGAGGTGGCTGGCCGGGATGCCGGCCGAGTGGGGCTACTGCGAGGAGAACCGGACCGAGCCGATCAGGGGCGCGGCCCTGCCGATGGGGTTCAACCGGACGCCGCACTACACTAATGGGCTGCTGCTCGCGGGCGACGCGGGCGGCATGGTGAACCCGTTCAATGGCGAGGGCATTGCCTACGCGATGGAGTCCGGCGAAATCGCCGCGAGGGTGATCACGCAGGCGCTCGCCCGGCCGTCCTGGCCGGGCGCGGAGCGCGTGCTCAGCACCTACCCGCAGGCACTCAAGGATGCCTACGGCGGCTATTACACGCTCGGGCGACTGTTCGTGCGGGCGATCGGCCGTCCGGAGCTGATGCAGTTCGCGACCAGGCACGGCCTGCGCAGGCCGACCGCGATGCGATTCGTGCTGAAGCTGCTGGCCAACCTCACCGACCCGCGGGACGGCGACGCGGCCGACCGGGTGATCAACGCCATGTCTAGGCTGACGCCTGCGGCCTAGCGGGCCCGAAGATGGAAAGGGGCAGGCGGCAATGAGCCTCTACGTACCGATCATGGTGCTCGCGGGACTGGGCGCGTTCTTCGCGGTCTTCTCCGTCGCGATGGGCGCGCTGGCCGGGCCGAAACGCTGGAACCGGGCCAAGCTCTCGGCCTACGAGTGCGGCATCGAGCCGACGCCGCAGCCGGTTGGCGGCGGCCGGTTCCCGGTGAAGTACTACCTGACGGCGATGCTCTTCATCGTCTTCGACATCGAGATCATCTTTCTCTATCCGTGGGCGGTCGCCTTCGACAAGCTCGGCGTGTTCGGGCTCGTCGAGATGGTGCTGTTCATCGTGACCGTCCTGATCGCGTTCGCCTACGTGTGGCGGCGCGGCGGACTGGAATGGGACTAGCCATGGGCCTTGAGGAGAAGCTGCCGAGCGGGATCCTGCTCACCACGCTGGAGAGCGTGGTCGGGGCCGCGCGCAAGTTCTCGGTCTGGCCTGCCACGTTCGGTCTGGCCTGCTGCGCCATGGAGCTGATGGCGACCGGCGGGCCGCGGCACGACCTGGCCAGGTTCGGCATGGAGCGCGCGTCGGCCACGCCGCGGCAGGCGGACCTGATGATCGTGGCCGGGCGGGTCAGCCAGAAGATGGCCCCGGTGCTGCGGCAGATCTACGACCAGATGGCCGACCCCAAGTGGGTCATCTCGATGGGCGTGTGCGCCTCGAGCGGCGGCATGTTCAACAACTACGCGATCGTGCAGGGCGTCGATCACGTCGTTCCGGTCGACATCTACCTGCCCGGCTGTCCGCCGCGGCCGGAGATGCTGCTGGACGCCATCCTGAAGCTGCACGACAAGATCCAGAACGTCAAGCTCGGCCCGAACCGGCAGCGCCAGATCACCGAGCTGGAGCAAGAGAAGCTGCGCCGGCTGCCGCTGGCGAGCGCCGCCGCGGTCCCCGGCGTCCCGGCGGCCGCGGCCAGCCCGGAGGTGGCACGGTGACCGAACGGGACAACGACAACCCGGCCGCCGGCCTGCCGGCCAGGACCGGCGACGAGCGGCTCGCGGAGCAGGTCGTCGGCACCGGCATGTTCGGCACCTCGACCAGCGGCGACACCTCCGGCTACGGCGGCCTTCAGGTGCGGCGCGCGCCCGGGCTGTCCAGCCCGCAGCCCTACGGCTCGTACTTCGACGAGATCGCCGACGAGCTCGGCCGCGCGCTGGCAGCGGCGGGCCTGCCGTTCGGCGACGCGGTGCTGCGCGTCGTCGTCGATCGCGGCGAGCTGACCTTCTACGTCAGCCGGGAGCGGCTGCCCGAGGTCGCGCGGACGCTGCGCGACGACCCGGCGCTCGCCTTCGAGCTGTGCGGCGGCGTATCGGGCGTGCACTACCCGCAGGACGCGGGCGGCGAACTGCACGCTGTCTATCACCTGGCCTAGATCAGCAGGAACCGGCGGCTGCGCCTCGAGGTGACCGCGCCCGACGCCGACCCGCACATCCCCTCGCTGACCGGCGTCTACCCGACGTGCGACTGGCACGAGCGGGAGACCTGGGACTTCTTCGGCATCGTCTTCGACGGTCACCCGGCGCTGACCAGGATCGAGATGCCGGATGACTGGAAGGGCCACCCGCAGCGCAAGGACTACCCGCTGGGCGGCATCCCGGTCGAGTACCGCGGCGCGACGATACCGCCGCCCGACGAGCGGAGAGCGTACGCATGACAGCTCCGGCATCCGAACGTGTCTACACGGTCAGCGGGCAGGACTGGGACGAGGTCGTCGCCGCGGCCGACGAAGCCGGGGATCTCCCCGGCGACGACCGGCTGGTCGTCAACATGGGCCCGCAGCACCCCTCGACGCACGGCGTGCTCCGGCTGGTCCTGACCCTGGACGGTGAGAGCGTCACCGACATCAGGCCGGGGATCGGCTACCTGCACACCGGCATCGAGAAGAACATGGAGTTCCGCACCTGGACCCAGGGCGTCACGTTCTGCACCAGGATGGATTACCTCTCGCCGCTGTTCAACGAGGTCGCATACTGCCTGGCGGTCGAGCGGCTGCTCGGTATAGAAGATCGCATTCCCGAACGCTCCAGCGTTATCCGTGTGCTGATGATGGAACTCAACCGGATTTCCTCGCACATGATGGCGGTCGGCACGTTCGGCCTGGAACTCGGCGCCACCACGGTCTTCCTGAACTGCCTGAAGGAACGTGAAGTGGTGCTCGACCTGTTCGAGCTGATCACCGGGCTGCGGATGAACCACGCGTACATCCGCCCCGGCGGCGTGGCCCAGGATCTGCCGCCCGGCGCGATCAAGAAGATCGGCGAGTTCTGCGCCACGATGCCGGCCCGCATGCTGGATCTGCGGCACCTGCTCGACGCGAACCCGGTCTACCTGGCCCGGACCAGGGGAATCGCCTTCCTGGACCTGCGCGGCTGCATGTCGCTGGGCGTCACCGGGCCGATCCTGCGCAGCACCGGGCTGCCCTGGGATCTGCGCAAGAGCCAGCCCTACTGCGGCTACGAGAGCTACGACTTCGAGGTGCCCATCGAGGACACCTGCGATGTCTACGGCCGGTACCTGGTCAGGATGGCCGAGGTGGACGAATCACTCAAGATCATCGAGCAGTGCCTCGACCGGCTGATGGCAGACCGGCCGGCCGACGATCCCGTGATGATCCGTGACGCTAAGATCGGCTGGCCGGCGCGGCTGGCGCTCGGGCCCGATGGCCTGGGCCCGTCGCCCGACCACATCGCGCACATCATGGGCGAGTCCATGGAGGCGCTCATCCATCACTTCAAGCTGGTTACCGAAGGATTCCGGGTGCCCGCAGGCCAGGTCTACAGCGCGGTCGAATCGCCGCGCGGCGAGCTCGGCTGCCACCTGGTCAGCGCGGGCGGCACCCGGCCGTACCGGGCGCACTTCCGCGACCCGTCCTTCACCAACCTGCAGGCGCTGACCGCGATGTGCGAGGGCGGCATGGTGGCAGACGTGATCGCCGCGGTGGCGAGCATCGACCCGGTAATGGGAGGCGTGGACAGGTGAAGTGGTCGTTCTTCCGTCCGATGCCGGCAGTTCGCCGTCTCGCATCGACGCTCCGCTTCGATGCGATGGGAGGCGTGGACAGGTAATGCCGTTCAGCCAGGAGGCGCGCACCCGGCTGGAGGCCGATGCCGCCGAGATCATCGCCAGGTACCCGCGGCCGCGCTCCGCGCTGCTGCCGCTGCTGCACCTGGTGCAGGCGGAGGAGGGGTACGTCTCCTCCGACGGCGTGGCCTTCTGCGCCGCGCAGCTCGGCCTGACCGACGCCGAGGTGACCGGCGTGGTCACCTTCTACACGATGTACCGGCGCCGCCCTGGCGGCGAGTACAACGTGGGCGTGTGCACGAACACCCTGTGCGCGGTGATGGGCGGCGACGCCATTTTCGCCGGCCTGACCGAGCACCTGGGCATCGGCAACCACGAGACCACGCCGGACGGCAAGGTCACGCTGGAGCGGGTGGAATGCAACGCGGCCTGCGACTTCGCGCCGGTCGTGATGGTCAACTGGGAGTTCTTCGACAACATGACCCCCGACTCGGCCCGCGCGCTGGCCGATGACCTGCAGGCCGGCCGCCCGGTCACGCCGTCGCGCGGCCCGGCCCGGCTGTGCACCTGGCGGGAGGCGGCCAGGATCCTGGCCGGCTTCCCCGATGACCAGGCGGCCGACGGGCCCGCCGCAGGGCCGCCGGCCCTGGTCGGCCTGAAGATCGCCAGGGAACACGGCTGGACGGCGCCCGCCGCGAGCAACGGCGGGAGTGAGGCATCATGACTGACACGCTGACCCCGGTGCTCACCGCGCACTGGGACGATCCCGACTGCTTCACGCTGGCTGGCTACCGCCGGGCCGGCGGGTACCGGGGCCTGGCCGCGGCGCTGGCCATGCCGCCCGATGACGTCATCGCCCAGGTCAAGGCGTCCGGCCTGCGCGGCCGCGGCGGCGCGGGCTTCCCGACCGGCATGAAGTGGGGCTTCATCCCGCAGGGCGACGGCAAGCCGCACTACCTGGTGCTGAACGCGGACGAATCCGAGCCCGGCACCTGCAAAGACATGCCGCTGATGCTGGCCAGCCCGCACGTGCTGATCGAAGGCATGATCATCGCCTCCTACGCGATCAGGGCCGAGCGCGCGTTCATCTACGTCCGCGGTGAGGTCCTGCACGTGATCAGGCGGCTGCACCACGCGGTAGCCGAGGCGCGCGAGGCCGGCTATCTCGGGCCGGACATCCTCGGCTCGGGCTACGACCTGGAGATCGTGGTGCACGCCGGCGCGGGCGCTTACATCTGCGGCGAGGAGACCGGGCTGCTCGAATCGCTGGAGGGCTACCGCGGCCAGCCGCGGCTCAAGCCGCCGTTCCCGGCGATCGAGGGGCTCTACGCCTGCCCGACCGTTGTCAACAACGTGGAAACGATCGCCAGCGTGCCGTCCATCATGGTCAACGGCGCGGACTGGTTCGCCGCGATGGGCACCGAGAAGTCCAAGGGGTTCGGCATCTTCTCGCTGTCCGGCCACGTGACCACGCCCGGCCAGTACGAGGCGCCGCTCGGCATCACGCTGCGCGAGCTGCTCGAGCTGGCCGGCGGCGTGCGCGCCGGGCACCGGCTCAAGTTCTGGACGCCGGGCGGCTCGTCCACACCGATTCTCACCGCCGAGCACCTGGACGTGCCGCTGGACTACGAGTCGATCGGCGCGGCCGGCTCGATGCTCGGCACCCGCGGGCTGGAGATCTTCGACGAGACCACCTGCGCGGTCCGCGCTGCGCTGCGCTGGACCGAGTTCTACGAGCACGAGTCCTGCGGGAAGTGCACGCCGTGCCGGGAGGGCACGTACTGGATGCGGCAGCTGCTGGTGGATCTGGAAGCGGGCCGGGGCAGCGAGGACGACCTGGCCCGGCTGCTCGACATCAACGACAACATGGTCGGCCGGGTGTTCTGCGCGCTGGGCGACACCGCGGGCAGCCCGGTCGCCTCGACGCTCAAGTACTTCCGGGATGAGTATCTCGAGCACCAGAAGCGGGGCAGCTGCCCGTTCGACCCGGCCGCGGCCACGCTGTTCGGGGCGCAGGCCCGATCGGCGCAGGCCCAATCTTCGCAGGCAGAGCCTTCAGGGGAGGCACGGGCATGACCCAGGACACGGTGGCCGCCCGCGACACCGACAAGGTGACCGTCACCATCGACGGGTTCGAGATCGCCGTGCCCAAGGGCACCCTGGTGATCCGCGCCGCCGAGCTGCTCGGCATCCAGATCCCGCGGTTCTGCGACCACCCGCTGCTGGATCCGGTGGGCGCCTGCCGCCAGTGCCTGGTGGACATCGAGGGCCAGCGCAAGCCGTTCGCCTCCTGCACCACCACCTGCACCGAGGGCATGGTGGTGCGCACCCAGCTCACCTCCGAGGTCGCCGACAAGGCGCAGCGCGGCGTGATGGAACTGCTGCTGATCAACCACCCGCTCGACTGCCCGATGTGCGACAAGGGCGGCGAGTGCCCGCTGCAGAACCAGGCGATGGCCAACGGGCAGGGCGAGAGCAGGTTCACCGGGGTCAAGCGGACGTTCGAGAAGCCGGTGCCGCTGTCCACCGAGGTGCTGCTCGACCGCGAGCGCTGCGTCCAGTGCGCCCGGTGCACCCGGTTCGCCGAGCAGATCGCCGGGGACCCGCTGATCGAGCTGATCGAGCGCGGCCCGCACGAGCAGATCGCGATCGCCGAGGGCAAGCCGTTCGACTCCTACTACTCCGGCAACACCGTGCAGATCTGCCCGGTGGGCGCGCTCACCGGCGCCGCCTACCGGTTCAGGGCCCGGCCGTTCGACCTGGTCTCGACCCCGAGCGTCTGCGAGCACTGCGCGGCCGGCTGCCGGCAGCGCACCGACCAACGGCGCGAAGCGGTGACCAGGCGGCTGGCGGGCGATGACCCGCAGGTCAACGAGGAGTGGAACTGCGACAAGGGCCGGTGGGCGTTCACCTACGCCAGCCAGCCCGACCGGCTGACCACGCCGCTGGTCCGCGGCGAGGACGGCGTGCTCGCGCCCGCGTCCTGGCCGGCCGCGATCGCGGCGGCCGCCCGCGGGCTGGCCGAGGCCAGGGGCAGCGCCGGCGTGCTGGCCGGCGGTCGGCTCACCCTGGAAGACGCCTACGGCTACGCGAAGTTCACCCGGCTGGCGCTGGGCAGCAACGACATCGACATGCGGGCTCGCCCGCACTCGGCCGAGGAGGCGCAGTTCCTGGCCGCCTTCGTGGCCGGCCGCGGCATCGACGTCAGCTACCAGAGCCTGGAGCAGGCCCCGGCCGTGCTGCTGGCCGGCTTCGAGCCGGAGGACGAGTCACCCATCGTCTTCCTCCGGCTGCGCAAGGCGGTGCGCAACCGCGGCCTGAAGGTCTACTCGGTCGTCGCGCTGGCCAGCCACGGCCTGGCCAAGCTGTCCGGCGGGCTGATCTCCTGCGGGCCGGGCGCGGAGGCCGAGGTGCTCGGCCACCTGATCAGCGGGACCGGACTCGATGCGACCGGTGCCGCGGCGGCCGCCGCGCTGGCCGTCGAGGACGGCCCGCCCGCGGTGATCCTGGTCGGCGAGCGGCTGGCCGAGGCGCCCGGCGCGCTGACCGCGGCGGCCAGACTGGCCCAGGCCACCGGCGCGCGGCTCGCCTGGATCCCGCGGCGGGCGGGCGAGCGCGGCGCGATCGAGGCCGGCGCACTGCCCAACCTGCTCCCGGTCGGCAGGCCGGTGGACGACCCGCAGGCCAGGGCGGAGGTCGCCAGGGCCTGGTCGGTCGGCCAGGGCACGCTGCCGACCGCGCCCGGCCGCAGCACCGGCCAGATCCTGGCCGCCGCCGCGGCCGGCCGGCTCGGCGCGCTCGTGGTCGCGGGCGTGGACCCGGCCGATCTGCCGGAGCCCGCGGCGGCGCTCGACGCGCTCGAGGCCGCGCCGTTCGTGGTCAGCCTGGAGTTGCGGGTCAGCGCGGTCACCGACCGGGCCGACGTGGTCCTGCCGGTGGCGGCGGTGGCGGAGAAGGCCGGCACGTTCGTGAACTGGGAGGGTCGCGGCGGCTCGTTCCCGCCGGCGCTCGGCGTCCCTGGGGCCCGCAGCGACCTGCAGGTGCTCGGGGCCATCGCGGACGAACTGGATGTGCACCTCGGGCTGCCCGACGCCGAGGCGGCCCGCCGCGAGCTCGCCGCGCTCGGCACCTGGCAGGGACGGCGCGCCGCCGATCCGCTCGGCAGCGCCGTGGTCCGCTTCGAGCCCGCGCTGCTCGCCGGGGACGAGGCGGTGCTGGCGACCTGGAACCGGCTGCTCGACGCGGGCCGGATGCAGGACGGCGAGCCCTACCTGGCCGGGACGGCGCGGCCGGCGGTCGCGATGATGTCCGCGGCGACCGCGGCGCAGGCCGGTCTCGGCGACGGCGATAAGGTGACCGTTGCCACCGGGCGAGGCGCCGTGACGCTGCCCGTCACGGTGGCACCGATGCTGGACCGCGTGGTGTGGCTGCCCGCCAACTCGGCTGGCTGCGCCGCCCGCCGCCAGCTTGGCGCCGGCCACGGCAGCCGGGTCACGATCCAGAGGGCAGGGAGCGACGAATGACCAGCTTGGCCGGAGTGCCTCTCGCGGCCGCCGATCCGACCCTGGCTAGCTTCGGCCACGACACGTGGTGGCTGATCGCGATCAAGGTCGCCTTCATCTTCATCTTCCTGCTGCTGATGACGATGTTCATGATCTGGGCCGAGCGGCGGGTCATCGGCCGGATGCAGCAGCGGCCCGGGCCCAACCGGGCCGGGCCGTTCGGGCTGCTGCAGCCGATCGCGGACGCGCTCAAGCTGCCGCTCAAGGAAGACATCATCCCGCTGGGCGTGGACAAGGTGCTGTTCATCCTGGCCCCGATCATCTCGGCCGCGCCCGCCTTCGTCAGCTTCGCGATCATCCCGTTCGGCCCGGAAGTCTCGATCTTCCATCACCACACCCCGCTGCAGCTCGCCGACCTGCCGGTCGCCGTGCTGCTGGTGCTCGCGATGAGCTCGATGGGCGTCTACGGCATCGTGCTGGCCGGCTGGTCGTCCAGCTCGCCGTACTCGCTGCTCGGCGGGCTGCGCTCGTCCGCCCAGGTGATCAGCTATGAGATCGCGATGGGGCTGTCCTTTGTCGCGGTATTCCTCTACTCGGGCTCGCTGTCCACCACGGCGATCGTGGCGGCGCAGGCGCACGGCGGCACGTTCCACCTGTTCGGCGGGATCCTGCACTACCCGTCCTGGTTCGCGATCCTGCTGATCCCGTCGTTCCTGATCTACCTGGTGACGATGATCGGCGAGACCAACCGGCTGCCCTTCGACCTGCCGGAGGGCGAGGGCGAGATCGTCGGCGGTTTCCACACCGAGTACTCGTCGATGAAGTTCGCCATGTTCTACCTGGCCGAGTACATCAACATGACCACGGTGGCCGGGCTCGCCGTCACGCTGTTCCTCGGCGGCTGGCGGGCACCCTGGCCGCTGTCGGTGTGGGCCGGCGCGAACAGCGGCTGGTGGCCGATGCTCTGGTTCCTGGCCAAGACGCTCATCCTGCTGTTCGGCTTCATCTGGCTGCGCGGCTCGCTGCCCAGGATCCGCTACGACCAGCTGATGGCGCTGGGCTGGAAGATCCTCATCCCCGGCTCGCTGGTGTGGATCATGATGATCGCCACGATCAGGGTGTGGCGGCGTCAGGGCGGCAGCGACGGCCTGTACCTCATCGGCGGCTTCGTGCTCGTCCTATTCCTGGCGATCGTCTGGGTCTGGGAGACGGCCGCGGAACGCCGCCGCGCCCGGCTCGAGGGCCTGGCCGAGCCGGAACCGCCCGACGAGGGCGACCAAGGTGGCCAAGGCTTCCCCGTTCCGCCGCTGGATCTTCCGCACTACCACGGGATCGCCAGCAAGAGTAAGGAGGTCACCGGTGCTTGACTTCCTCAACCCGATCAAGGGTTTCGGTGTCACCTTCCACCAGATGTTCAAGAAGGTGGATACCGTCGAGTACCCGGATGACAAGCGGCCCACCGCGCCCCGGTTCCACGGCCGGCACCAGCTGAACCGCTGGCCGGACGGGCTGGAGAAGTGCATCGGCTGCGAGCTGTGCGCGTGGGCCTGCCCGGCCGACGCGATCTACGTCGAGGGCGATGACAACACCGACGCCGAGCGGTACTCGCCGGGCGAGCGGTACGGCAGCGTCTACCAGATCAACTACCTGCGCTGCATCCTGTGCGGGCTGTGCATCGAGGCCTGCCCCACCCGGGCGCTCACCATGACCAACGAGTACGAGCTCGCCGACGACAGCCGGGAAAGCCTGATCTGGACCAAGGAGCAGTTGCTCGCCCCGCTGCAGTCCGGCATGGAGGCGCCGCCGCACCCGATGCGGCTCGGGGCCACCGAGCGGGACTACTACCTGCTCGGCCGGGCCGGCACCTCGTCGGCCCCGTCGCGGCCGGCCGGGGCTGGCGAGGCGAGCGAGACGAGCGGGGCCCAGCGAGAAGGACATCAGCGGTGAGTCACCTAACCCTGCTCGCGGCCGGCACGCCCGGCCCCGGCGAGGCCTCGATCACCCAGAACCTGGTGTTCTGGGTGCTGGCCGTCGTCTCCGTCGCGGCCGGCCTCGGGATGATCATGGCCAGGCGCGCGGTGCACTGCGCGCTGCTGCTCGCCGCCGTGATGCTCTCGCTGGCGGTGCTCTACGCGATGGCGGGCGCGCCGTTCCTGGCGTTCGTGCAGGTGATCGTCTACACCGGCGCGGTGCTGATGCTGTTCCTGTTCGTGCTGATGCTGGTGGGGGTCAGCTCGTCGGACTCCATCGTGGAAACGATCAAGGGCCAGCGGCTGGCCGCGGCGGCGGTGGGCATCGGGATGCTCGTCCTGCTCACGCTCGGCATCGGGCACGCCGAGATCGGCGGAGCCAAGCCGCTCACGTCGAGCTACGGATCGGGCAACGTCGGCGGGATCGCCGACCTGATCTTCACCAAGTACGTGTTCCCCTTCGAGGTCACCAGCGCCCTGCTGATCACGGCGGCGCTCGGCGCGATGGTGCTCGCGCACCGCGAGCGCACCACGCCCAAGCCGACGCAGCGCGAGCTGTCGAGGAAGCGGATCGCTGGCAGCCACCCGGCCCCGCTGCCCAGCCCCGGCACCTACGCCCGGCACAACGCGGTGGACATGCCGGCCCTGCTGCCCGACGGCACGCCGTCCGAGCTCTCGGTCAGCCCGGTCATCGCCGCCCGGCGGATGACCGGCCTCGACGAGCCGCCCGGGCAACTGGAGGCGCCGGACCAGATAGCGGCGCCGGACCAGCATGAGGCACACCCGCAGGAGGCACGCCCGTGAGCCCGGCCCACTACGTCGCGCTTTCCGTGATCCTCTTCGTCATCGGCGCCGTCGGCGTGCTCGTCCGGCGCAACGCGATCGTGATCTTCATGTGCGTGGAGCTGATGCTGAACGCGTGCAACCTCGCGTTCGTCGGCTTCGCCCGGGCAAACGGCAACCTCGACGGCCAGGTCATCGCCTTCTTCGTGATGGTGGTCGCCGCCGCCGAGGTGGTCGTGGGACTGGCCGTGCTGATGGCGATCTTCCGGACCCGCAGATCCGCGTCGGTGGACGACGCGAACCTGCTGAAGTACTAGAAGGGGCTGCGTAGTCCGTGATGACCACTGTGGCGGCCACTGGCGTGCAGCACGCCGCCTGGCTGTTGCTCGCGTTCCCTCTCTTCGGGGCGGCCGTGCTGCTGCTTGGCGGCCGGCGAACCGATCGCTGGGGACATCTGCTGGGGGTTGCGACCCCGCTTGCGGCGTTCGGATACGGTCTTGCCTGCTTTTTCGCACTGCTCGGCTACCCGGCCGCGCAGCGCAGCCGGGACCTGCACATGTTCAACTGGATCCCGGTCGGCGGGTTCCGGGTCAGCGCGGGCCTGCTGCTCGACCCGCTGTCGCTGAGCTTCGTGCTGCTGATCACCGGGGTGGGCTCGCTCATCCATATCTACTCGGTCGGCTACATGGCGCACGACAGCGACCGGCGCCGGTTCTTCGGCTACCTGAACCTGTTCATCGCCGCGATGCTGCTGCTGGTGCTGTCCGACAACTACCTCGGCCTGTACGTCGGCTGGGAGGGTGTCGGCCTCGCCTCCTACCTGCTGATCGGGTTCTGGCAGTTCAAGCCGACCGCCGCGACCGCCGCGAAGAAGGCCTTCATCGTTAACCGGGTCGGTGACGCCGGGCTTTCGCTGGCGATCATGCTGATGTTCTCCACCTTCGGCACGGTCAACTTCACTGGCGTGTTCGGCGGCGCGCACAAGGCGGGGCCCGGCGTGCTGGCCGCGCTCGGCCTGCTGCTGCTGCTCGGCGCGTGCGGCAAGTCCGCCCAGTTGCCGCTGCAGTCCTGGCTGCTCGACGCGATGGAAGGCCCGACCCCGGTCTCCGCGCTGATCCACGCGGCGACCATGGTGACCGCCGGTGTCTACCTGATCGTCCGGTCCAACGTAATCTTCGACCTGTCCCCGACCGCGCGGCTCGGGGTGCAGGTGGTGGGCGCGGTCACCCTGCTGTTCGGCGGGATCATCGCCTGCGCCAAGGACGACATCAAGAAGTCGCTGGCGGGTTCCACCATGAGCCAGATCGGCTACATGTTCCTCGCCGCCGGCCTCGGCCCGGCCGGCTATGGCCTGGCCATCGGGCTGCTGCTCGCGCACGGGTTCTTCAAGGCCAATCTGTTCCTCGGGGCCGGATCGGTCATGCACGGCATGGACGACGAGGTGAACATGCGCCGCTACGGCGGCCTGGCCCGGTTGATGCCGGTGACGGCCGCCACCTTCGGCCTGGCCTACCTGGCCATCATCGGCATCCCGGGGTTCTCTGGCTTCTTCACCAAGGACCCCATCATCGAGGCCGCCTTCGACAAGGGCGGGGTCTCCGGCGCGCTCCTCGGCACCGCGGCGCTGATCGGCGCGGGCCTGACCGCGTTCTACATGACCCGGATGGTGCTGATGACCTTCTTCGGCAAGCGCCGCTGGGAAGAGGCAGGCCCGCGGGGTGGCGCTGAGCCGCGCACCGGCGAGCCGCAGCCTGAGGGTGCGCCCCATGCGGCACCGGCGCACCAGACGGCCACCGAGCAGGCGCACCAGCCGCACGATGTGCATGATGTACCGCATCCGCACGAGTCACCGCAGGTGATGCTCTGGCCGATGATCCTGCTCGCCATCGGATCGGTGGGAGCGGGCGCCTTCCTCGCCACGGGCGACAGGCTCGTCAACTTCCTGGCCCCGGTGACCCGCACCCCGGCCGTGCCGCCCGGCATAGTCGGCCCGTACGGGCTTGGTGCCCTGGGGCTGGCCCTGGTAGCGATAGCGGCCGCCTGGTGGATGTACAGGCGCCGGGAGGTACCGGCGGTCGCCCCGGCCGGGCGGTTTCCGGTGGTCGCGGCCCGCAAGGATCTCTACGGCGACGCCTTCAACGAGTCGGTCCTGATGCGTCCCGGCCAGTGGCTGACCAGGCTGTCGGTCTACTTCGACAACCGGGGCGTGGACGGGCTGGTCAACACGGTCGCCGCCGCGATGGGCGGTGCTTCCGGCCGGCTCCGCCGGGTGCAGACCGGGTTCGTCCGTTCCTACGCGCTTGCGATGTTCTTCGGCGCCGCGCTGCTCGTCGGCGCCCTCCTCCTGGTGAGGCTGTAGATAATGTCTAGTTTTCCGTGGCTGACCGTTACCGGGGCGATACCGCTGGCCGGCGCCGTGGTGATCTCCCTGATCCCGCGCGCGACCGCACCAGGAGACGCCGTAGGGCGGACTTCCGGCCAGGACAGCGTCGGCAGTGAGTGGACTTCCGGCCTGGAAAGCGCCGCAGGGCGGACTTCCGCGCCCGACAGCGAGGCGGATCACCGGGCGCGCAACGAACTGGCGAAGTGGCTCGCGCTCGGCTTCTCGCTGGTCACCCTGGCCTTCACGATCGTGATGGCCGTGCGGTTCAAGCCGTCAGGCGCTGACTTCCAGTTCACCCAGAGCGTCTCGTGGATCCCGGCGTTCGGGGTGCACTACGCAGTCGGCGTGGACGGCATCGCGCTGGTGCTGATCGGGCTGACCGCGGTCTTGATGCCGGTCGTGATCCTCGCGTCATGGAACGACGCGGAGTCCGGCAAGCGCAGCGTGAAAACCTACTTCGCGCTGATGCTGGTGCTGGAGACGATGATGGTCGGCGTCTTCGCCGCTACCGACGTGTTCCTGTTCTACGTCTTCTTCGAGGCCATGCTGATCCCGATGTACTTCATGATCGGCAGCTACGGCGTCGGGCAGCGGCAGTACGCCGCGGTCAAGTTCCTGCTGTACAGCCTGCTCGGCGGGCTGCTGATGCTGGTCGCCGTCATCGCGCTGTACGTGTACTCGGCCCGCTCCGGGCACCCGGGGACGTTCCTGTTCAGCAGCCTCGTGCACGTGCACCTCACGCCCACCGTGCAGAAATGGCTGTTCCTCGGCTTCTTCGTCGCGTTCGCGATCAAGGCGCCGCTGTGGCCGTTCCACACCTGGCTGCCGGACGCCGCCACCGCGGCCCAGCCGGGCGCGGCGGTGCTGCTGGTCGGCGTGCTCGACAAGGTGGGCACGTTCGGGATGATCCGTTACTGCCTCGAGCTGTTCCCCGCCGCGGCCAGGTACTTCACGCCGCTGATCCTCGCGCTGGCGGTGGCCGGCATCCTGTACGGGGCGATCGTGGCCATCGGCCAGGCCGACCTGAAGCGGCTGATCGCCTACACGTCGGTCTCGCACTTCGGCTTCATCGCGCTCGGCATCTTCGCCATGACCAGCCAGGGCCAGTCCGGCGCGACGCTGTACATGGTCAACCACGGCTTCGCCACCGGGGCGCTGTTCCTCATCGCCGGCTTCATGATCGCCCGGCGGAACTCGCAGCGGATCGCCGACTACGGCGGCGTGCAGAAGGTCGCGCCGCTGCTGGCCGGCCTGTTCCTCATCGCCAGCCTGGCCGGCCTGTCCCTGCCGGGCCTGTCCACGTTCGTCAGCGAGTTCCTCGTCCTGGTCGGCACGTTCTCCCGGTACAAGGTGCCCGCCGTGCTGGCCACGGCCGGCATCATCCTGGCCGCGATCTACCTGCTGTGGATGTACCAGCGCACGATGAACGGGCCGGTGCGCGAGGAAGTCAGGAACATGCCCGACCTGAAGGCCAGGGAGCTATGGGCGGTCGGGCCGCTGATCGCGCTGATCATCGGGCTCGGCGTGTACCCCAAGCCGGTGCTCGACATCATCAACCCGGCCGTGCAGCACACGATGACGCAAATTCACGCTACTGACCCGGTGCCTCAGCATCCGGCCACCGCGCAGAACGGAGTTGCGCCGTGAGCCTCGCCGCCATGACCCATGCCGCGCTAGCGGCGGCCCCTGGGGCCGGGACGATCCACCCGCCGAGCATCGAGTACAGCCAGCTGTCCCCGATGCTGCTCGTGTTCGGCCTGGCCGTGGCCGGCGTACTAGTCGAGGCCTTCGCGCCCCGGCCCGTGCGGCGCCCCGTACATCTCGTGCTGACCCTCGGCGGCCTGGCGGTGGCCTTCGTCCTCACGGTCGTGGTCGCCTCCTCCAAGAGCCTGTTCAGCGGCCATTCGCCCGGTCACGTGGCCGCGATGGGCGCGGTCGCGGTGGACCGGCCGACG